>JAGRIK010000026.1 GCA_020443325.1 Halioglobus sp.
ACCAGCGTGCGATTATTCCGCGCTCCCCGATTGCCGAGCTAATCCTCGGCGATTTTCAACCCTGGTACAGTGGCCCCCCTCCGGCGCGCGTTCTGGGTTTGTGCTGCGGGGGAGGGTGTATCGGCCTGGCTGCAGCGCACTATTTCCCCGATGTCCATGTGGATTTGTTGGATGTCGATGAAGCTGCGCTGCAACTGGCGCGAGAAAACGCAAGGTTGCTGGGCGTCGAGGAGCGGGTCAGTATCTGCCAGTCCGACCTGTTCGATGCACTGGGCGATGTGCGCTATGACCTGATATTGAGCAACCCTCCCTATGTTGATGCTGCCGACCTTGCCAGTATGCCCGCCGAGTATCACCATGAGCCCGAACTCGCGCTCGGCTCGGGTGCCGACGGGCTGGATCTGACCCGCCGAATCCTCAGTTCGGCGGGGGCCTATCTTCGTGACAGCGGATTGCTGATAGTTGAGGTAGGCAACAGTTGGCCCGCGCTCGAGGCGGCTTTCCCACGGATGCCCTTTACCTGGGTAGAGTTCGAACAGGGCGGGGAGGGCGTGTTCACGCTGACAGCGGCCGAGTTGCAAGATTCCACCACAAGCGGGCGCGAATAGGCCTATAATATGCCGCTTCGAAGCGGCGGTACCAGGGAACACTCAGAGACTATGGCGGGTAATTCGATCGGCAAGCTATTCACAGTGACCAGCTTTGGCGAGAGCCATGGTCCCGCCCTGGGATGTATTATTGACGGCTGCCCGCCGGGGCTGCCGCTGGAAACCGCTGATCTGCAGCGCGACCTTGATCGCCGCAAGCCGGGCACCTCCCGTTTTACCACGCAGCGGCGCGAGGACGATGAAGTCCGCATCCTGTCCGGGGTGTTCGAGGGCGTCACGACAGGCACTCCGATTGGGCTGATGATTGAGAATACCGATCAGCGCTCCAAGGATTATTCCAATATCAAGGACACGTTCAGGCCGGCTCATGCGGACTATACCTACAACCAGAAATACGGCTTCCGCGATTACCGCGGCGGCGGTCGCTCGTCCGCACGGGAGACAGCGATGCGCGTTGCCGCCGGTGCGGTCGCCAAAAAATACCTGTCGTCACGCTACGGTATAGAGATCCGCGGCTACCTGGCACAGCTGGGGCCCATCGCCGTAGAGCAGGTCGACTGGAATATCGTGGAGACCAACCCGTTTTTTTGTCCGGACCCGGATAAGCTGGCCGATATGGAAGCGTTCATGGCTGCCCTGATAAAAAGCGGTGACTCCATCGGCGCGCGCATCAATGTGGTGGCCAGCGGTGTGATGCCGGGATTGGGTGAGCCTGTCTTTGATCGCCTGGATGCTGACATCGCCAGCGCGATGATGGGTATCAATGCAGTTAAAGGCGTGGAAATAGGCGCGGGGTTCGACGCGGTAGAACAGCACGGCAGCGAGCACCGGGATCTGCTGACGCCCGAGGGTTTCATTGGCAACAATGCCGGCGGTGTGCTGGGCGGCATCAGCAGCGGGCAGGATATTACGGTCAGTCTCGCCCTGAAACCGACTTCGAGCATACGCCAGCCGGGCGCGACCATTGACGTTAGTGGTGCCCCCACGGAGATCGTCACACATGGCCGGCATGACCCCTGTGTGGGGATTCGCGCGACGCCGATCGCCGAGGCGATGCTGGCCATTGTGCTGATGGATCATGTGCTGCGCCATCGCGCCCAGAATATGGATGTGCAGTGCGATACGCCGGTTATTCCCGCTGCCAAACCGGTTGGCAAGGCCCGCTGAGCACGCATCTCCGATGACCAAGGCCAGCCGCCGCTTCTATCGCACCCTGCTGCTGAGCCTGGCCTCGCTTGTGGTCCTGGTCTGGGCGGCAATCGAACAGTTCGGCATATCCCGGCGGGAAATGGCCGATCTGCTGGTAGGGACACTGGTGGTTGCCGGCGGCACGATTGTACTGGCTGCGGTGTGTGTAGGGGTATGGGTCGGCCTGCGCAAGTTGCTTGGCGGCGACAACAGTTAGGCGCCGCCGAGTTCGCTATACCAGGTCTATCTCCAGTGTCATGTTATCCGCGATTTCATCAAGGCTTGCCTGCAGGTCATCCATGTTGGCTTCCTCAGGTATCCACGCTTCAATGCATGCCCGGAAGATTGGCTCTGCGCTCATCGGTGCACTCTGGACATCGGTATCCATCTCCAGCACATTGATTTGCCGTTGTGCGAGTGCAGCTGAGATTTCCCGCACAATGCCGCGGCGGTCGGGGCCGATGACGGTCAGGGTGATCTCCCGTCCCGGCACTGGCGAGGCAGCCTGAACGGATGCGGTGGTTTCCAGCGGAGTGACACGCACACTGATGCCACTGGCGGCCAGGGCGGCAAGATCCGCTTCCAGCGATGGCCCCCCGTCGTCGGGTAGGGAGACCAGGATCAGCCCGGCGAACTTGCCACCCAGTTGCGAGAGTTTGCTTTCATGCCAGTTGCCCTGGTTTTTCTCAATCACAGCGGACAGTTGTTCTACCAGTCCTGGGCGGTCATCACCGATGAAGGTGACGATAAAGGAAGTTTGCACAGTTTTGACTCCACATTCGTAGGCACAGACCGTATATTAGCGCGCTATCGCCGTAACCAGAAGGAGTAGAACCAGAACATGGCAGAATTTGTGATGGTTCCGCCGCAGCGTTTGCAGGCTGAAGTGCTGCAGGCGCTGCTTGAGGAGTTTGCCTCTCGCGATGGCACTGATTATGGCGAGCGGGAGTGCACGCTCGAAGAAAAAGTCGAGCAACTGCGCATGCAACTGCTCAGGGCTGACCTGCAACTGCTTTACGATGCCGACTCTGAGCAGTGGGATTTGTTGCCGCGCGCGCAGGCAGAACTGTTGCTCAACAGCTGATAAAATACGCCACCATGAACGACAAGCCCGATCACATACTGGATGCCACCGGCCTGTACTGTCCCGAGCCGGTGATGTTACTGCATAACCGTATCCGTGATATCGCCGTCGGGGAGACCCTGCAGGTGCTCGCGACGGACCCCTCGACTGAACGGGATATCCCGAAGTTTTGTGTGTTTCTGGGGCATGAGCTGTTACACCACGATGAGTTTGACGGACAGTATCGCTACCTGCTGCGCAAACAGGCATCGGCGTGATGCAATCGAACGGGCACGCCACTATCAACGCAGTCGAGCCTTTTTTGTCCGTGCGTTTGGAGCAGGTTTTTAACGCGTGCTTTTTCGACGCCTACAATACCCGCTTGTGCGGTGGTGCGGATGAGCCTCTATACCAACCCGCAATCGCAGTCGGCGAATGTAGCGTGCTGTACTATCGCGATGATTATTTCGCCAGTGCTCTGCATGAAGTCTCACACTGGTGTCTCGCGGGGGCCGAGCGCAGGCGCAAACCGGACTTCGGCTACTGGTATGCACCCGAGGGGCGATGTGCTGAGCAACAGCTCGCCTTTGAAGCCGTTGAGCGCAAACCCCAGGCGCTCGAGTGGTTTTTTTCCAAGGCGTGCGGCTATCGCTTCCAGGTCAGCGTCGATAACCTTGAGTTAACGAATAGCGGCGCACACGATCAGGCGCAATTTCAGCAGTCCGTACTCGAACAGGTGTTTGCCTGGCAGCGCGAGGGACTGCCCTCGCGGGCTGCAGACTTCTACCGCGCGCTGTCTCATGAATTCGGCACCCATGTGCCAGCGCGGCAACTGTGTTTCAGCCTGGCTGAGTGTCGATGAGCGACGGCGTTACGGAGTGCCTTCCCCGGTGAATCCCACTGTGCTGGCGGATGAAAATATTCCCGCTGCCGAGGAGTACTTCGGCTCCTATGCGGTAATTCGACGTGCGCCGGGCCGAACACTCGAACGCGCACAACTGGATGGTGTGGACATTCTGCTGGTGCGCTCAGTCACTCGCGTGGACGAGGCGCTGCTGGGCGGTACATCCGTCAAATTTGTGGGCACTGCCACCAGCGGATTTGATCATATCGATCGGGAATACCTCAGGCGAAGTGGTATCGGCTTTGCGCACGCGCCCGGCTCCAATGCCAACTCCGTGGTTGAGTATGTGCTCGCCGCAATCGCGTCCGAAGGGGATAAGCTGGAACAACTGCTGGGCGGCGGTACGTTCGGCGTCGTTGGCTACGGCGTCATTGGCAAGGCGGTTGTCGCGCGTTTCACGGCACTCGGAATCCAATGCCGTGTATACGACCCCTGGCTGGAGCAAAGCACTATCCCCGATGCCGCCGGGCTGGATACGGTCCTCGAATGCGACGTGGTGAGCCTGCACGCGCAGCTCACGAGAGAGCAACCCTGGCCCAGTTATCATTTACTGGGGCGTCGTGAACTGCGGCGGCTGCGCCCGGGAACGCTGCTGATCAATGCAAGCCGCGGGCCGGTCGTGAATAATGCGGCGCTGCTGGAATACCTCGAGACACAATCTGGCGTCCGCACAGTACTGGATGTCTGGGAAGGTGAGCCTGTCGTCTGCCCGGCCTTGCTGGCACAGGTGATGCTGGGAACGGCGCATATTGCCGGCTACAGCTGGGATTCCAAGCTGCAGGCCACACGTATGTTAAGTGAGGCGGTCTGTCGGTATCTGTTACTGGCACCCCCTTCATCGTCGGCCCGGACCGGGGGCGCTCCCCCCATTCATGTGGCGGATAATCTGTCCCGGGCAGGACTCCTTCGCCATCTGGTGCAGGCGCGCTATGACATTCACCTGGATGACGCGTTATTGCGCCAGGCCGTTGCGGACGCGACGGAAGGGCCAGCCAGCGCTACAGGCTTTGATCTGTTGCGAAAATCCTACCGTATACGTCGCGAGTTGGCCGGTTCCACCGTCACAGGACTGCACTTGCCGGAACATATAGCCTTGGCGCAGGCGCTCGGTTGCTCGACGGCTGCTGTGAGTGACGCAGAATGAGCGGAGTTTTGCATATTGGATTGTTGATCAACCCGCTCGCCGGGCTTGGCGGCAGCCTTGCGCTCAAGGGTAGCGACGGACCCGAGGTGCGCGATCGCATTGCGCAGCTTCCCACTGCAAGCAGGCAGCGGGCACTGCAGCGAGCCATGCGTGCACTGCGCCCACTGGCGGCGGCCTCCATTTCGGTACGCTTCAGTTGCTGGGCAGGGGATATGGGCGAGTTTGCACTGCGGGGCCTGGAGGTCGACTTCCGGGTACTGGGTGCAGTCGGAACAGGCCTTACTAGCGCCAGCGATACCCGTGAAGCCGCCGCGCAATTGTATGCCGCTGGTGTCGACCTGATACTGTTCGCTGGCGGCGACGGCACTGCCCGCGATATTTTCGATGTGATTGGTACGCGGTGTCCCGTGCTGGGGATTCCGGCCGGGGTCAAGATGCACTCTGCAGTGTTTGCCGTGTCTCCCGAGGCAGCAGGCGAGTTACTGCTGCGTTTGGCGAAAGGCGGGCTGGTTGGGGTGAAAGCGCGGGAAGTGCGCGATATCGACGAACAGGCATTTCGCCGCGGCGAGGTGCGCAGTCGCTTCTACGGCGAGATGATGGTGCCCAGCGAGGGACACTATTTGCAGCATACCAAGATCGGCGGTCGCGAAGATCCCGATCTGGCGATCGCTGACATCGCGACCTGGCAGGCTGAAACGATGGATCCCTGCTGTACCTACCTGATCGGACCCGGGTCGACGACAGCGGCAATTATGCATGAACTCGGTCTGCCCAATACGCTGCTGGGCGTGGATGTCGTCCGCGATGGCATCGTGTTGGCGACGGATGCCGACGAGGAGTGCCTGTTGCAATTACTCCGGGAATCCCCCGATCATGCACGTCTGGTCGTCACCGTTATAGGTGGGCAGGGCCACCTGTTCGGTCGTGGAAACCAGCAGTTCTCGCCCGCGGTGATACGCGCCGTGGGGCTGGAAAATATCACGGTAGTTGCCGCCAAATCCAAGCTTGCCGGGCTGGATGGTCGCCCTCTGCTGGTGGATACCAATGATGCGGAACTCGACCAGGCACTGTGTGGTTATCGCACTATCAACACAGGCTATGACGATCATGTGCTTTACCGTGTAAGTACTGAATAATGACACATCGGGAGAATGACCATGCATGATGACGAAATCTGGCGCGACAAGTTGACGCCCGAGGAATTCCACGTTTGCCGTGAGAAGGGGACAGAGCGCCCGTTTACCGGTGAGTACTGGGACTGTAAGGAGGAGGGCGTTTACAACTGTCGCTGCTGTGGCGAGCCGCTGTTTCTTTCAGACAGCAAATATGACTCGGGATGTGGGTGGCCGAGTTTTTTCCAGCCGGCGGACGCTGCCGCGATTCAGGAAGAGCGCGATAGTAGCCACGGAATGCTGCGCACTGAGGTGATGTGCAAAGCGTGCGGCGCGCACCTGGGGCATGTGTTTGAGGATGGGCCCGCGCCTACCGGGTTGCGGTATTGTGTTAACAGTTTGTCTGTGAAGCTGGAGTCCGGGGGCGAGTAGGGCGAGGGGTTCAAACCGGCGAGGCTGCGCGCCCCGGACTGGGCGTCCCCCCTCAACCTTGTCAAGGTTGCGCTCTAGTTTGTTTTTGATTTCAGTAGTGGGGTAATACTTGGAGCGGGAAACCGGGTTCGAACGGGCGAGGCTGCGCGCCCCGCCTCAACCTTGTCAAGGTTGCGCTCTAGTTTGTCTTTGAATTCAGTAGTGGGGTAATACTTGGAGCGGGAAACCGGGTTCGAACCGGCGACCTCAACCTTGGCAAGGTTGCGCTCTACCAACTGAGCTATTCCCGCGAATCTGGCGCTTGATGAATGGCGTCCCCTAGGGGGTTCGAACCCCTGTTACCGCCGTGAAAGGGCAGTGTCCTAGGCCACTAGACGAAGGGGACGCAGCGCTCTTCATCAAGAGGCGCGCATTGTAGGGAGACAGGGCGATTGCGTCAAGTCCTGCGGGACGCTAATTCAGCCGACTGTTTTCACTGTAAGTTCAGTAGCTTAGCTCTGGCGGCCTGGAAATTGAAGGTCTCTCCCCGCGCGGCAGCGGCGAGGCGCAATTCTTCCAGCTGCTGGTGCTGCTCGATTTCCTCGTCGGCCATGTAATGCAGGCAATCGCCGCCCAGGAACCACAGCAACTGCCTGGGAAAGGTGGGGGCAAACTCCGGGTATGTGTCGAACAGGCGCGCCACCAACGCGGGCCCCTTGTCGTAGAGATCTGTGCTGTTATCGGCAAGACTCCGGTAGCCCTCAGCCAGTTCTCGCAGCGGGTGATCCTGCGGTAGCTGCTGGGTTCTGGTCACCAGTTCGCGGGAGAATGCGGCCAGCAGGGTGTGGCAGTGCTCAAGGTATTGTTGGTCATTCATGGGTAATGTCGTCTACCTGCAAAAATACGGGTACAATTGCGCGCTTGTCCTGAGTAGTGAACAGCATTCTCCCGATGATACCAGCACTGACTATTGAAAACCTTAGCAAGGTCTACGACAACGGCTTTGAGGCACTGAAGGGCATCAGCTTTCAAGTGGAGCAGGGCGATTTCTTCGCGTTGCTCGGCCCCAACGGCGCCGGCAAATCGACCACTATTGGCATCATCTGTTCACTGGTGGCTAAATCGGCCGGCCGGGTGCGCGTGTTCGATGTCGATATCGATGTCGATTTTCCCGCTGCCAAGAAGCATATCGGCATCGTGCCGCAGGAATTCAATTTTAACCAGTTTGAAAAAGTGCTGGATATTGTCGTGAACCAGGCCGGTTATTACGGTCTGCCACCCACAATGGCCCGGGAGCGGGCGGAAAAGTACTTGCGCGAGCTCGGGATCTGGGAGCAGCGCGATGTCCCGGCGCGCACGTTGTCCGGTGGTATGAAGCGCCGCCTGATGATTGCACGCTCACTCATCCATGAACCGCGCCTGCTGATTCTCGATGAGCCCAGCGCGGGGGTCGATATCGAGATGCGCCGTTCGATGTGGGCGTTTCTGAAGCGGATCAACGAGCAGGGTACGACGATTATCCTGACCACGCATTACCTGGAGGAGGCTGAAGCATTGTGCCGGCATATCGCTATCATCAATCACGGGAATATCGTCGAGAATACGTCTGTTAAGTCACTGTTGCGACAGTTGAGTCGCGAGGTCTTTATTCTCGATTGCGTGGAAGACCTGCCATCGGAGATTACGGTAGAGGGTTTTACGGTGCGCCGGGTCGATGACCACACGCTCGAAGTCGAGGTACAGAAGGGGCAGCACCTCAACCAGGTCTTTTCAGTGCTGGGCGCGGAGGGTGTCCACGTCAGCAGTATGCGCAATCGGGCAAACCGTCTCGAGGAAATGTTTGTCAATCTCGTCGAGGGCGCGGCATGAGCCTGAAAGAGCAATGGGTGGCGTTCCTGACGATCCTGCGGAAAGAGATCAGGCGCTACCTGCGCATCTGGACGCAGACGCTGCTGCCTTCGGCGATCACGATGTCGCTGTATTTTGTAATATTTGGCTCGCTGATAGGCTCCCGCATCGGCGATATGGGCGGCTTTACCTACATGGAGTTTGTGGTACCGGGATTGATCATGATGGCCATCGTGACCAACTCCTATGCCAATGTGGTCTCCTCCTTTTTCGGGTCGAAGTTCAGCCACGCTGTTGAGGAACTGCTGGTGTCCCCGGTTGCCAATGTCACCATCCTGATGGGCTACGTTGTGGGCGGCGTGTCGCGCGGCCTGCTGGTGGCGTTTGTGGTGACGCTGGTTTCACTATTTTTTACCCGCCTGCAGATTCACAGTTACTTTATCGTCGTGACCGTGGTCCTGATGACATCCACGCTGTTCTCCCTGGCCGGGTTTATCAATGCCGTGTACGCCAACAGTTTTGATGATATTTCCATCGTCCCGACGTTTGTGCTTACCCCGCTGATCTACCTGGGCGGCGTGTTTTATTCCATGGATTTACTGCCCGAGTTCTGGGCGAATGTCTCCAAGCTCAACCCGCTGGTATATGTCGTGAATGCGTTTCGCTACGGCGTGCTGGGTGTCTCCGATGTCAGCCTGCCGGTGGCGTTTGGCATGATCATTTTTTTCACCGTGATTGCTTTCGCCTTCAGCATGCACCTTCTCAATTCCGGCAAGCGACTCAGGCAGTAGCGGCGCAGTGGCGAGCCGGGACAGCAAACTGTTACTGGGGCGGCACACGCCGGTCGTACAGGAGTACGCGCCGCAGTTACTGTACGCCATCCCCCGGTCGACAGCGCGAACAGGCCTCGGAATCGGGGATCAGCTTCCCTTTCACGGCGTCGACCTGTGGCACGCCTACGAAATGTCCTGGCTGGATGATGTGGGTAAACCCGTGGCGTGGGTAGGGCGGTTCCATGTGCCGGCTGACTCGCCCAATATTGTGGAGTCAAAATCGTTCAAGCTGTACCTGAATTCCCTCAATAGCACGCGCTTCCCGAGCATCGACGCTGCGCGTGGAACGATTGTTGCCGATATCGAAGCGGTGGCGGGTGCCAGGGTTGCACTGGAGCTGTTACCGGTGGGAGACGCCTCCCTGGCCGGGGCCAGGCTCAGCGGCGAATGCCTGGATCGGTTGACGGTTTCGCCCTGGGCGGGTGAGCCGACGGCGCAGCAATTGCAGGTGCAGTCCGGGTCAACTGTCGAGGAAATACTCTACAGCCATTTGCTGCGTTCACTGTGTCCGGTTACCGGGCAGCCGGACTGGGCCACGGTGTGGTTGCATTATCGGGGTACCGCTATAGAGCGCAGTTCGCTGCTTCAGTACATTATCGCGTACCGCGAGCACCAGGAGTTTCACGAGCAGTGTGTTGAGCGAATGTTTTGTGACATCAGCTCGCGCTGCGAACCGGAGTTCCTCCATCTCCAGGCGTTTTATACCCGGCGCGGTGGCCTGGATATCAATCCGTTTCGCAGCACGGACGCCAGTGCCTGCCCGCAGGGCAGGCTTGATCGGCAATAAGGTGTCGCGTACGCTAGCGCCGCGATGCACAATGTAGTGTCCAATAACCCAAGGTGTAAAATAACTATGAAAAACCTCAAGATTTGGCAAAGCGCGATGCTTTCGGTGCCTCAAGCGCTCATTGGAATTGCATTGGTATCGGTATTGGCCGCCTGCTCCAACGGCAATGGAAACAACAATTTATCGACGACGCTGGGTGAGCCCGAGCCGGAGCAGCCCGTCGAGGACGTCAATCCCTTCCAGGAGTTGGTCGACCAGGGCGTCACACGCTACTTGGGTGTCTATACGCCTATGATGTCCGAGGTGGATGGTGACGTGATAAATCACCGGTTCAGTGCCAGCGATGGGCCGATGTGCCTGCGTGGTGGCGAATACGTCATGGCGACCCGCGATAACCGCTCCGCGGATCTGGTCATTTTTCTGCAGGGCGGTGGTGGCTGCTGGGATACCCTGTGTGCCGCGACGGAAACGGCTGCGCCGGGTATTCCGAAGGCCGGTATTCTCGATGAAGACCTCCCCGGCAACCCCATTGCCGGCATGAATATGTCGTATCTTCCCTACTGCGACGGCGGTGTCCACGCCTCCGATGCCGAATACGATATCGATGGTAATGGCAGTATTGAGCCCGGCACCACGGATCAGTTTCACCATGGGCTGCACAACCTGTCGGCCGCACTGGATGTCACTGTCCAGGCGTTCCCCGCACCGCGTCGGATCGTGTTGATGGGTGTCAGCGGGGGCGGTTTCGGCACTATTTTTGCCCTGCCTCTGGTGCGAACCCTGTACCCGGGTGTGCCCATTGACGTGGTCAATGATTCGGGTGTCTCGGTTGGCAGGCCCAATGAGCCGGAATTTTTTAAATCGCTGCTGAGTTACTGGAATATCTCCGAGGCGTTTTTGCCCGCCAGTTGTCCCGATTGCATCGGGGATGACGGACACGGTACCGGCGTCCATAACTGGGGTCTGGACAGGGATGAAAACCTACGGATTAGCCTCCTGAGCCATAAGCAGGACTCCACGATCGCCACTTTCTTCTTTGGCGTGGCGGGCCCGACATGGGAGGCTGAGTTGATTCGGGAAATGGGTGAAGTGGAGTCGGGTAGTCCCGACCGCGTGCGCAGCCTGATAGCCGATGGCAGTGCCCATACCTTCCTTATCGGACGTACCGGGCTTGAGGTAGACGGTATCACGGTGCTGGACTGGGTGACGGCCATGCTGGATGGCTCCGACGAGTGGACGTCGCGGATCGATTAATCTTCTGTATCCGCCGCGCAGTCAGGACTGGTAAGCACACCATCTTGTGGTATGATGCGCGCCCTCATGGTGAGGTGGCCGAGTGGTCGAAGGCGCACGCCTGGAAAGTGTGTAACGGGTAACCGTTCGAGGGTTCAAATCCCTCCCTCACCGCCATACAACTCTCAGTGTTTTTTTACCAGTGACGCTCCTCCCTTGCTCGAGGTGATGGTGCGTCGTTTCATTTCCTGCGAAAATTCGCTGCTGGTGAACGCAGCTGTCAAATACACAGGGGATTTCAAATGGATAGTCGAAGTATTGTCGTCACGGGTGGTTTCGGTGCACTGGGGCGCGAGGTGGCCAGGGCATTTTCCGCGCAGGGGCACAAGGTTTCTAGGGTCGACTTCGCCAAGGCTGCACCGGATAACAATGCGGGAGGCTGGGATTATCCCGGCGTTGATCTCTCTGATTCTGCAGCCGTTGAAAGCGTACTGGCGGAGATATGCACGAAAGCGGGCGGGGTCGATGTGCTGGTGAATATCGCCGGCGGATTTGCCTGGGAAACACTCGACGATGGGAGCCTGGATACCTGGCATCGCATGTTCACGATGAATGTAGTTACTGCGGCAACAATCAGCAAGGCCTCACTGGCGGCGCTGCGCAACAGCGCAGCGGGCAGGATAATCAATATTGGCGCGGGCGGTGCGGTGCACGCGGGCGCGGGTTTGGGGGCTTACGCTGCCTCCAAGTCAGGTGTTCACCGCCTGACGGAAGCGCTCGCTGCAGAACTCGCGGGAACGACCGTCACCGTGAATGCGATTCTTCCCAGTATTATTGATACACCAACCAACCGTGCAGATATGCCGGATGCGGACACCAGCAAGTGGGTCAAGCCCGAGGCGATCGCGGATGTAATCTTGTTCCTCGCATCGGCCGCCGCGCGCTCGATTACGGGGGCGCTAATTCCCGTCTCGCGCGGCGGTTAGCCGCGTTCTGCGCTGAACCACTCCAGTATCTGCTGCTGCACGTGCGCATCATAGAGCAGGTCAAAGTGGTTTTTCTCGTGAAACACCCGGCAGTTTTCCGGTTTGATGTCCAGGCGCCGCACGTCGTCCCGGTGGGAGCCGGTGGCGCTGTCCATGCGCACCAGCAGGTCTCCCAACAGGTGTCCTACGGGATCATGCCTGTCGCGACCGAGGGTGGCGGCGGCGAAATAGTATTCAACACCGTCCAGTAGTGGTACGGGCCGGCGTGTGTCCGGCCGCGACGCATCCGGGTGGTGATCGCGCCAATCTTCATCGAGTAAATCACCGTGGCGCAGGTCCTTGATCCCGGCGCTGCGACGCCGCCCGAACGCGAGGGGCTGTGTATAGGCAATGCGCTCCATAGCCGCATTGAGGCCGTGACCCGCTTTCGCCACCACTGAGCCGTGATGCGGAGTGCCCAGGCAGACGACACGCTGCAAGTGCCGCAGCCA
Organism: Halioglobus sp.; assembly: GCA_020443325.1. GTDB lineage: Bacteria > Pseudomonadota > Gammaproteobacteria > Pseudomonadales > Halieaceae > Marimicrobium. The sequence continues at coordinate 12,609 of JAGRIK010000026.1, forward strand.
CTCACTGCCTGCTTGTTGCGCATACCAGCACGCGCTGCGTATCACCAGGCCACCCATACTGTGCCCAATCAGCGACAGCGACTCAACGGGGACGGGCCAGTTGGCGCACAGTTGCTCCAGTTCTCCGGCAAAATCCTGTCCATTGGTGGATATATGCCGCCCGGTGTTGTAGCGCAGGTAGAGCGGAGTGAATGCGAGGGACTCCTGAAGCCGTTGCCCGATACCGGGCGTGCCCGCTTTGCTCCAGCACAATTCCGACATGCTGAGCCCGTGCACCAGTACCACAATGTGGCCGCTGGCGTGTGCGACAGTCGCTGCAAGCGACTCTCGCTCCAGCGACACAAACTGTTCCGGTGTCCTGAACTGCATCGTCGTGGCGAGCGGATTGCCAGTAGCTTCCAGGTGATCCCCGAGCACGCCGTTCAAAGCGGCGATGGCCTGGATGGCTGCAGCAGTGGATTCCCGCCCTGTTGTTGCCTCTGGCAGCAATGCAACGGACAGGTCGACCCCTTCGCGAACCAGACTGTTTATCCCCCTGATGCTCGCGTACACGCTGGCAGCAATAAGGCCATGTGCCCGCGTGGCTTGCTCCGGTTGTGGCGACCATGGCAACGGGTGTCGCGCTATGGTTTCGTGCATCCCCTCGACCGCGCTGGTAATGCCTGCGACGGAATCGAAAATGAGCCGGCTGGAGCCTCGTACGAAGTCTGTCGTTGTGACCATCTGTTTTCTCCCAATTCTGTGAGCGCTTAGCGCGCTGGTTTCCTGCGGCCTGCACCCGCTTTCACGGGTGCGATTTTTGTTTTTCCAGCGGGTTTCGATGTTTTTGCGGTGGTCGCTGCCGGTGCGGCGGAAGGGGTGGAGAGCTGGGCAAGGCAGCCCAGGCAGAGCAGTATGGGGCGCGGCCCTGTCGGTACGCCGATAGCGGCATCTCCACCTATAGGCAGGATGTCGTTGCAGGTTTCACAGAGCCCGTTTTTGTTCAATACCACCTGCTGCCACCCGATCACAGCATCCAACGACTCTTTATTGTCAGTGGTGGGGGCGGGCAGGGCGCCTGAGTTGGCGGGATCTGTAACCTGTCGGCCCGAGAGAGCGCGCGCAATTTGTGAACTGTCGCTGACCACGCCTTCCACCAGATCGAAGGTGTTCAACAGCACGTTGCGTACGATAGTGGATACCGACAGCCCCAGTTGTTCCGCTCGACCCCGCAGTTCGTCGTCGAGTTGTTCGGGGATGCGCGCCTGCAAAACGCGATCCTTGGTCAGGCCGCGCTTGCGCCCACGGCGTACTTTCTTCTCCGGCATTGTATTGCCTCCACAAAAGCAGGGTTGTTTCCCCGGTGGAGGTAACTGTAGTTAAATGTAATACATAAATCAACAAAATGTATTACAAATATGCGCCCCCTGAGGGCGGTATGAAGGCGGGAACAGACGGAAGCTGTGATCGGGTTCAGTAATCCTCGACACCAAGCATCGCATCAGGCTCGATGGAGTTCAACGGGCTGGCCCAGTCCTCTGGGTGCATGGGCAAGTCCGGATCGAGTAGATCATCGTCATCCAGTTCGAATGCGGCCCGCCAATCCTCCGGTGCCTCGGCCTCCGTCAGTTGCATTTCGCGCCAGGCGTCCAGGTCGTACTCGGAGACTTCGCCATCCAGGTACTGGGTCTCGATAGTGAAGTTGGTCGGGTCCCAGTCAATAACCTCAAACAGTTCCTGAGTCTGCAGGTCCTTGTACCAGACACCCACGATCGGGCTCAACATTTTCATCAGGCTTCCCCCATTGCCAGAAATTTGCACTGTATCCCAACATAGCACGATGGAGTGGCATGTCTACCTCTCGTATCCGGAGTGAGTTGGCGTCGCGGAATCACTGATGCCAGCAGCGCACCATTTTTTTTCAATGTGAGATCAAGTGCTTGCAGTTGCTTCCAAGAGTTGACTTCGGTCGGTGCTGGCCTTTATATACCCTTTACTATTTGTTTTAAGGTATCGACATAAGTAATCCGTCTAAAAATGGCACAAATTTGATTGACCAGAATGCAGACCAAATAGTTGTTATGTTCTCGTCACACCACCGCAGCATCGCAAAGAGGAAAGCGCATTGAATATCCAAAGACTTGATCCCACCCAGGCAAGCCCTGTTGAGTTTGTCCCTGGTTGTGGCTGCAGGGCGGCTGCGACCCGGGAGAACATCGCATGAAGCCGCTCGCGATTATCGGCGGCACGGGTATCGATGAACTGGAGGGGCTTGAGGTCCTGCGCGATCATCACATCGACACACCCTTTGGAGTACCTTCGCGTCCTGTCCAGGAGGGGCGACTGGGTAGTGCCACCCTGTACTTCCTGCAACGCCATGGGAGTCCCGGCGCCATCCCGCCACACCGTATCAACTACCGCGCCAATATATGGGCACTCAGGTCGCTGGGTGTCGACGGCATCGTCGCGATAAATTCTGTGGGCGGAATTACCCCGTCAATGCGGCCCGGGCGTCTGCTGATCCCGGACCAGGTGATCGATTACACCTGGGGTCGCGAACACACGTTTGACGAGGGTGAGGAGGGATCGCTGATGCATATCGATTTTACCGAACCCTACGACAAAGCATTGCGCACGGCGTTGCTCACCGCAGCAGAAACCGCGGGGATTTCGCATGGGGCCTCTGGTGTTCACGGCGTAACACAGGGGCCGCGGCTGGAAACCGCCGCTGAAATCCAGCGCCTGGCACGGGACGGGTGTGATGTTGTCGGGATGACGGGAATGCCGGAGGCGGCACTGGCGCGGGAGTCAGGTGTCCCCTATGCGTCGATTTGCATGGTGGTGAACCCGGCCGCAGGCCTCGGCGACCTGCCGTTAACACTGGCGATGATGCGCGAGATATTGGCCAGCGAAGCCGCCGTGGTGAGAAAGCTGTTGAGCGAACTGCTTAAGAGCCGCGGCGCCTGATACTCGATCCGGTATCCTGCAACGGTTTGCAGCGCTAACCCTCTTCAGTCTGCAGCGGTGTAATCCGGATCAATACGCCCAGCAATGGGTGATCTATATAGACCAGTTCGCCGCTGCGCATACGCCGAGTCGTGTTCAAAAGCACGGCGTGCCGGAACGGGTATTGCGGCCCCAGCGTTGCGGTCTCTGTGCTAGCCGGCGTTGAGCCGGCAGTGGCAAGTTCACCCGCGGGTTCTGCTGCTGGCAGCGCTGTGCTGCTCCGGTTCAGGCTGGAGTACGCCGTTACTTCCTGCGGCCTGGACGCGGGTGCCAGTGGTGGGGCGGGCATGCGCCAATCGCCCTGCAGGTATTCCCCCCCCGTGTTGAGCCACAGGTTGGTATCGAGGTAGAAGTAGCGCGACAGGTACAGCTTGATCGATCCCTGCAGCGCCGGCCATTGGCCGCCATCCCCGGATCGGTCCAGGATGATCGGCAGTGTTTGCCCCTTGTCGGTCATGGGCTGTATCCAGGCTTCGTGGAACAGGATGCGGTAGCGACCGCTGCGTTGCATCGCCGCCGCGCTGCCGGATAACTGGCGTTGTCCGGGGGCCAGGGTGGCAAAAGCTGTCGGTAGCTGCGGAGCTTGCACTGTCGGCTCTGCAGCGGCGACATTCCGGTCCGGGATCGAAGTGGTTGATGTTGGTGTCGGCTGCTCACCTGGATAGATCAGGAAACGCGATCTCGCGGGGTAGGCGAGTTCTGGCATGGCGTCCCAGTGTTCAGCCCCGGCACCGGCCGGGCGGCTGAAGACCAGCAGTTCGACCTGGTACCACTGGTCCATTTGCGCCTGTACGCTAAATGGGAGCGACAGCATCAATACAAAAAGTGTGTGGCAGATTTTTAGTGGCGATCGATCAGGCATGAGCGGAGATCTTCCCGGGGTCTGTGGCGAGCGAATCCATTAGTTGCTCCAGGAAGTGATACCGGTCCTGGAGTTCAGTCAATTCTTTTTCGAATCGCAGGCGCGTGGCGCCGGCGAGTTTGTAACTGCGAGGGTCCGACTGTACCAACTCGACCAGGCTCAGTGGATTCACCGGTGTCGTTCCCTTGAAATCGATACTACCACCCTGCGGCCCCGCTTCAATAGTCCGAATCCCGAGGTCCTGGGCCCGCAGGCGCAATCTTGATACCTGAAACAGGTTATCCACCTGCCGCGGCAGAAGGCCGAAGCGATCAATCATCTCCACCTGCAGGTTGCGCAGTTGTGTGTCATCCGTGGCTGCCGCGATACGCTTGTACAGGATCAGGCGGCTGTTTACATCCGGCAGGTAATCGTCGGGAATCAAAGCGGGGGCATGCAGATTCACCTCGGTGCCCTGGTCCAGCGGTGCATCGACATCGGGAATCTCACCGCGTCGCAGTGATTCTACCGCGCGCTGCAACATATCCATGTACATCGAGAAACCGACGCTGTGGATTTGTCCACTCTGTTCGTCGCCCAGCAGTTCACCCGCGCCGCGGATTTCAAGGTCATGGGTCGCCAACAGGTAGCCCGCCCCCAGATCTCCCGCGGCTTCGATTGCCTCCAGACGTTTGCCTGCATCGGTTGTAATAGCTGATTGCGGCGGTGTCAACAGATAGGCGTACGCCTGGTGGTGGGACCGGCCCACACGCCCGCGCAACTGATGCAGCTGTGCGAGACCGAACTTGTCTGCGCGGTCGATGATAATCGTATTGGCATTCGGGATATCGATCCCGGTCTCTATGATGGTGGTGCACAGGAGGACATGGTGATGCCTGTGATAAAAGCTCGACATGACCTGCTCAA
>JAGRIK010000304.1 GCA_020443325.1 Halioglobus sp.
ATCATGCCTTTGCGCGGCAAGATTCTGAACACCTGGGAAGTGGACTCACAACAGATTCTCGCGTCACAGGAAGTCCACAATATCTCGATCGCGTTGGGTATCGATCCCGCCAGCGATGACCTCTCGGGACTGCGCTATCACAAGGTGTGTATCCTCGCGGACGCCGACTCCGATGGACTGCACATCGCAACACTGATTTGTGCCCTGTTTGTGCAGCATTTCAGGCCGCTGGTCGCGGCGGGTCATGTCTATGTCGCGATGCCTCCCCTGTACCGTATCGATGTGGGCAAGGAAGTGTTCTACGCGCTGGATGAAGCGGAGAAGCAGGGTGTTCTCGATCGAATAGAAGCAGAAAACAAGAAAGGCAAAGTCAACGTGCAGCGCTTCAAGGGCCTCGGCGAAATGAACCCGCTGCAGTTGCGTGAGACCACGATGGATCCCGATACAAGGCGCCTGGTTCGCCTCGTGCTGGACGCCGGTGACGGCACCAATATGATGCTGGATATGCTGTTGTCAAAAAAACGCGCCCCCGATCGCAAGGCGTGGCTGGAGGAGAAAGGGGATCTGGCTGAGGTGATACTGTAGGGGCCCCGCGTTGAACTACTGGATTTTCAAATCCGAACCCGATGAATTCGGTATAGACCACCTGGCGACGGCAAAAAAGCAAACGGCCCGCTGGGACGGCATTCGCAACTACCAGGCACGCAACAACCTGCGCGACAACGTAAAACAGCACGACCGGGTGCTGTTTTACCACTCAAGTTGCAAGCAGATCGGCATTGCCGGCACGATGGAAGTGGTGAAAGCCGCCTACCCCGATCCGGCGCAGTTCGACGCCGAGAGCAAGTACTACGACGCAAAGTCCACAGCGGACAACCCGCGCTGGTACTGCGTGGATGTGCGTCTGCTTGAAAAGTACCCCGAAGTAATCTCGACAAAATCCCTGAAAGCCAATCCGGCAACTGCCGACCTGAGCATCTTTAAACAGGGCCGCCTCTCCATTGCGCCGGTGAGCGCGAAACAATGGAAAGCGGTCCAGGACATGCTCGCGGACTGACAACACCTATCCCTAGAGGAAATCGGGGTTACAGGTGCCCGGGTTGACCGAGTTACAGCGCGCCACACCCCCGCCCGGCAGGGTGACCTGGTACTCGCTGAACTCCGGGTTGGGGACCGGATAGTCCGTGCTGATAAAATGCGCGCCACTGGCCAATGCCGCGTCGCGCTGCGTGGTGTCGTTGGTGCGCGCCTGCTCAGTATCGGCGTCGGCGCGGGTCCTAACCATATAGCCCAGCTCGACCAGGGATTCAATATCTCCCGGGTTGGACAGCGGGTTGTTGCGCTTCATGAACGCTGCCTCCGGTGTGCCAGCGGGAGAGTCTGTGAACAGCACGCGACCTTCCAGCGACGTGTGTCCGGCAATATAGTCCTCGCGCGGGCTACCCGTGTTGTCCAGTGCAAACATGATTTTACCGCGCGCCTGCGACAGCGGCGGCCACCCCCGGCTGAGCACGGCCAACTCCAGCGTTACGAAATCGCCGCGGACATCATCGGGTAGCAGCAGTTGCTCGCGCGGGAATACGCTGCGTATCTCCGCATCGATGCGATTCAATGCATCTATACCGAACGGCAGGGGCGTGACAAAGCCAAGACTGAGCGGGTCGGGAATGGCTTCATCCTTGACTTCCACCAGCACGGTGATGGGCAGGTGGCGGGGGTTGGCATCCGACCAGGCCTTGACCTCCTCCAGGCAGCTGACAAACGTATAACAGGTCGTTTCGTAGTCGATCTCCTGCACGTGCAGGACTTTCAGGCCGGGTTCGTCCAGTTCGGCGATACCCGAAGCGACTTCATCACCAAACACTCTTCTGGCCCGATGGTTGGCATACAGCCCCCCTTCGGGATCATCGAAGACATCCAGTTCGATCTGGCGAATGCCCTGGGTGTCGAACTGCTCCTGCAGGGGAATATGCGAGTAATCCAGGGTTGGCGCCAGGTCCGGAATAAAGCTCAGCAAAACGTCAAACAAATCCTGCCTGGCCCGCACGTGGTAACTGTTGTGGGTTCCCAGATACTGAACCTGGTTCATCAGGATATCGTCACCGGCAGTGCCTGTATCGCCGGAGGAGTTCGAGGTATCGCTGCACCCGACCAGCAGTGACAGCAGCAGTGCGCCTGCCAGGGTACTGAAGGCAAAGCATTTTGGCGTGTTTGGCGATGGGAAACGGAGCGTCATGGCGCAATGCCTCTTGTGATTGGCACTTATTCTGGAAATTGATGCCCATTTAGGCATTTTTTGCGCCCCAATGGTAGCGGTCGCCTGACGCCGCAGTTGGAGACACTCGCGCTCCGGCCAGATTGCGATACAATCATCCGGGAATTGAAACCCTATTTTCACTGAGACGATCGCGGGAGCAGCAGCATGAACAGAGTAAGGGCATTCCACCACCTTGTATTGGCTGCACTGCTGCTCGTATCCAGTGCACTGGCCTGGGCCGACTGGGAACTGGACGACGAAAATTCAACAATCAACTTTGTCTCCATCAAGAATAACAGCGTCGGCGAGTTGCACAACTTCGACTCCCTGGTGGGTTACGTCGGTGCAGCGGGAAATGCCCAGCTCACAGTCAACCTGGAAAACGTGGAGACCCTGATCGAGGTGCGCAATGAGCGGATGCGCGAGCTGCTGTTCGAGACCGTGAAGTTTCCGGTCGCCACCATAACAGCACAGGTAGACCAGGGTGTCCTGGCGATGGCCGCAGGCGGCGGTGTCGTGATGACGGACCTGCCGTTTACCCTGTCCCTGCACGGCCAGGAAAAAACGCTGACCGCGTCGGTGGTGATCGCGGGCGAGGGCGAAAACCGCCTGCGTGTCTACAGCGCTACCCCGATACTGATAAACGCTGCAGACTTCGGTCTCACAGCGGGCATCGCGGCCCTGCAGAAAGTTGCCGGGCTGGAGGCTATCAGCACAGTCGTTCCGGTGACGCTGCAGTTGCAACTGGTAAAAGTTAAGTAACGTTCGCCGCGGAGTGGGGTTTCTCCTCAGGCTCCGCTCATATGGCTAGCGTGTTGAAAAGTCTCTAGCGAGTGCAGGACCGGGGGGGGGGAAACTAACCGAGCTGAAAACCGGGTTTTTTCCGCCTCCTTGGAAGTGGCTTTGCCGGACGGTTACGGATAGAAAAAGTGTTTCTCAGTCGCTCCACGTGATTCGCTTGGTGAGAAACACTTTTTCTATCCGCAACCTCAGTGCTTACCATTCGACTAGATTGCAAAAAACGTTCCACTCATGCACCCCACAATCTAACGTCCGTCACACCTCGTGCCGTAGCATTGGGATGCAGGGCTCGTACCCCAGTAGGCGTTTCACAAAGCGAATCACGTGGAGCGACTGAAACGCCTACTGGGGTGCGAGCCCGTCGATCACGACCAACCCCCCACAGCGCTAAAAGAATGTTCACCTCGCTGCTATTCAAGGCGAAAACAAGCCGAGATGCCAATGAAGGTTTTACTCCACGCTGTTAGGGTTTGCCGTCCGAAAGGCTCTGGTACAACTGCTGGTAACCGCGATTACCCGGGGCGATTTTCGTCAGGGTTCTGGCGTAGGAGAGCGCGTTCTCGCGCTGCCCGAGTTCCGCACTGTAATTCGTGAGGGCCAGGAGCACTTCCTCGCTCTGCGGAACACTGCGCAGCAGAGCCTGCAATTGCACGATAGCCTCTGCCGGCTGGCCGAGGTCGTGCAGTGCTATGGCGTAGACAAAGCGGTGACGGGTGCCTGCGGTCTCCAGTTCGGCAGCCTGTTTCAGGTACTCAAGGGCGATGTCGGGTTGCCCGCTGCGAGTTTCCAGCAGGCCCAGCGCATGCAGGGTATTGCCATTGCCGGGGAAGACGTCCAACGCTTGCAATAGAACTTTGCGCGCCTCCTCATCCCTGCCCTGGCTGCGCAACAGGTCGGCCAGGTTGAGATAGGCGGGAACGAGCTGCGAATTGAGGTGCAGGGCCTCCCGGTAGGCCGCTTCCGCTGCGGGCGTATCGCCTCGCGTGACATAGAAAATTCCCAGTTGTAGTTGCACCCCGGGCATATCGGCGTGGCCCTGCAGGACGCTGACATATTCGTCGAACAGTTTGCGCAGTTCAGCGGCCTTCTCGGGTGGTACCTGGTCGAGTGGCACGCCGGCCAGCGACGAGGCAACCTCCATGCGCACGCTCAGAACCGGGTCATCGATCAAGTGATCCAGCAGCTGGACGCGCTGCTGCAGCGGCAGAAACTCGAGGGCGCGCACGGTACTGGCACGCAATAGCGGGTCATCGTCATACAGTATCTGGGTGGCGGTTTGCAGCGCGTCGCGGCCGCCGACAGTACCCAGTGCCTCCATCGCCGTTGCGCGCCAGATGGGCGCGGTGCGGGGATCGCTCGCTATCTGCGCGAGCTGCGGGACCACGCGATTATCACCCGCTTCGATCCGCTGGAACGCCCGCGCAGGGTGACTGCTGGTATCGCGAAACTGTACGCCCCATTGCTTGAGAGCCTGCAAAGACCAGGACGCGTCCTTGTCCTCGTGGCACTGGTTACAGGCATTGGGTGTGCCCATGACCATACTGAGGTCGGGGCGGGGAATGCGCATACTGTGATCGCGGCGTGGATCGACGATCATGTAGGTGGTCTCCGGCATGTGGCAGTTGGCGCACTCGGCACCGGGAGAACCCTCTTCGTGGTGGTGGTGCTGCGTGTTGTCATAGCGGGTCGGCACGTGGCACTGGGCACATACTCCGTTACCCGGAGCGCGTAACTTCAGGCTGTGCGGCTCGTGGCAGTTACTGCAGACCACGCCGGCCTGGTGCATTTTACTCTGCACGAACGAGCCGTAGACATAGACTTCATCGAGAATCTGGCCGTCGGGATAATACAGCGGCGACTGCGGCAGGGAGAGGCGGTGTGTGTCCAGCAGTGGTGCGCCGTAATGGTAGTCACCCAGCGTACCGCGGCGCGAATGGCAGCGGCCACAGGTGTCGATCTGCGCGTTGGAGTCCAGCGGGGTCGTGCGCTGTGCAATATGTGCACCCTCTGCGAGTTCCCAGTGGCCGCGCTGTGCCAGCGCGGTGGGGAAGCCGCCATTTTTCGCGCCCTCAAGTTTGCTCTCGCGCGCCAGCGCCTCATGTTGTTCTCCGGGGCCGTGGCATGCCTCGCAGCCTACGTTCAGCTCCGCGAACTGTGTATCAAAGGAGCGTGAAGCGGCGGTGTAGTTCTTTTGCAGATCGGTGCTGTGACACTCGGCGCAGCTGGTATTCCAGTTCTGGTAAGTGCCTGTCCAGTGCAGTGGGTCGGTGTGGTCTATTGTTTCTTCAGGGTACAGGTGATACCAGCGCTGTCCGCCCTCGGCGGCGGGGCGGGAATCCCACGCAATACTCAGGGCTTGCAGTCGGCCGCGCGATAGCGGCAGCAGATACTGTTGCAGCGGAGAGACGCCAAACACATACGCCACCTCAAAATCCTGCAGCTTGCCGTCTTCACCGTCTGTATTGACCATGAATTTGTCACCCTTGCGGAAGAATCGCGTGGTGATACCGTTGTACGTGAAGCTCGCGTTGTCGAAGTCCCCCAAAACGGTCTTCTCGTCGGGTAGTTGCATCGCGAGGTCATGGTGGGAACCCTGCCACAGCGTGTACTCCTCCGCGTGACAACTGCGGCAGGATTCTGAGCCGGTGAACGCATTCGCTGCGCTGCCGCCCAACACCAGGAGTAGGAGAAAAAATCGAGAGAGCGGCACGTCGCGGTTACCTGTTGTGGGCGAAGCGCACACATTACCAGCCCGCACACTTTATGGACAGTAGAGGGCGCGCTATCTATGATTGACCCCCCATCAGCGAAGAACACAGACCATGAAACTGGGTATTTTGAAAACAGATGCAGTGCGACCGGAGTTGGTCCCTGAATTCGGCGAGTACCCCGATATGATTATCGCTGTGTTGCGCAAGGCTGATCCCGCCCTGGAATTTGCCGTGTACGATGTCGAGCAGGGGCAATACCCGGCTGATATTGATGAGGTAGACGGCTATATAATCACCGGCAGCAAGTCCAGCGCGTATGACGACAAGCCCTGGATTTTCACGCTCATGGCGTTTGTCCGTGAATTACACTGCAGGAAAAAGAAACTTATCGGTCTCTGCTTCGGCCACCAGCTCGTAGCGCAGGCCCTGGGCGGCAAGGTGGCGAAGTCGCCGAGGGGCTGGGGTATGGGCCTGCAAACACACACGTTTAACACCGCACCCGCATGGCACGACCAGGGCGATATGGATCTTGATATCCTGGTCAGCCACCAGGACCAGGTGCTGGAAGTGCCCGATGAGGCGCGGGTGCTGGCGGGCAACGAGTTTTGCGAGAATGCTGTCGCCCAGTTCGGAGATCATATCCTCACGTTCCAGGGTCACCCGGAATTTATAAAGGACTATTCACGCAGTATCATGAATTTCAGGAGAGAGGCTATCGGCGAGGATGTTTACGCGTCGGGCATGGCTTCTCTTCAGGGGACTCACGAGGGCCCGCGTGTGGCGCAATGGATTGTGAATTTTCTGGACGCCGGGCGTTAAGCGCCCACTCCGCCTCACCAGCTGCCGGTATTTTCCATCGATGCCCAGGGTTCCTGGGGGGGCAGAGACTCCCCCGCCTGCAATAACTCGATAGAGATGCCATCCGGTGAACGTATGAATGCCATGTGACCGTCGCGGGGCGGGCGATTGATCACCACGCCCTTGTCCATCAGGCGCTGGCACACTTCGTAAATATTATCGACGCTATAGGCCAGGTGCCCGAAGTTTCTCCCGCCGTCGTATTCCTCCGGATCCCAGTTCCAGGTGATTTCCACCAGTGGGCTCTGGCCCTTCTCAGCGCTCTCGACGTCGCCGGGTGCGGCGAGGAAAACCAGTGTAAACCGCCCCGCTTCACTGTCGTAGCGACGCGTTTCAACAAGACCCAGCTTGTCGCAATAGAACTCGAGTGTTTCATCCAGGTCGCGCGCACGGACCATGGTATGCAGGTATCTCATGAGCGCTTCCTCCCCGCCACCTGCCTGCCGGCCATGCGTCCGGAGAATGTAGCATCACCGACCGACATGCCACTGCTATAGCCCTCGGCACGTCGCACCACACCGCAGGCAGTCCGCCCGGCCGCGTAGAGCCCCGGAATCACGTCGCGCTCCGGGTTGACCACCTCGCCAGTCGGCAGTGTGTCCAGGCCGCCGAGCGTAAAAAAGGGCAGGAACGTGCCGCGCCCCGGTGTTATATCGAGCGCCACCAGCGGCGGTTGCAGCGGCTCCAGCCACTCTGCGGCCTTGTGGCACTGGGTGTCCTCACCGCGCACACAATCCTCGTTATAGACCTTGAGCGTGTGTTGCAGTGTGCCGTCGCGCAGCCCCAGCTCCTGCTCCAGTTCCTCGACAGTCTCGCCGGTACCGGCGACCTCGGCGCCCATATAGCTGACACGTTCGTAGTCACCATACTGCTCGACGGTGAGGACAAAATAGAAGCGCTCGGACTGCTGCTGCAGGATGAAAGCACCGAGGCGACCGTGGTAGACGTCCTCGTTAATAAAGCGCTGACCCTGGTCGTTGATGACTATGCCACGCGTCATACTGGCCGGCGGGTAGTAAGGCACGGTGATGAAGCCCTCGTGCATATTGATGGCGGCCGCGCCGACGGACATGCCCATCATGATGCCGGTGCCGGTATCGCCGGGGTTGCCAATCGGTGTATTGCCGCGGGTGAGCATGGGCGCATATTTGCGCACCATCTCCTCGTTCATCACAAAGCCGCCGGCGCAGAGAATGACGCCCTGGCGCGCGCGGACATTCAGCTCCTGCTGGTCCTTGCGCACTACCAGCCCGACGACTTCGTCGTCTTCATTCACAATCAGGGTCAGCGCGCGGGTTTCGTACTCGACGGTGATTGCATCGCGCTTCTCCACGTTCTCCGTCACAATTTTCATAAACAGCGGGCCGCCGTTGTCGCCCTCGATATACAGGTTGTGACCACGGGGGCAGGGTTTGGCGTGCTGTGCGAAGGGATAGGCTTTCTCGCTGCCGGTATAGAGCAGGCCATCGTCAGTCAGGCACATGATGGCGCGCTCCTTGTGAAAGCTGTCCTTGAATGGCACACCGATGTCGACCAGCCATTGGAAGTGATCGCGGCTGTTCTCGCAGTAGTTGCGAATCTTCGCCTCATCAGCCTGCGGCCCTGCGGCCATCATCATGTAGGTGACCATGTCCTCGGTGTTGTCTTCAAACCCGCAGGCCCGCTGTACGCGTGTGCCGCCGTTACCCCCCATGTAGATTTCCGCGCTGGACATGGCGGTGGAGCCACCGCTCGCGCTGGCCACCTCGAATATCGTGACGCTGGAGCCCGCATCCGCTGCCTCAATGGCCGCGCAGCCACCCGCGCCGCCGAAACCGACGATGGCGACATCGGTCTCCAGGTCCCAGCGCTTGACGTCGCGGACCTTGCGCGGTCGTGAGGGGGTGGTTTTGGCGGTCTCGGACATTACTGCATACCTCGGTAGGGGGCACGGAACGCGGCGCGTTCGGGGTATTGTGCTTCAGGATAGGGGATTAAAACGGTTTCGCGCCGGGCTTACAACGGCGCCTGGGGTCAGGCGGGTTAACAATTTGTACGGGAAGTAGCTTTCTTCCCCGATCTGCCCCGGTGCGGGCTCTGGGGCGTCAGGGAGGATACTCGCTGGTATTGGGCGGCTGCTGGGTTACAATCCCCCGCTTTTGCCAGAGGTATAGAGTCCCCATGTGGTTCAAGAATATTCGCGCATTTCGCCTGACCAAGCCGTTTGACCTGTCGCCCGAGGCGCTGGGCGCCAAGCTCGCCCCGCGCAGTTTTGTACCCTGCGCCAAGTCCCAGGCCCTCGCGTTCGGCTGGGTGCCACCGCTGGGCGAGGAGTCCGAGGAACTGGTACACGCTGCAGCCGGTCGTATCCTGCTCAAACTGAAGCGCGAGGAAAAGCTGCTGCCCTCCACCGTGGTGCGCGAGCAACTGGAGGAGAAGATCGCGGATATTGAATCCGCGCAGGGCCGCAAGGTCTACCGCAAGGAGCGACTCAACCTGAAAGACGAGATTGTGCAGGACTGCCTGCCCCGGGCCTTCAGTCGCTCAACGTTTGTTTACGCCTACATCGATGTGAAGGCCAACTGGATCTTCGTTGATGCCGCCAGCGCCTCGCGGGCGGAAGAACTGCTGAACCTGCTGCGCGAGTGCGTGGGCAGTTTTCCTGCACTGTTGCCCCAGGTCAACAACGCGCCCTCTGCGGTGATGACTGCCTGGTTGTTGCACCGCAGCCTGCCCGATGACTTTGAGCTGGGCCAGGAGTGTGAGCTGCGCGATCCGGGCGAGGAAGGCGGTGTGGTGCGCTGTCGCGGCGTTGATTTGTTGAGTGAAGAGGTGGAAACTCATTTACATGCGGGCAAGCAGGTCGCGCGTCTGGCGCTGAACTGGGACGAGCGCCTCTCGCTGCTACTGGCAGAGGATTTGTGCCTGCGTCGCCTGAAGTTTGCGGATGAGCTGATGAAGGAGAACGAGGAAATTCCCGAGGAAGACATGGCCGCGCGCCTGGATGCTGACTTCGCGTTGATGGCCGATGCCGTCACCAGCCTGCAGGAACGCGTGCTGGCGCTGTTCGGTGGAGAGGTGGAGTAAGCCCAGGCCCATGCCAGAGCGCCCCGACACCGACGATTACCGCGCGCTTTTCCTTCGCCCTACCCCCATGATGGATATGCGCGCACCGGCGGAGTTTGCACGCGGTGCGTTTCCCTCCGCTCTGAGCCTGCCGCTGATGAGCGACGACGAGCGCGCGCGGGTGGGCACCTGTTACAAACAGCGGGGCCAGGCGGCCGCCATCGCGCTGGGCCACGAGCTGGTCAGCGGTGAACGCAAGGCACAGCGCCTGGAACAGTGGCTGGCCTTTGCCCGGCAACATCCACAGGGTTACCTCTATTGTTTTCGCGGCGGCCTGCGTTCGCAGACGGTGCAGCAGTGGTTGCGCGAAGCGGGCGTCGACTATCCACTGGTTGTCGGTGGCTACAAGGCCATGCGGCGATTTTTGCTGGAGGAACTGGAGCGCTCCCTGCACAGCGCGTCTTTTGTGCTGGTCAGTGGCAAAACGGGGACTGGCAAAACGCGGGTGATATCACGGCTGGTGCGCGCGGTCGACCTGGAGGGGCTGGCGAATCATCGGGGTTCCAGTTTTGGCCAGATGCTCACTCCGCAGCCCAGCCAGATCGATTTTGAGAATGGCCTCAGCATCGCCTTGTTGAGATTGCTGGCGCAGGGACCACAGCAAATTTTCCTCGAAGATGAGGGGCGTCTTATCGGCTCCCTGGCGCTGCCGGAAGCGCTGCGGGAAAAAATGCGGGGCGCGCCGATGGTGGTGGTGGAGGAGAGTCTCGAAGAGCGCATCGATGTTGTTATCGCAGACTATGTGGTGGATCTGGGCCAGCGCTACGCGCTGTTGCACGGAGAAGAGGGAGCGCGCCTGCACGGCGATAAACTGCAGGCTGATCTTGCCCGCATCCGCAAACGGCTCGGCGGGCAGTTGTACCAGGAGGTAAGCGAAATGATGGCTGCGGCATTCCAGGGCCAGTGGCAGGATGCGCAAATATCCGGTCACCGGCGCTGGATCGCGGTGCTGCTGGAGAAGTACTACGACCCGATGTACGAGTACCAGCTGTCAAAGCGCGCAGGCGAGCAATTGTTCTGCGGTGATCGCCAGGCGGTCGTCGCCTGGGCACAGCGGGCCGCATAGCGTGCAGGCTGCTGCGGAATTGCGCCGCGACCTCGTACTGGTAGGCGGCGGCCATAGCCATGTGCTGGCGTTGCGCATGCTGGCCATGAAGCCGATTGCGGGCCTGCGCATTACGCTGATCTCCCCGGCCAGCCACAGCCCCTATTCAGGCATGTTGCCGGGGCTGATCTCGGGCCACTACCGCTTTGCAGAATCACATATCGATCTGGCGCGCCTGTGCCAGTGGGCGGGCGCGCGGTTTATCACAGCGGAAGTAACCGGTCTCGATCCCGTCGACCAGCGGTTGTCGTTGGCTGGGCGTCCCGCCATAACCTACGACGTGGCAAGCCTGGATATCGGTTCCCAGCCGGAGCTCGACTCTGTGCCCGGCGCCCGGGAGCATGCCACGCCGGTGAAGCCGGTGGCGGGGCTGTGGCAGCGCTGGCAGGCGTTGTATGAGCGCGTTACGGTCCACAATACTGGCCAAGACCTGCGGATTGCCGTGGCAGGTGGCGGCGCCGGTAGCGTTGAACTGGTGTTGGCGATGGCCTACCGCCTGCAGGCAAAGCCCGTGCACTTCGACCTGTGGTGCGCGGCGCCAGACATCCTGCCGGGCCATGGTGCCCGTGCCAGAAAGTCAGTGCTGGCCCAGCTGAAGCGCTGGGGCATCCAGGTGCAGTGCAATGCGCGTATTGCAGCGGTGAGCGGCAGCAAGCTCACGCTGGCGGATGGCTCGCAGGCCGATTACGACGAACTTTTCTGGTGTACGGGCGCCGCACCGGCACCCTGGATAGCGGCCAGCGGGCTGGCAACCGATGAGAAAGGCTTTCTCGCCGTGCGCGATACCTTGCAGGCGATGCACGACGATTGCATCTTCGGTGCCGGGGATATCGCGGTACAGGTGAATTACCCGCGTCCCAAAGCAGGCGTATACGCCGTGCGCCAGGGCCCGGTCCTCGCACACAACCTGCGCGCTGTTTTATTGCATAAAGCGTTACGAGAGCATCGGCCCCAGCGGCGATTTCTCTCCCTGATATCGCTGGGCGACAAAAACGCGACTGCGGACAGGGGTGCTTTTACCGCGACGGGCCGCTGGGTCTGGCGCTGGAAGGACAGCATTGACCGGAAGTTTATGGCGCGCTTTGAGGACCTGCCACGCCGCATGCAACCGCACAGACATGACAGTTTGCCGGAGCTGCAGCAGGCCTCGCAGCAGGCGGTTTGCGGCGGTTGTGGCGCGAAGGTGGGTGCCGACGCGCTCGCTGCTGCACTGGCAAAGCTGAGCCGCGATTTCCCGGACCACTGTGCGGGCGCCGGTGATGACGCGGCAGTCCTGCCAATCGCAACGGGCATTCCGGTGGTGCAAAGCCTGGATGTGCTGCGCGAACTGGTTGCAGATCCCTGGCAGATGGGGCGCATTGCCGCGCTCCACGCACTCAGCGATCTCTATGCCTGCGGTGCCCGCCCGGTCTCGGCGCTGGCGGCGCTGACCCTGCCCTATGCCGGCAATGTGATGCTGCAGCGTGAGTTGGAACAGTTGCTGGCGGGCGCCCTGCACGAGTTCGCCGCGGTGGATTGCCTTCTGGTCGGTGGACACAGCATGCAGGGCGCCGAGCTGAGCGTCGGTTTCGTTGTCAACGGTGTGCCGATGGATCGCGGTGGAGCGTTGTTACCAAAGGTCGGCGCAGAGCCCGGGGATCAACTGGTACTGACCAAAGCGCTGGGTACTGGCACGCTGTTCGCCGCCCACATGCAGCTGCTGGCAGACGGGCGCGATGTCAATGCCGCAACAGCGGCCATGTTGCAGGGCAACGCGAAAGCCGCGGAGCTGGCTGTGGCACACAACGCCCGCGCGTGTACGGATATTACCGGCTTTGGTCTGCTCGGCCACCTGCTGGAGATGCTGGGGGGTGCGCGCGGTGCGCGCCTGGCCCTGTCGCAATTGCCGGTGCTCGGCGGAGCGCTCGAACAGGTTCGCGCCGGCATCGTGAGCACCATGCACGCGGCCAATATGCGAAGCGCCGGGAGTTTTATTCAGCATTCGTCGTCGGTCGACGAAGCGCGCCGACAGCTGTTGTTCGATCCGCAGACCAGCGGCGGACTGTTGATCGCACTGCCTCGCGAGCGATCGCAGGCCCTGTGCGCTGCGCTGCACAACAGCGGGTATGTCGAGGCTGTCGTTATTGGTGAGGTGACTGGGCTGGAGCCCGGGCGGGCAGCTCCCATCCAACTCGGCGATTAGCGCGTCGCGGGACGTTTACCCTTATTTCAGCGTTGCCAGGCCGCCCTGGTGTTTCCCTGTTTTCCCCAGCAGGTTGTTGTACTCATTGGGGTCGGCCTCAAGGTCGTATAACTCCTCGCCACCGTCGGGGTAACGGGTCCAGCGCCATTTCCCGATGCGTGTTGAGAGCGCGTTTCCCCAACGCATTTCAGCCGGGCGCGATGCTGCGATCTCCGGTGTGATGCCCAACAGGCTGGCGCCTTCAAACTGGGCCGGCTTGGGGATGCCGGCGATAGCCGTCAGCGTTGGGGCCAGGTCGAGCAAGCTTACTGGCTGATCGAAGCTGCCGCCCGCCTCTACCATCCCCGGCGCGCGAATCAGCAGGGGAACCCGGTTCGCTCGCTCCCACAACGCCATCTTGCGCCAGTGCAGTTTCTCTCCGAGGTGGAAGCCGTGGTCCGACCACAGCACAACGGCGGTGTTATCCGCATAGGCGCTGGCGTCCAGTGCGTCCAGTATCTGCCCGACCATCGCGTCCGTGTGACTGCACGCAGCGAGGTAAGCCTGCACGTGTTCAGCCCACAGTCCGGAATCCTTCACCAGGTCGTACTGGGTGATTTCAGCGCCGTTGATATTGACGACCGGACGGCGGGCGAGCGTTACCCCGTCCGCCGGGATATCGTCGAGGTCATCTGCGCGCACTTCGGGGAGCACCACTTTGTCCAGCGGGTGCAGATCAAATGCCCATTGTGGCAGTCGCCAGGGCACATGCGGCTGATACAGGCCGATCGCCATGAACCAGGGCTGGCGCCGGGGGCTGTTCAGTTGTTCGATGGCAAAATTGGTTGAAATCTGGTCGGTGTGGATCTCGCCGGGTTCCATCACGCCGTAATCGAAAAGCGTGCCGTGGTCACCGAAGGTAAACGGTGAATCCTTGTAGGGCTGGTAGACGTCCCAGAAACGCCTGGTACCCATTTCCCAGTGAAAGACCTTCCCGGTTGATATCGTCTCGTAACCGGATTCGGAAAAAATGAGCGGCAACGGGCGTAGCGCCTTCGATTTCATCAACGCTACATACGCCGCGGTATCGTCGTTGTCATCGACTTTTGTCGTCTCCGGGCGCAGTCCCCACAGTACTGAAGAGCGACTGGCAATGCATACCGGCACGGAGGAGTATGCGCGACTGAAGGAGTACGACTGGGCCCGCAGGCGATCGATATTGGGTGTATGGACGCCGGGGTGTGTGCCGAGATAGCCGACCCAATCGTTTAAATCGTCGATGCATAACAGGAGAATGTTTGGCTTGTCGCCCAATACGGGTTCCGGAGGGGGAGCTTTTTCATCGGGACCGGGCTCCGCGACCACGCCGCCCGTCCTGACCGTCGCGGAGTTTGAACACCCAACCAGGGCCGCCGCCGCGGCAGTCGCAGCGGCAGTGAGTAGTTTTCGTCGGTCAATGTTCATATCAGCTTAGGTCTACTTAAGTGAGAAAAATTGCCGGTGGATGGACTGGCAGCCAGCGTAGCGCGGATGCCAGTCCGCCTGCTGAGACTTTTTATACGGGTGTTACGAGTTTCTCGGCGCGTCTTTCAGGCGACGATAGATCTCGTGCAACAGCAGCACTACCGCTACAGCGAAAATCAAGTACAGTGCAATCTGCGCAACGGGCCGCTCCAGCGACGCGGCTGTTGAATCCGTAAAAAAACTGTACAGCAGCAGCACAGGTGAGATCAACAGCGGGACACCGATCAGGCGTTGCAGGAGGTTTGCCTTTGCTTTGGGTGCCAGGTAGTACCCGACGCTGATATTGACCACACAGGCGAGCAGGAAATAAATATGCGCGGAGCGGTACATCATTCTCGGCGCATCGAGCAGGTGCTCTACGCCCAGCACCCGCGCCATGTATTGGCCCTGCAGGACAAACAGTAACAATCCCAGTCCGCCGACGACCAAATGGCAGTTCCTGAAGCTCATCGTATTATTTCCCATCCCAGTAACGGGTCATTTCAAGATAGAGGAAGGATGCCGTCCACGTGACCAGTACCAGGCCGGTCAGCGATTCGAGGCCGGCGAGAAAGCGCAGGTCGCCAAGAGGGACAATATCCCCGGTGCCAAGCGTGGTATAGGAGGTAAAGGAGTAATAAACGCAGTCCAGCAGGCTGCCATCAAAATGCCCGGTCAGTGAACCCCACTCATCGGCCTGATTCATAAAATAAAAGGCGATTCCGAAAATCCAGATTTCCGCGGCATGGGCTGTAAGTGCAAAAATGACACCCAGCACAATGCGAAAGCGGTGCCGAATGGTCATTTTCGGCATCATCAGGGTAATCCAGTGCAGGAACTCGTAGTGAATCATCACGGCGACGCCGATAATTATCATGTTGACTAAAAATACAGCGATCACGATTCCGCATCTCCCGGCGGGGGACTCATCGTTGATACTTTAACCTGATTTACAACCCGGTATGAAGTATCGTTGTGGCTTTTCAGAGTCCTGTGCTATGGCCGTTCGAGAGATACTGCGCAAACCCTTTGTGGCGATCCGCAGGGCAGAACGTCGCGATCTTCGTGGCAAACATATCATCGTGACAGGATGTAGCGCGGGTTCGCTCGGTTACGCAACTGCACAGCTGCTTGCGACATGGGGCGCGAAAGTCATCGTTACGACGAGGCATGCTGTCAGGGAGGTGGTCGACGCGCTGAATGAAAGTCTTGCCGAGGACGCATTTACGGGAAATGTTGATGGCCATCTGCTGGATCTGTCGAGTGCTGAATCGGTAGACGGGTTTGCCCGGTGGTACGCCCATTCCTGCGGTGAGCGCCTGGATGTCCTGGTCAACAATGCCGGCATCCACCTGGATTTGATGTCGCAATGGAAGGAGCCCCGGCTGTCCGCTGACGGCCATGAAATTCACTGGCGCACCAACTATCTGGGCACGGTGCATCTAACGCATAAGCTGCTGCCTCTGCTGCAACGCTCAGGCCGCGATGCCGGCGAGGCCAGGGTGGTCAACGTGGTATCGCAACTGCACAGCCGCGGCTCGAATGAACTCCTGTTTGACGCAAATCGAGCCTATGAATCATGGCAGGCTTACGGTTTGTCCAAGCTGGCGCTCATCCATTTCACCAGTGAATTGCACCGGCGTTTTTTTACCACGGACAACCTGAAGAGTTACAGTCTCCATCCTGCGGGCCGCAGCGGCACCTACACCAACGTCGCAAGCAAGGGGTTGGAGGGCCACCATTTCATCGAAGCACTGCGCAGGTTGGCAGCGCCGTTGGAGAGGCTGATGCTGGCGAGCGCTGAAGAAGGAGCGCAAACACAGGTTTACTGCGCGACCTCGCCGGCAGCCGTCAGCAGCGGCTACTACGTTAACTGTGAGGTGGCCACAAGCAGCGATGATTCCAGGTCGGAAGCCGCCGCACGCCGCCTCTGGGACGAGACGCTGGTGCAGTTGGCCCGCCTGGAAAACCATTGAATAATGGCCCTGACTGACACGCTATCCGGGCAAAATTCCATGCATAATTGCAGCCTCAAAGGGGTGTGAATTTGACGAAACAGCCCTTATAGTTTCTGACTCACTACCCATAGCTTGTAAGCAAGCGCTGATATGAAATACAAATTGAAGATATTGCTGCCACTGATTGGCATTCTGGCCCTGGCCGCCTGTAGCAAGCAGCCCTATATCAATGAAAGCTTCTCCATCGACAGCCCCTTCAAACTGAGGGTGAATGGCGATACGGCCATGGCCTGTGAAAGTGCACGTCGCTCGCTGCTGGGACAGGGTTACCTGATCGATCTTGCCAACAGCGATGAAGTGAAAGCGCGTAAGGCGACCAGAGGCGAAAACACCTTTATCGAGATGAATATCGTCTGCGTGCCCGAAAGCAATGGCAGTACGATATTTGCTGCCGGCGTGCTCAGTACGTATGACGAAAAAATGAACAGTAGCTCCGCAAGCGTGGGCCTCAGCGCGCTGGGATCGATCTCGCTTCCCATTGGCCAGAGCGTGGACTCGCTCGTCAAGGTTTCAGAAGAAACGATAGACGACAAGGAGTTCTACAAGCGATTCTTCACCGCAGTCGATGCTGTGCTGGCCGATATGGCCGCGGGCACCGCAGCGGCGGAGCCTGAGGCAGCGCCAGTGACTGAAGGTACAGTGGATCCCGCTGCTGCCGAGAGCGCCACGCCGTCCGCTTCTCCGGCGATCTGGCCGGAGCTGTTTCCCGAAGCTTCCGGTCCAGAGGCAGTGGCCGATCCAGCTTCCGCGCCTGTTGAGCCTGCGATCGCGCCAGAAACCGTGATTGCACCAGAAGCCGCGATTGCACCAGAGCCTGCGATCGCGCCAGAACCTGCGATTGCACCAGAACCTGCGATTGCACCAGAACCTGCGATTGCACCAGAGCCCGCCATTGCGCCAGAACCTGTAGTTGCGCCAGAACCTGTAGTTGCGCCAGAACCTGTAGTTGCGCCAGAACCTGTAGTTGCGCCAACACCCGTAGTTGCTCCGGTAGAGCCCGAGGTGGTGCCGTCGCCTGCCCCGGCAGTCCTGGCGCCGGAAACCTCGATACAGCCCTTACCCGAAGCTCAGCCGTCAGTCGTTGCTTCGGAACCTGCGTCGCCTCAGGAACCGCCGGGTGTTGCGCCGGTGCCCGCACCGGACGAGGAACCCATGGGGATTTCGTCGCTGCCTGAATCGGCGGAGCCGGCCGCCGCTGCAAGTGCAGCGGATTTAGCTCCCATCAAAACCACTGCGGTCAGGAAAGTGATGCCGCAGCCAGTAGCGCCAGTGGGGACAGCACCAGTGGGCACAACACCAGCCCCTGCGGCGAAAGACCCCGCTGCCTCCGCGATTGAAGATCTCTTCTAGGAGAGCGCTTCATCGCCGGAGGTCGTCCGTGTGTGACCAGTATGTTGGACTACGACGCGGGTCGTCGTTGCCGTGTCTCTGCTAGAATGCTCTTTTCTTTACAGTAAAGAGCGATCAACGCATGATGAAGTTTGTGATTCCGATGGCCTTCAGCCGGATCGAGGAGATTTTGCCACTGGCGCAGGCCGCTGATGAATGTGGCTGGGACGCGATCGCTTTCTCTGACCACATCGTGCATCCCGAGACCATCCATACCGCATACCCCTACACGGAAAATGGTGAGCGCCGCTGGGAAGCTTTCTCGGACTGGCCAGACCCCTGGGTCGCTATTGGCGCCTGCGCAGCGGTGACGAAGCGCATCCGCTTTACCAACAATGTGTTCGTGCTGCCCATTCGCAATCCATTCCAGGTGGCCAAAGCAGTCAGCACTGCGGCAGCGTTTTCCGATAACCGGGTCACGCTGACCATCGGCGTGGGCTGGAGTAAGGATGAGTATCAACTGATGGAGCAGGATTTTCACACGCGTGGCAAGCGCTGTGATGAGATACTGGAAATTCTGCCGCTGTTGTGGAGCGGGAAAATGGTGGAGTACCACGGCAAGTACTATGATTTTGACCGCCTTGAAATGAACCCGGCGCCCGCCGCACCTATTCCCGTATGGGTAGGCGGTATATCGGATGCAGCTCACCGCCGCGCCGCGCGGCTGGGTGACGGCTGGCTCAGTGATCTCCAGTCCACCGATGAGATTCTGGCAACAATTGCTAACATCCAGAAATACCGCGCCGAGTACGGTAGAAGCCACTTGCCGTTCGAGGTGATGGCGTCCGCAAATGACGCCTGGGAGTTAGAGGGTTACCGGCGGTTGCATGCGGGCGGGGTCACTCACCTACTCACGATGCCTTGGGTGTTCTACCACGGCGAGAACCCCTCACTGGACCAGAAGATTGATGGTATTCGTCAGTTCGCGAAGGATATTATTTCGCACTTCTGCTAGGCATTTGTATCACTGGCCGCCTGGGAACTTCAATCCACGTCGACAGTGGCGAGCACGGCAGCTATCTCTTCCAGAATGGCGGGATCGTCGATAGTAGCAGGTATCGGATAGGTCTCACCGTCGGCGATTTTTCGCATCGTGCCGCGCAACACCTTGCCCGAACGGGTCTTCGGCAGGCGCTCTACTATACGCAAATGTTTGAAGCTTGCCAGCGGGCCGATATCGTGGCGGATCATCGCAACAACCTCTTTCTCCAGTTGCGCCTCGGAAATATCCGCACCTGTTTTTAGCACCGCAAGTCCTACCGGAACCTGACCTTTGATCGCGGACTTCACGCCCAGCACTGCGCACTCTGCAATCGCCTGATGATTGGAAATCACTTCTTCCATGCCTCCGGTGGATAACCGGTGGCCGGCCACATTCATGACATCATCAAGGCGGCTCATCACATGTACATAGCCGTCTTCGTCGATAAATCCGGCATCAGCCGTGGCGTAGTAGCCGGGAAATTCCGACAGATAGGAATCTATAAAGCGCTTGTCGTCCTGCCAAAGCGTTTGCAGGCAGCCCGGCGGCAGTGGCAGCCGGATTGCCAGCGCACCCGTCTCGCCAGCGGGCAATGGCCTGGCTGTCTCATCCAGCACTTTAATATCGAAGCCCGGCACTGGCATGGTCGCGCTGCCATACTTTATCGGCAGTAAACCGAGGCCCAGGGGGTTTGCAGCCTGCGGCCACCCGGTTTCCGTTTGCCACCAGTGATCGATCACCGGCACCTGGAGCTGCTTCTCTGCCCATTGAATGGTATCCGGGTCGGCGCGTTCTCCTGCCAGAAACAGCGCACGCAGACTACCGGTGTCGTATTTCTTTAGCCACTCGCCGGTAGGGTCTACCTTCTTGATGACCCGAAACGCGGTAGGCGCGGTAAAGAAAGTCGCAACACGGTGTTGTTCAATAATCCGCCAGAAAACCCCGGCGTCCGGCGTTCCCACCGGTTTGCCCTCAAACATCACTGTCGTGTTGCCGTTCAGCAACGGCGCGTAAACGATATAGGAATGCCCGACCACCCAGCCGACATCCGACGCAGCCCAGTACACCTCACCGGGCCTGGCCCCGTAAATATTCTCCATGGACCATTTCAGCGCGACCATGTGGCCGCCGTTGTCGCGCACCACGCCCTTGGGCACGCCGGTGGTGCCGGAGGTATAGAGGATGTACAGAGGGTCGGTCGCGGCAACGGGCACGCAACTGGCAGGCTCAGCATTGTGCACGGCCTGCTGCCAGTCCAGGTCTCGGCCTGCGATAAGGCTGGCGGTGCTGTTCTCGCGTTGAAATATGACACATCGCTCTGGTTTGCTGTGAGCCAGGGTAATCGCGTTGTCCAGCAGTGGCTTGTACTCCACCACCCTGCCGGGCTCTATGCCATGGGATGCAGAAAGGATGATTTTTGGCGCCGCATCGTTTATGCGCTTGGCCAACTCTTCTGCTGCAAAACCGCCGAATACGACCGAGTGAATCGCACCAATTCTGGCGCAGGCCAGCATCGCAATAGCCGTTTCCGGGATCATTGGCATATAGATCACCACCCGGTCACCCTTTGTGACATTCAGGCCGACCAGGACCCCGGCAAATCGGGCTACTTCAGATTGCAGTTCGCTGAAAGTGTAGGTGCGAATGGTGCCTGTAACGGGGCTGTCGTAAATCAGGGCTGCCTGTTCGCCGCGCCCCTCATCGACGTGCCGGTCGACACAGTTATAGCAGGTATTGGTTTCGGCACCGGCAAACCAGCGATAGAAGGGCGGCCGGGATTTATCAAGAACCTGTTCCCAGGGCTTGCTCCAGACCAGTGATTCGGCTGCCTTTGCCCAGAAACCTTCGGGGTCATCCTGCCATTGTTGCCAGCTTTGCCGGTAAGTCGCCATAGGGTGTCCTTTCTGCCAAGACTGATCTGACTCCAGATCGCCTGCGTATGTAAGTCTAGTTGAAAAACTATTCACACCGGTAGTAACAACGATGCCGGAAACTTATCTCACGAAGAGCATACAATTATGAAAGCAGCACTGATGGAGAGCGTTATGATGCCGGCACTGGCGATATCCGATGACGCCAGAGTCGTAAGGGAAGCGCTCGTCGCCCGGGGGTTGGAAACCCCCTTGTTGAGTACGGGCCTGAGTCGAGACCAGAAATACCAGCGTATCAAGGATTCCTTTGCAGATATTGCGCGAACCCTGGGTCTGGACCTGTCGGATGACAGCCTGTGCGAGACGCCGCACCGTATCGCGAAAATGTATGTCGATGAGATTTTCTCCGGCCTGGACTACGCACACTTCCCCAAAGCCACCGCCATCGAAAACAAGATGGGTGTCGATGAAATGGTGAGAGTCAGTGACATTTCGGTGATAAGTACCTGCGAGCACCATTTCGTTACCATCGACGGCGTGGCCGACGTTGCCTACATCCCCGCGAACAAGATCATTGGCCTGTCAAAGATAAACCGTATTGTCCGCTTCTTCGCCCAAAGACCACAGGTGCAGGAAAGGTTGACGCAACAAGTGCTGGTGGCATTGCAGACACTTCTGGGCACGGAAGATGTAGCGGTAACGATAAATGCTGCGCATTATTGTGTGAAGGCCCGGGGAGTAATGGATGCCAACTCGACTACCCGAACCTGCGCATTGGGTGGTAGATTCAAAACAGATCCACTGACGCGAGCGGAATACAACGCCTGAGATACCCGATGGCCTCCAGGTCGTACGTAAAATACTCACGAGATGGCCCCGGCTGCTCGTTCAGCAGGACATAGCATCACCATGCTCTACACTCTCCTAAACGGGCTGATGTTCAACGTCACATGGCTAATTATCGTGACAACGGAATCAGCGCTTATCGCACCTGTTGCAGCCCTGCTGCATGTACTGATTCACTTTGCCGTGATGGGCAAGGGTTATATCGAGTTGCGGGTGATACTCCAGGTGGCGCTATTCGGCGCCTTTGTGGACCAGATCCTGTTCTATCTCCAGGTGTTTGTTGTCTCCGGGCAGCCGGCGCTTCCGCCACTTTGGCTAACGTGCCTCTGGCCAGTACTCGCGACAACACTGATGCACGCGTTCTCAGGATTACAGAATCGGTATTTACTGGCAGCCCTGTTGGGTGGCGTTGGCGGTGCCGCGTCATTTGTTGCCGGAACGCGCCTGACCAGTGTGGAGTTCGACTCGCCCTTCTGGGGGCCCGTAATTATCGCCGTGCTATGGGCAGTAGTGTTTCCCCTGTTGCTGCAGCTTCCCAGGCTGAATGGGTATGGGAAAAGATGATGGCCATCCGACAACTTCTATAGGATGCTTACAAATAAGGAGTGCCAGATGTCACG
This sequence comes from Halioglobus sp., assembly GCA_020443325.1. Taxonomy (GTDB): domain Bacteria; phylum Pseudomonadota; class Gammaproteobacteria; order Pseudomonadales; family Halieaceae; genus Marimicrobium. Next base: position 22,228 of record JAGRIK010000304.1, read on the forward strand.
ATAAAGGGGAAGTGGTGCAATGAGTTACGACGGAGTACTGCCATGCGTCAGGAATACGCTCGTTCTGCTTACTGCGATAATCCTCTCCGGGTGCCTCGGTTTTCCAGAATCGGTAACACCTGTACAGGGCTTCGACAGCAATCGCTATCTTGGAAAATGGTACGAAATAGCGCGTCTTGATCATTCCTTCGAAAAGGGCCTTGACCGTGTCACCGCTGAGTATTCGCTACGCGAGGACGGCGGCTTGCGCGTGGTTAACAGGGGCTTCCTGACCGAGGAAAATCGGTGGAAGGAGTCAGAGGGAAGGGCGTACTTTGTGAATAACAGCGATGAGGGTTATTTGAAAGTCAGTTTTTTTCGCCCCTTCTATTCTTCGTACGTCGTTTTTGAGTTGGATGAGGAGGGGTACCAGTACGCGTTTGTATCCGGCCCGAATACCTCCTACCTGTGGTTGTTATCGCGGACGCCAACGGTTGATCCGCGCCTGATCGAGAAGTTTGTCGCCCGCGTATCCAGCCTGGGATTTGATGCCAGTGAGCTTATATTCCCAAAGCAATGATTGAGCGAGCCCGAAAACTTCAGGACTATTGTCTTGTAGATGTGGCTTAATGCAGGTTAAATCGGAGTGTTATAACGATCTGCCTGACAAGCGAAATGTGTGTGCCTGGCGTAAAATGAGCTGCTGGACACGACGCAAACCCATGCCCCATAAGGAAAAAATCATGAAAATAAGAAACAATCGCCAAAAAATCGTTGGCCTTCTTGCTGGCCTGGGTTGTACCGCACTGGTGCAAGCAACGGAGCCCGATTACAGCAGGCTCACCATTGATGATGCACTGACGGGTGCTGCCTTCGTCGTCAGCGGTAACCTGTTGAACAATCCGCGCCCCGAACTGGTCGCCAGCGCCTTTGGCCCATTCGCCTTTGGACCGATGGGCCCCATACCTCCTGCGGCCGGGCAGGTCGTCATGTACAGGAATGCCCAGCCGGGTAATCGCCCCAACGCCCAGCTTGACCGCTGGATTCGGACCAATATTGTCTCTGAAGCCGATGGCATTACGTTTCCCAATCGCCCGCAAATTGAGAATGTCGATGGCAAGGGCGATCCAGATGTCATCGTGCCCGGGGGGTATTTCTTTGACACTTTCCTTGGCAACGCCCGGGGCTCGATCACCTGGTGGGAGAGCCGCAAGGGAGGCAAGCGCTGGATTCGACACGACGTCGTGACGGACAGCCCGTTTTCCTATCATTCCGTCCTTTTTGAGGACTTCAATGGCGATGACATCAATGACATCGTGTCGGTGGGAGAGAACGCAGGCAACCCATCGAATCCCAACGACGATGTTGTGGAAGTGCACCTGTTTGCCGGCGATGGCCACGGAGGCTTTAGCGCGGCTGTAACCATCGGCGCGGGCGGCGGCAGTCTGCTTACGGCTTATGATGTGAACGGCGATGGGCTCATTGATATTGTCTCACCCCAGTTCTTTGGGCCTGTCGCAGGGCAACCCTTTGTGCCGCCCTTTGCCAGGAACGCCGATACTGCGTCCTTCGTCTGGTTTGAAAACCTGGGCAGTGGCCATTTTGCAAAACACGCGATTGGTGTGAATCAGGGGCCGGGCTTTGCGATAGTGCCAGTCCAGAATCTGCTGGGCGATGGCGTAACGCGATGGATAGCGACCAATCACACCAACCAGAACATTCCATTCCCACCCTTTTCCCTCTACCCCGAACCCGCAGTGTATGAATTTACCCCGACTGCGGACGTGCGTGCACTCTGGTCAGTGAGACAACTGAGTGCACCCGGTGACTTCCCCGTTACAGGTGGCGTTGGACAGGCAGCGCCCGGCTTCCTCGCCGCTGGCGAACTCAATGGTGATGGCCTTGTTGATATAGCCGTGTCCGGAGATGGCGCACGCGGCGTATTCTGGATGGAGCAACAGGCTGGTGGAAGCTTCCTTACACACCAGTTGCCGGACAGCGAGAATTACGGCCAGGCTGGAGGGCCGGTAATACAGGATCTGAACCGCAGCAATACAAACGAAATTGTATTCAGCAGCTTCGATCAGAACGCGCTGTCGATCTGGAAGCGCTAGCAGCGGCTTTCTAACAAACCGCGTTTACCTGCTCACGCCGCAGCCTGGGGCCTTACCACACTGACCCGGGCTTCGGCACAAGGTGACTATGAACAGATATCCTATCCTTCTGGTATCGCGGTTTGCCCGGGTGTGCCCAGTGTCCTGCCCTGGGCATTCTCCAGCTCAAACAGCGTCCTGAATCGCTGTCCGAAGAACCTGGCGCCGGCCAGCGTGAAGTGATAACCGTCGTCGTATAGTAGCAATCTGTTATCCACCACCTCACAGATTGGCGTGCACTGCAGTTTGCCCATATCAACTACTGGAGTCCCGGGCAGAGCTTCGATAATGGCCGTCGACAAACTTTCCTGACGATCTGCCTTGGGTGACAACTTCTCACTAATATTCTCCAATGAATCTTCCTGGGCGATCAGCAAACGGACGCTCTCGGGAAATTTGATACGCGGACCGAACACCAACACGTCTATCCCAATCGAATGCAAGAACAACACCGTCTCCTGAAGTTGAGGAATTTGCTTTTCCGTCCATAGTCCCGCCAGTACTACCAAATCGTAATCGCGGCGCACAAGGCTATTCAGGCGCAGCTTATTGAAATCGTGACATGTATCGTACTTTTTCTCGTTGATCTTCAGGAGTGGCTGGCACCCCGCAGCCGTTGCCTGTCCTATGTACATATCGGGATAAGTTTCAGAGAGCATCATGTAGATATCGGCTGCCATGCTATCGCCGAGGACGAGAGCGTTGTATTTCCCTTCTATTGGAGTGGCGCATTGCTCTACGTCGAAGTCTGTAATAGCGGAGTGGCGTTCGAGGTGGCATTTATCCATGCGTATGGCCGCGCGGCGCTGCAGCGCACCGCCAGAACCAACGAGGTCAATACCGTGTAAATCCCTGTTTTTGCGCGAACCAAAATCGCTTTCCGCCCAGAGTATTGATGCAAGGAGCAAAGTCACGATCGCAAAGCCCAATGTCAGTTTCCCGGCATTCCTTTTTAATCGACTGTTATCGGGCCCACTTTTCCTGAACGGCTTTTCTACCAGGGTGTGTAACGCTGCGGCGATGACAATCGAACCAATGCCCAAGGCACCACTTTGAGGAGTAGTCAGTTCAAAACCCGATGTGTATTTGAACAGTACGATAATCGGCCAATGAACGAGATAGATGGCGTAGGATCGAGCGCCCAGCCACTGCATTGCCGAGTTTCCATACAAGATGATCGCAGCCCGCGATTCGCGACCCAGAATCAGTAAAAACCCGAACCCTGTCACCCAGATGGCGCTGCTGAAAGGGGGTGTTTCCCCGGTGATCGTACTGAACCCCCAGATCAGCCCAAGAGTGCCTGCCAGCGTTACCAGATTGCCCATGACACCGACCATTCGCAAAGCGAGCACAGCGATAATGGCCCCGGCCATAAACTGATGTACCCGAAACGGAAGGAGGAAAAAGACACCTTCGGGAATAACGTTCTCGTAGTAGCTGGAAAGCACGACTGATACGGCCAGCAGGGCGAATGTACACAGCACTCTTCCCCTGAGGCTGGACGCGAGCAGTAACAACGATGGCCATAAGATATAGAATTGTTCCTCCACGCTTAGTGACCAGGTGTGTAACAGCGGCTTGGTATGCGCTGAACTGTCGAAGTATCCGGATTCCAGCCAGAAGTTTATGTTTCCCACTGAGAGTAAGCTGAACACAGCCGATTTTGCAGAGAGCGCAAGCTCTGCGGGCGGCACTATCAATATTGCGAACAGCAGGGTAAAAAATATGGTCGTAACAAGGGCGGGTACTATCCGGCGAAATCGACGATAGTAAAAATCCTTAAGTGAGAAGCGCTGCTGGTCCATATCGAACAGCAGGTTCCGTGTGATGATGAAGCCGGAGATAATGAAAAACAGGTCGACACCCAGAAAACCCCCGGCAACAAAATCCGTTTCGAGATGAAAGAGCAGCACCGCCAGGACAGCGAGGGAGCGCATTCCTTCAAGCGCGGGAATGTATTCTGTTTTTGACAACAAATGGATGGCCGGCTCAGGTGTTTTCTACCTGCATTTATCGTGAGCATCATACTAGTGGACAAACATGCCCCATGTCATCCACAGCGCAGCGAGGCAGCGCCTTTCCTAAACGGAATCCTTGCGAAACGGCGCCATCAGGTGCGCGAGATAACCACCCTTAATCGACTTCCCAACCAAACCGTACTCGCGGGGCCATTTTCCCTTTGGGCAGTAGTAAGTCCCAAACAGAAGATCCAGCAGCGGCAGCGATATGGCGAAGTTCCTGTCGATACAATTTTCGTCGCGGGTGTGATGCCAGTGGTGGTAGTGAGGTGTCGTGAGAATTTTATCCAGCCAACGAAATTCAAACTCCAGGTTGCAGTGAATGAATACAGACTGCAGGGCCAGAATGGGCAGGTAGAAGTTGATTGCCTCGTTGGAGAATCCCAGAACCACCATAGGCATCAGGCTGATCGAGCGGGTCAGCAACACGTCGACGATGTGTAGGCGAGAACCGGCCAGCCAGTCCATCTGTTCGACGCTGTGGTGGATTCGATGGAAGCGCCAGAGCAAGGGTACCCGGTGAAACGCTCGATGCACCCAGTACTGGGCGATATCTGTGACAAGCATGATCAGTGGCACCTGCACAAATAACGGGAGTCCACTCACGGTGTGCCGTAGCTCTCCGAGCGAAATTTGTGCTGCCAGCCACTGTGCCGGCAGGAATAACAGGAAAACGATGGCGCCATTGAAAATATGGTTTGCCACATAGTGCGTCAGATCGACCTGCCACCCGGGACGCAGTACACCCTGATCCTTCTTCAGCCTGAAGAACATTTCAATATTGATGAACAGGGTGGCGATGATGGTCAGGTCCAGCAGTACCCAGTCCAGGCTGATATAAAAACGCGCGTCGCGCACCTGGTCGCCATAGCTGACATCTGCACCGCCAGCGAGCCAGGCGAGCATCACGCAGCACAGTCCCAACAGCGCGTGCAGTTTTTTCTCCGAGAAGAAGAGTGCGATGGGTGCCAGTATGCTGGCCAGCACCATACCTGTGTAGAGCAGTGTACGAACCTGATACTGCTGGTAATGCTCTCGCAGCGCAGGTGTAGTCAGGTACTCGGGAAAGTGGAATGCGGCGACACCCAGGATCGACATCACGCCAAGGAAGACGGATATCCGTGCCATTCCATTCAGGAAGGATTTCCTGACCATCACCCGGTCCTGACCGCTTTGAATAACCACTCCAGCCCCCGCCAGAAACGCAGGCGATCCAGCGGCGGGTTCAGCCAACCGGTGAATACGCAGAAAGACTGGGTGTTGTCATTGTGATGCGCCTGATGCGAAGACGGGTGAATGACAAGTCGAAGTGTCTGTAGCGCGGCTATTGGCGCTGGGCGTTTGCCGAGGTGTGCCTCTTTGTGCGTTTGCGGTACCAGCATCGACAGGAAGCCGATCCAGAACACTACAGCCCTGAGCCAGACGGGTAATGGTGCCAAAATGGAAAACGCAATCAGTGGGGAGGAGACCAGCAGTGCCGGTCGCCACGCGGAGGTGAAGAAACCGACCTCCGCCGTGCGCCCCGGGTGAGCATGGTGGTCGAGAAAGTCGACAGCGATTCTGCCCAGAAAGCTTCTGGAGGGCTCCACCTGCGTATCGAAAAACCAGTGGACGAACCCGGACAGAAAGTCGATGACAACCAGCACTGGAAACAACACCCACAGGAATACCGGGTTGGCGATCGATTGTAGGACGGCGAGTGATATTCCAAGTCCCAGTACGACTGCGACAACAGCCCTTTGCCAGCGGGTCCCGTATCCGCTGGCGACGTGGACACCGTCGAGAGAGAGCTGATCGAGGATATCGCTCATCTCAGGCCTGGAAAGCTGCTGTGGCCGGGTATCGTTCATATTGTACAGGCTATCCGGCTTATCTGGAGGCGTCTCGCCATACGCTCTTTTTTCGTCATTTTAGTTGGCAGCCCCGGTCATTGTGCTATTGCGATAGTATTCATAGTATGTGGCCGCTGACAATCAGGATTTGACTATGACACATGCCCTTTCATACCCCGCCTTTGATGCTGACAATCACTACTATGAAGCTCAGGATGCTTTCACAAGGCACCTGCCCAAGGCCATGCGCTCACGTTGCGTGCAGTGGGTGACAATTGATAATCGGCAGCATCATCTGGTGGCGGGAAAGCTCGCCCGAGCGGTAAAGAACCCCACCTGGAACCCCATCTCGTTTCCTGGGTCTATTGCGCCCTACCTTCACGGCAAGAAGTTGACGGAGGAGGATATCGCGCGGATGAAGGCGCACGAACCACTGCCGGACTACTACCTCAACAGTGCGGCGCGGGTGGCAAAACTGGAGGAGCAGGGGCTGGAGGCCGCGTGGCTGTTCCCGACGCTGGGCGTGCTCTACGAGGAGTTGTTAAAGCACGACACCGAGGCAGTAACGGCCCAGTTCACCGCATTCAATCGCTGGCTGGACGAGGATTGGGGCTGCAATTTCCAGGACAAGATTTTTGCCGCACCCTATATTTCCCTCTGCGATGTGGACTGGGCGTGCCGCGAACTGGAGTGGGCGCTGGAGCGCGGAGCGCGTGTCGTTTGCATGCGCCCTTCCGCGATTACCCTCGCGGACGGCAGCACACGTTCACCGGCTGATCCCCTGTTCGACCCCTTCTGGGCGCGGCTCAATGAGTCCGGTATTACACTGGTCGTGCATGCATCGGATTCCGGCTATACCACCCATGGCTATGTAAAGGACGGCTTCTCCGCTGATTTTAATGGCGGCGTCTTCTCGCCCAATATCAAGCACTTCAACATCGAGCGGGCGGCCTATGATTTCCTGATAACGCTGTGTTACGAAAAACTGTTTGAGCGATTTCCCAATCTGCGCATCGCCTCTGTGGAGAACGGTGCGGAATTCCTGCCGGACCTGTTTCGCAAACTGGGCCAGTCGCGGGACCGTATGCGCAGCTATTACAACGAGGATCCCGCCGAATTATTCCGCCATCATGTTTGGATAAATCCCTTCTGGGAAGACGATGTGAACGAGGTGGCGCGTTACATGGGTGTTGACCGCGTCATTTTTGGATCAGACTGGCCGCACATTGAAGGGCTCCCCACTCCGCTGGACTACGTTGTGGAACTGGAGAAGTTCAACGATCAGGAGAAACAACTGATCCTGCGTGACAATACGCGTTTCCTGAATACCCCGAGGCCAATTGGCGGGGGTTAAATTTCCCACTCAAGTTCGGTATCCCCCAGAGCGGGAGAGACACACCGGCGATCGTGCGTTCTTATACGCGGGCAGACTGTTGTGGGCGCGCGAAAGAAGCGCGCCGCCAAGCCTGGCAACACCGCGTGTTTATTTCAAATTTTCATATACGAAGCTCCATTTATGAAAATTTATTTTTAGTCTAAAACTTGAAAAATTCCTTCGTATCCCAAAATTCGGAAATAGCACCCAGGTAGCTCCTATGAGTGCCCGTGGTGTGTCCATGTAATTTTATATTGCTTCTTAGGGAGGATGTAACATGAACTCACTCGATCTTTCCCCGCTGTATCGCAACAGCATTGGATTCGACCGGCTTACCTCGCTGCTCGATAACGCACGCAGTATCGACGCGAATGTTTCCGGCTATCCGCCATACAATATCGAGGCCATCGATGACAACAAGTACGCTATTACCCTGGCGGTAGCAGGGTTTGAGCGTGGCGAACTCGACTTGATGGTTGAGAAGGGTGTTCTCTATGTGCGTGGAATCAAGGCCCAGAAGGAGGAGCGTCGTTACGTTCATCAGGGAATTGCAAACCGTGCGTTCGAGCGCAAGTTCAATCTTGCCGATCACGTTGAAGTAACGGGTGCCGATCTCAACAACGGCCTTCTTACTATCAGCCTGGTGCGGGAAGTTCCCGAGGAAATGAAACCTCGCAGCATTCCCATCAGCGATGGTGGCACGTTACTCAATCAACCCGGCTCGGAGGAAGCCGAGGAAGAGGCTAGCAAAGCAGCCTGACGCAGGGCGTAACGAGGGGCAGTCCGGGGAGTTAAGCGATTCACTATTCACGAATCCGTTGGCACCCTGGTCTGTCCCTGTTGCCGAAGAGATAAGAGATAACGGTCATGCGCTTGGTAACGGGGAAAGCGATCGCGCCGGGGTTGGCGAATGGGCGCGCTGTTGTCTTATTGGACTCCCTTCCGGCTGGGACTAGTTTGGCGCCGGTCGACAGGGGCGCGGAGGTTCTTCGTCTTAAGCGGATATTTCAAAGCGCCAGGGCAGATCTGGAGACACTACAATCTCGCGTGCATCAGGAATTCGGCGCCACTGAAGCGGAAATATTTGCCGCCCATCAGTTGATACTGGAAGATCCGACACTGCTGGAGGACATTATCCAAAGGCTGAATAGCCATTCGGTGCGCGCTGAAGATGCTATCGCCGCATCGGTGGACGACTATGCTGCCCGGATGAGCAAAGCGCAGGACCCGTATCTGCGTGAGCGCGAGCTGGACATCCGGGATATAGGCAATCGCTTGATAAGGCATGCCCTCGGCCATCCCTCCTCCAGGTTTTCAGCACTGGAGGATAACTCGATCATTGTGGGGGAAGAACTGCTGCCCTCTGATCTGGTGGAGCTGGATAGTGCAAAGCTCGCGGGGGTTGTTACCCAGCGCTGCGGCGAAACAAGCCACGTCGCGATACTAGCCCGAGCGCTGGGAATCCCCGCGTTGACCGGTATAACCGATATTAGCGGCATGCTAAGCAGTGGCCAGCGCCTGTTGCTCGACGGTTATACTGGAGAACTTGTTATTGAGCCGTACCATTCTCAACTGAACAAGTTCGAACAGAAACGACATCGCTTCGATGAGTATCGCATAGCTCAAAAGTCGAACGATCATTTACCCTGCCAAACGAAAGACGGCGTCGAAATCCTGTTGCTGGCCAACCTTGCTCGCCCCAATGAGGCTGAGCTAGGTGCCGCTTCCAGCATGGCGGCCATCGGCTTGCTGCGCACCGAGTTTCTCTTCCTGGATCATTCCGAGCCGCCAACGATTGACGAACAGGTAAATCTCTACACGCAGGTTGCGAGGCGAATGCCGGGTCGCGATATTTGTATCCGAACACTGGATCTGGGCGGCGATAAGTTTCCACTGTTTCTCAGGCATTCACCCGAAGCCAACCCGAATCTGGGAGTGCGCGGTTTACGGTTCTCCCTCGGTGCGGGTCTATCAATGTTTCGAACGCAGGTAGAGGCGCTGCTCAGGGTGTCTGCTGACCATCGCGTGAGTATCCTGCTGCCGATGGTGCTGGGGGTTGATGATCTCCTGGCGGCGAAGGAAATCATTGTGCAGATTGCGGGGGATCTGTGTCTGGAAGTGCCGCCAGTTGGTGTGCTGGTAGAGACCCCTGCGGCGGTACTTCTTATCGATGAAATCCTGGACCACGCCGATTTCGTCAATCTGGGCACCAATGACCTGACCCAGTTTGTTCTCGCATCGGATCGGAACGCGTTGGACACCCAGGACGACTACTCAGTCTTGCACCCTGCCGTGCTTCGAGCGGTACAAGCGGTTTGCAATGCAGCAAATGCCAGGAACAAGCCGGTAACGGTGTGCGGAGAGGCCGCCGGTAATCCCGAGATTGCGGCGCTCCTGGTTGGTCTTGGAATTCGACGCCTGAGTATGAGCCCCAGCTTGAGCGTGCCGGTCAAAAGCGTACTGCGCAGCCATGCTCTCGAAGCGCTCGAGTTGTTGGCCAGGCAAGCGATCGAGGCGCGCTCGACCAGCCGGGTCAAGGAGATTGTCACCGAGGCGGGAATCGGCAAGTCGTATCCGGAATTTTGAAGCCGTTTCTTGACCCATCATCGCCATTCTACTGCGGCGCCACTTATACTAGAATTGGCCACCCCGACCCAAGCGGCTTCCACTATGTTTGACATTAGACCTATGGCGGGCGCCCTCGGCGCCGAGATACTGGGAATTGACCTGTCGCAGGACATGACGGCGGATCGCGCCTCGCAGATACGCAAGTTGCTCAATGAGTACGAGGTGATTTTCTTTCGCGACCAGGATATCAGCCCGCAACACCAGAAAGCGTTGGCCCTGTCGTTTGGGCCGCTACAGACGCATCCTGCTTACGCTACCGTTGAAAACTTTCCAGAGATTTCGATACTGGAGAGCACTGCAGAGAAACCGACCCGCATCGAGGCGTGGCACAGCGACATGACCTTTCGCGAACACCCGCCGATGGGCACTGTGTTGAAGTCTGAAATTATTCCACCCAAGGGCGGCGACACTCTCTGGTCCAGCATGACGGCAGCTTACGAAGGACTCTCGCAGCCCATGCAGGCGTTCCTGGGGCAGTTGACAGCTGTCCATGACTTCTCGCACGGCTTCAAGGAAAGCCTGGCAGAGCCTGGTGGCCGTGAGCGGCTGGCGGATGCGGTTGCCGCGAATCCGCCTGTCAGGCACCCGGTTATTCGCGTACACCCCGAGACGGGTAAAAAAGTTATCTTTGTAAACTCCCTTTTTACCACGCACATTGAAGGCCTGCGCGCGGCCGAAAGCGATGCTCTGCTGGCCTACCTGTTTCGCCACGTCACCGTGCCGGAATTCACCTGTCGCTTTCAGTGGCGGGTGAACTCCATTGCGATCTGGGACAACCGCAGCACACAGCATAAGCCCGTCAATGACTACTTCCCCGCCCACCGGCGTCTGCACAGGATAACCATCGACGGCGACCGGCCCTACTGATCGCCGTTGAGGTGCACTTCTCCCGCCTTGATGCGTCGCATATAGTCGTTGATATCGCGCTTCACCTCCGGCGCGAAAAAATACAGCCCGAGAATATTCGGCACGGCGATAAGAAATACCATTGCGTCCGAGAAATCGAGCACTGCTGAGAGCTGTATCATGCAGCCCAATGCAATAAACCCGCAGAATACTGCCTTGAATACCAATTGCTTTACTGCGCCCTCTCCCACCAGGTAGGTCCAGCCCTTCAAGCCGTAGTACGCCCAGGCGATGCTGGTAGAGAACGCAAACAGCAGTGCCGCGATGGCCAGCGGATAGGGTGCCCAGCTGAAGTGATGCGCAAACGCTGCGGATGTGAGGGCGATACCCTCCAGCCCATTGTCCATTAAGCCGTTGGGATACACGGTGGTCACAATAACCAGAGAACTCAGGGTGCAAATCACCACCGTGTCGATGAAGGGTTCCAGCAGCGCCACAAGCCCCTCCGACGCGGGCTCTTTCGTTTGCACTGCCGAATGTGCGATGGATGCAGAGCCGATACCCGCCTCATTGGAGAACATCGCTCGCTGGAAACCGACAATAATCGCGCCCACCATGCCGCCTGTTGCACTCTCCATGGTAAATGCGTTCTCCAGAATCAACCGGATGGCTCCCGGTATTTGCTCTGCGCTCATGCCGATAATTGTCAGCGCACTAATGACGTAGAGTATCGCCATGAACGGCACCAGGTGGGCGGCAACCCTGGCGATAGATTTGATGCCGCCGATAATGACCAGGCCAACTGCGATAGCCAGCAACAGCCCGAACAACCAACCCTTGTCCGCAAAAAAACTTTGGTCGCTACCCGTGATCAATACGAACTGCACATACGCCTGGTTGGACTGGAACATGTTGCCAATGCCCAGGCACCCTATAACCAGCGACAGCGCGTAAAAGCTGCCCAGTAATTTCCCCCATCTCGGGGAGCCGCGGTCCCACAGATAGCGCTCCAGGTAGTACATGGGTCCACCTGAAACGGAGCCATCCGGATTGTGGCGCCGATACTTCACGCCCAGTGTGCACTCCACCAGTTTGGTAGACATCGCCAGGAATCCCGCGAGAATCAACCAGAAAGCAGCCCCCGGGCCGCCGACAACTATGGCGACCGCTACACCACCGATGTTACCGATCCCCACTGTTCCGGATATCGCGGTGGCCAGCGCCTGGAAGTGTGAAATCTCGCCCCTGGCCCTGGGGTTAAGGAAGTCTCCCCGCACGTGGCGCAGCGCGAGACCAAATCCACGGATATTGATAAAGCCCATATACAGCGTAAAAAACAGCGCTGCTGCTGCCAGCCAGAGCACGATCAGCGGAAAGGGTTGCCCCAGCAGATTGATTTCATAAAAGACTACACTGGAGAGCGCGTTCGTCAGCGGCTGCACCAGGGCTTCAACCTGCTGATCGAGGGTCTCTGCGCTCGCGCTGACGGAAAATAGTAACGCCGCGATGGCGGCTGATAATGTTCTACCTGACTGCAACATACTGCCCCAACATTATTATTGTTTATGCCCGATGCACCGATAGTACCGCACTCTCGCCCGGAAAGCGGGCGCAAATCCGGCAACATGGCAATATCTGCCTCGTGGTCTAGACTCACAAGGA
>JAGRIK010000305.1 GCA_020443325.1 Halioglobus sp.
ATAACCCACGAATGAAACAGTCGGTATCTCGGCCCTGATCCGCGAGCGCCGCCCCTGCTCGCGTTGTTTGCGCACCTTCTCCAGCCTGGCCGTGATGGACTTTATCCGCGCTCGCAACAACCGGCGATCCGTTTCCAATTGGGTCTCACCCGGGCCACGCAGGCCAATACCGCCTTTTTGCCGCTCAAGGTGGGTCCAGCCGCGCACCAGGCGCGTCGATACATGCTGCAGTTGTGCGAGCTCGACCTGTAACTTACCTTCATGGGTGCGCGCTCGCTGGGCGAAGATATCCAGGATCAGGCCAGTGCGATCCAACACCCGACACTGCAACTCCTTCTCCAGGTTGCGCTCCTGGCTGGGACTGAGTGCGTGATTGAACATGACAATCTCCGCACACTCCATCTGCACCAGCTCGCTGATCTCCTCCAGTTTGCCGCTGCCCACGAACGTGCGCGGGTGCGGCGCGCTCCTGGAACCAAGGACATAGGCTACAGGGTCACCTCCGGCGGACAGCACGAGTTCCTCAAACTCACGAGGATCTTCGCGCTCCAACTCACTGGCTAGATTCAGGTGAACGAGCACGGCACGCTCCCCCGAATCGGGACGGTCAAAAAACAAGTCTACCTCTTCAGGTCAGAAACGGGCGATGACTGAACCCCTGCCCGTAAGACACTTAACCGGCGTCTTCGTCATCGTCCTGTGGGTTTTGCAAAGGTACACGCACCACGCGGGAAGGCACAACCGTGGATATCGCGTGCTTGTATACCATCTGGCTCACGGTATTCTTGAGCAACACGACAAATTGATCGAAAGATTCAATCTGGCCCTGCAACTTGATCCCGTTGACCAGATAAATGGAAACGGGTACTCGCTCCTTACGCAAAATATTCAAATAAGGGTCTTGTAGCGTATGCCCTTTTGACATATGTCTCTCCTGATATGGCCCAACACGGGCCGAAAAAGTTAAATGGACCTATCTGCTGCCAGTCTGCACAAAGCCCCTCCCGGTATCCAAAGCGGCTATCCGGGCCTCGAGCTGCGTCGCACAGTATAATGCATTTGCTCCAGACTTATAGTGGGGGTCTTTCAAGATAGTTCAAGGCCAGCGCCAGCGGCGCGTCACCGGCACCCTCCTCACGCACCCCGGAGAAAACCCCTCTAAAAGCTCTTTTCCCCGCATGATCGGTGTAGATCCAGTCAAGATCGGGCCACTTTCTCAACCATGTTAGCTGCCGCTTGGCCAGTTGCCGGGTCGCGGCCACCGCCGCATTCACCGCCTCCTCCAGGCTGCACTCACCCTCCAGGTGCTGCCACAATTGCCGATAGCCTACTGCACGAATCGCCGGCAGGCCGGCGTGCAGGTCCGGGCGCTGCCACAGGGATCGCACTTCCTCCAGGAAGCCCGCAGCCATCATCAGCTCAAATCGTCGCGCGATGCGCTGGTGCAGGATCTCGCGCTCCAGCGGGCAAATCGCCAGTTGCACAACGCGGCAATGCGCAAAGGCAGGGGCCGACTCCGCTTTATGCCACTCTGTTAGCGTCACACCACTTGCCCGGAACACTTCCAGTGCGCGGCTCAAGCGCTGGGAGTGGTTGGGATGGATACGCGCGGCGGCCTGCGGGTCCACACGCGCCAATTCCCGGTGGATATACGGCCACCCATGCTTCTCGGCCTGGGCCGCGATCTCTGCCCGAATAGCGGGTTCCGCACCCGGCATCTCTGGCAGCCCTTCGAGGAAGGCCTTGAAGTACAACATGGTGCCACCCACCAGCAGTGGCGTCTTACCGCGCTCGATGATATCCCCTACCACCCGGTTGGCATCCGCCACGAACTCGGCAGCCGAGTAGGCCTCGGCCGGATCGCGAACATCGATAAGATGATGGGGGTATTCAGGTTTGGCGCTACCGACATCGAGGCCGCGATACACCAGGGCGGAGTCGACGCTGACCAGTTCGCAATCAAGCCTCTGGGCCAATTCTATCGCGAGGTCTGTTTTCCCCGATGCAGTGGGACCCATCAGGCAAATCAGCAGGGGATTTTCGGCATTCGCCATAATAGGCTAACGGAGCCTAGCGGCCGCGCAAGAACAGTGTGTCCAATTCGTCCAGACCCATTTGAATCCAGGTGGGCCTGCCGTGGTTACACTGGCCGGAACGCTCGGTCTCCTCCATGTCCCGCAGCAGCGCATTCATCTCCGGGATAGTGAGACGACGGTTTGCTCGCACCGAACCGTGGCAGGCCATCGTGGACAGGATTTCATCCATATGGGCCTCAATGCGTTCTGAGCTGCCGAACTCGATCAGGTCTGCCAATACATCCCGCACTAATTGCTCCACGTTAGAGTCGCGCAGCACCACTGGAATCTGGCGAATGACGAGGCTTTCCTCGCCGCCCTCTTCAACCGCCAGGCCAAGGCGTTGAAACAGCGCACTGTGTTCAGTGGCGACCTGCACCTCGCGCTGGCTGACCGCCACGGATTGCGGCACCAGCAAGGGCTGGCTGCGAATACCGCTCTCATCGCGAGCGGCCTTGAGGCGTTCATAGGTAATGCGCTCGTGGGCGGCATGCATGTCAACCAGCACCAATCCATGCGCGTTCTCGGCCAACACGTAGACCCCCTTCAACTGGGCCAGCGCATAACCGAGTGGCGGAACCTCCTCGGGAGTTCCCGCCGCCGGCAATCCATGTAAACGGGAATAGCCCTGCAATTGTGCTCCCACCTGCGCCGCCGTGGGTGCGGAAGACCCATACGCCCGACCCGCCATACCCGGGCGGCCCGCCGCAGTGGGCGCGCCCCAAGCCAGCGGGCTCTGGCTGCGGATTTCCCCTGTGGCGGTGTCTATCGCCATACCGTCATCGGTTGCCAGCAGTCGCTCGGCCAACGGGTCGCCACCCGACTCGCGACCCGGGCGCACATCGGCGAGCGCGCGATGCAGGCTGGAAAATATGAAGTTGTGAACCGCGCGGCCATCCCGAAAACGCACCTCATGCTTGGTGGGATGCACATTCACATCCACCTGCGCCGGGTCCAGCTCCAGGTAGAGTACAAACGCGGGGTGGCGGCCGTGATAGAGCACATCGCGGTACGCCTGCTTGACGGCGTGCGCGATCAGGCGATCCCGGATCACGCGACCGTTCACAAAGAAGTACTGCAAGTCGGCCTGGCTGCGAGAAAACGTTGGCAACCCAACCCAGCCCGACAGCCGGTAGGGAGGCACCGCTGACTCGATGGCGATGGCCTGTTCCATAAACGCCGGGCCGCAGATCGCCGCGACGCGGCGCTGGCTTTCTGCCTGCAGGGAGGCGGCCTTCAGGCTGTGCACCACCTTGCCGTTGTGGCGCAGCGTGAACGCCACATCAAAGCGCGACAGGGCCAGGCGTTTCACCACCTCCTCAAGGTGGTTGAATTCGGTCTTCTCCGTGCGCAGGAACTTGCGCCGGGCGGGGGTATTGAAAAACAGATCGCGCACTTCCACGGTAGTGCCGCGCGGGTGCGGCGCGGGCTTGCGCTGGACCTCCATTTCGCGCCCCTCACAGGCGGCACTGCTGCCCTCGCTACCCTGCTCATTGGCGTTACTGGTGAGTGTCAGGCGCGAGACCGAGCCGATACTGGCCAGCGCTTCACCGCGAAACCCGAGACTGCCCACACACTCGAGGTCTTCAAGGGACGTAATTTTGCTGGTCGCGTGACGGGCCAGTGCGAGTTCCATATCCTCGGCGGGAATACCACTACCGTTGTCGCGCACGCGAATCAGCTTGGAGCCACCGGCTTCCACATCGATATCGACCCGGGTTGCGCCCGCGTCGAGGCTGTTCTCCAGCACTTCCTTGACGACCGATGCCGGACGCTCGACGACCTCCCCGGCGGCGATCTGGTTAGCCAGCCTGGAACTGAGCAATTGGATTTTGGGCATTGCGGCGGCTTTATCAGCTCCTGGGAATGTTCAGCTTTTGTCCCACCAGTATTCGCGAGCTGTTATCGATGCTGTTGTAGCTCTTGAGTTCGGCCAGCGGGACACTGAAGCGATCGGCGATACCAGACAGCGTATCACCGCGCGCGATGATGTACTCCTCCCCGCTCTGCTGCTTTTGCCATGCCAGCAGTGTGCCGGAGGGCGGATGGGCCAGGAACCACTCGCGAATACCGCGGTGAATCGCACTGGCCATTTTTTTCTGGTATGCCGTGGTCGCCAGCAGGCCGGCCTCCTGCGGATTCGAGATAAAGCCTGTCTCCACCAGAATGGAGGGAATATCCGGTGATTTGAGCACCGCAAAGCCGGCCTGCTCAACCTGGCGTTTGTGGAGTTTGGCGACGCCATCCACATTGCCCAATACCTTGCCGCCCAACTTCAGGCTCGTATCCAGCGTTGACGTCATGGACAGGTCCGCCAGCACCCCCGCCAGGACATCGTCCTTATCAGACAGGCTGACGCCACCCACCAGGTCCGCGGCATTCTCCCGCTGCGCGAGATAGTCCGCGGCAGTACTGGTTGCGCCACCGGTTGACAGTGCGTAGACGGAGGCACCGTGTGCCTCCTGGCGATTGAACGCATCGGCGTGAATGGACACGAATAAATCCGCCTGGCGCTCGCGTGCCAGATCCCTGCGCCCCTTCAGGCTTATATAGTAGTCTCCCGTGCGGATCAGTGTCGGCTTGAACCCCGCGTCAGCCTGCAGCAGTGCCGCCAACTCCCGGGAGATGGCCATGACAACCTCCTTCTCCTCCACCCGATTGGGGCCCGTCGCACCGGGATCCTCACCCCCGTGGCCGGCATCAATGGCAATAATCAAATCCCGCTTGGCCGAGTGCTGAACCGTTTTCCTGACTTCCGCCGTCTTCGCCTGCTGGTCGTACAGATCCAGTACCAGGCGATCGCCGGCCTGTTCATTGGCTTTCAGCGCAAAGCTGCGGGGATCAACGCCTGCGGTAATTTCAAACACGACGCGCAGATCGTTGCCATCGCGCACGCCGGAGCGGACGGACGAAATCGGGGTGTTGGCGAGATTCAGCTTGGTGAGGTCAGCCCGCAGTTGGGTGTCCTGGATATCCAGCACAATGCGGCCTGGATCGGACAGTACAATAAGCGAGTGCTGAGCCTGATCGGTGAGATCAAATACAATTCGCGTGTGATCGGGGGCCCGCCACAGACGCACGTCGTGCACATCCACTGCCCACGCAGGGGATGCGCCCAGAAAACCCAGGACTACCGAGATCCACCACGCCCTGCCCATAACACTCCCACCCAATTACGCCATTTTACTCCAGGGTTGGGTCTACGCCCCGGATTCCTCGCGCACCTGCGCCAGGATCCGTTCGCCCTGTCCGGACACCGCGTCATAAACCAGACGGCGGCCCCGACCTTCCTGTTCTATGGTAATCACTAAATCCGCCGAGGGCAAAGCACCCAGGCCCCGCTCCGGCCATTCCACCAGACAAACCGACAAATCACCAAAATAATCGCGAATCCCCATGAACTCCAGCTCCTCGGGGTCGCCAAGTCGGTACAAATCGAAGTGAAATACGTCCATATCGCGCAGCCGATACGGTTCAACCAGGGTGTAAGTAGGGCTCTTGACCGCTCCCGTATGACCCAGCGCCTGGATAAACCCCCGGCTGAAGGTCGTTTTCCCCATGCCCAGATCACCCTGCAGGAAGATCACAAGGCCGGGCTCACAGGCGGCACCGAGACGCGCGCCGAGGCTCACCATCGCCGCCTCGTCCGCCGCCAAAACACGGATTTTATCGCCGCTCACGACAGCAGGGATCGCATGGGTGCGATCAAGTCCGAGGCCACCAGACCGCGCTGTCCCTCCCCGGCGGCGACATCCGCAGCCGCACCGTGCAGACAGACGCCCAGCGCTGCTGCCTCCAGCGGTATCAAGTGCTGCGCCAATAACGCCCCTATCACACCGCTCAGCACATCCCCCATGCCACCGCTGGCCATGCCGGGATTGCCGTAATCGCTCAGCAACAGACTCTCCCCGTCACTGAGCAGCGTACCATTGCCTTTGAGAATACATACGCCGCCATAACGCGCCTGCAACGCGTGAACAGCGGCGAATCGGTCCTCCTGCACGCCAGCCGTTGCGCAGGACAACAGCCGCGCCGCCTCTCCGGGGTGAGGCGTGAACACCCGGTTCGCGGCCTTGCCCACATCACCCAACGCGCCACTGGCCAACAGATTGAGCCCATCGGCATCGAGCACCACCGGTTTGCCACTGGCCAGGGCAAGCTGCGCGAGTTCAGTGGACCAGGCTGACTGGCCCAATCCCGGCCCGACCACCAGCACATCGGCGGCCTCCAGCATGGGCATGAAATCACTCACCGCGGTGATGCCGCGCGGCATCACTTCCGGCGTCCTCGCAACCAGGGCTGCGACGTGCTCCGGGCGCGTCGCCACCTGCACCAGACCGGCCCCGCAGCGCAGCGCTGCCTCGGCTGCCAGCGCCGCCGCACCGGCCAATCCGTAATCACCGCCCACTACCAGCACGGTGCCGTACAAACCCTTGTGCGCTGTCGCGGGGCGTATTGGCAGGCGCTCCAGCAGAGGATCGAGTTCCAGGCGCGAACAATTCGCAGGAACCGCACCGTACACTTCGAGGGGCACCGCCAGGTCGGAGAAGTGCACCGCGCCAGTGTAATCCGGTGCCTGCAACGTAAATAGCCCGCGCTTCAGGCCAATGAAGGTGACGGTGATGTCGGCGTGCACGGCTGAACCCAGCACGCGGCCGGTATCCGAACAGAGGCCCGAGGGAATATCGACGGCCAGCACCGGCACCCCACAACGATTAATAGCCTCGATGGCCTGCACATACTCACCGCGCACATCGCCCCCGAGCCCGGTACCCAGCAGGGCATCGACTACCACCCCTTCAGGTCTCAGTGGCGCCTCCCCAAAGACTTCTATACTGACGCCATTGGCGAGGACCTGCTGCCTCGCCAACAGCGCATCGCCGACAATTTTACCGGGGTCGCCCACCTGTAGTACGGTCACCGGGATACCGCGCTTGTGCGCCAGATCGGCGATCAGGAAACCGTCGCCGCCGTTGTTGCCGGTACCGCACAGCACCTGTAAACACGGCGGCTGCGGCCACACCTCCAGCAGGCACCTGAACGCCGCCTCGGCTGCACGCGACATCAGTGTGATGCCGGGAATCTTGTGATCGTGGATGGCGCAGTGATCCAGCGCACGGGTTTGTGCTGCGGTGTACAGGATTTCGGTGCCTAGCATTGTTTCGCTGTCTCGTCGTTCAACAATTCCAAAAAAGAAGCCCATACTCAATCTACTTCTGTCAGAATTATACCCACAACCCTGTCACCGGTCGTTCCAATTTGTCACAACCACCCACACAGCGAAACCCCGAAGCCCTCGTGCAAAAAATCCGCGAGTGGGCCACCGAACTCGGGTTTCAGCAAACGGGCATCACCGGCGTGGACCTCGGCGAACACGAGGCCTACCTGCAGCAATGGCTGGATGCCGGGTATCACGGCAGTATGGAATACATGGCACGCCACGGCAGCAAGCGCAGCCGGCCCGACGAACTGGTGCCCGGCACTTTGCGCGTCATCTCGCTGCGCATGGACTACCTGGAACGGGACACGCAGGCGCTCAGGATTCTTGATTCACCGCAGAAGGCGTACATATCGCGCTACACACTGGGGCGTGACTACCACAAGTTGATTCGCAAGCGACTGTCGCAACTGGCAGGCCGCATTGAACAGGAGCTGGGCGGCGGCCAGTTCCGGGCGTTTGTCGATAGCGCCCCCGTGCTGGAACGCGCCGTCGCAGAAAAAGCGGGGCTAGGGTGGATCGCCAAAAACACCATGTTGATCAACCGCGATGCCGGCTCATGGTTCTTCCTCGGCGAGATCTTCACCGACCTGCCGCTGCCTGTGGACGAGGCGCAGAGCAGCAAGCACTGCGGCACCTGTACCGCGTGCCTGGACATCTGCCCGACCAACGCTTTCACCGGCCCGTTTCAACTGGACGCCCGCAAATGCATTTCCTATCTCACTATTGAACACCACGGCAGCATTGATCCCGATTTGCGGCCGCTGATGGGCAACCGGATTTTCGGCTGTGACGACTGCCAACTGTGTTGCCCCTGGAACAAATTCGCACAGGCGACGGATGAGGGCGATTTTCGTCCGCGTCACGGCCTCGCTGACGTCGAACTGGTGGCGTTGTTCGCATGGGATGAAGAGACGTTCCTGGAAAAAACAGAGGGTTCTGCCATCCGCCGCATCGGCTATGAACGCTGGCTGCGCAATCTCGCGGTAGCGCTGGGCAATGCACCGCACTCGGATGCAACGGTCAAGGCGCTGGTGAACCGCCGGGCGCACCCCTCACCGCTGGTCCGGGAACACGTGGTCTGGGCACTGCAACAACACAACGCTACGCCAGCTTGAGGAAGTGCTCGCGGTAGTAGCGCATTTCATTGATAGACTCTCGAATGTCATCCAGCGCCAGATGCGTTCCGGTCTTTTCAAAGCCCGCTTCGAGTTCGGGACGCCAGCGCTGCATCAGGATTTTAAGTGTGCTCACATCCAGGTTGCGATAGTGGAAGAAGGCCTCCAACTGCGGCAGATGCCTGGCCATAAAACGCCGGTCCTGGCAGATGGTGTTGCCGCACATCGGCGAAGCCCCCTGCGGCACCCACTGCTCCAGAAAAGCAATTGTCTCCTGAGCCGTCCGGTGCTCGTCATAGTCGCTGGCTTTCACTCGGTCCACCAGGCCGGAGCGCGTATGGTGGGTTGTATTCCACTCATCCATAGCATCCAGCTTTGCGTTACTCTGGTGCACGGCAATCACCGGGCCCTCCGCGAGGGTTTTCAGGTTGGTATCGGTCACAATCGTGGCAATTTCTATGACCCAGTCCTTATCCGGATTCAGGCCCGTCATTTCCATATCGACCCAAATGAGGTTGCTGGCGTTTTGCATGCGTGGTTTATCCTGAATCAGCCGAAGACCCGGCAGTGTAACAAATTGCCTCGACAGACCAAGGCCATATCCCAATAATGATCGCATGAGTAAACGCAAGCTCAGCCGGCAGCAGGCCTGGCGCATAGAGAAAATCCAGGCGGAGCGCACCAGGCGCGCCGCGCGCCGTGATATCGAAGCTCAGGACGCCCTCAGTGGCGGCGAGTTGGGTCCGGAACAGGACGGCCTTGTGGTGGCACACTACGGTACGCAGGTTGCAGTGGAATCCGAGCCTGGCAACATTCAGCGCTGTCATTTGCGCGCCAACCTGGAAGGCCTGGTCACCGGCGACCAGGTGGTGTGGTGTGAGGGCGACCCGATGGGCGTGGTCGTGGCGCAGCGCGAACGTCACAGTGTGCTCTCGCGCCCCGATCCCTACGGCAAGCTGAAACCCATCGCGGCCAATATCGACCAGATA
Organism: Halioglobus sp.; assembly: GCA_020443325.1. Classification (GTDB taxonomy): domain Bacteria; phylum Pseudomonadota; class Gammaproteobacteria; order Pseudomonadales; family Halieaceae; genus Marimicrobium. The sequence goes on from JAGRIK010000305.1 coordinate 9,401, forward strand.
CTGGTGGTGATTGCCCCTCTGCCTGAACCGCACGCAAACCTCATTGACCGCTACCTCGTCGCGGCCGAAGTCGTCGGGATCGAACCGGTCATCCTGTTGAACAAAACGGATTTGCTGGCGACCGAGCCCGCGCTGCAACAGGCGATGGACGAACTGCTGGCGATCTACCCCACGCTCGGGTACCGGGTAATTCGCACCTCGATCAAGGACAGCGGACTGGATGAACTCCACAGCGCGTTACACGAGCGCACCAGTGTGTTTGTGGGACAGTCGGGTGTGGGCAAGTCCTCACTGGTAAATGTGCTGCTGCCGGATGCGGATATCCGCGTGGGCGCACTATCCGAGAACACGCAGAAGGGCACGCACACCACAACCACCGCCCAACTACTTCACCTGAACTGTGGCGGCACCCTGATCGATTCGCCGGGAATTCGCGAGTTTGGTTTGTGGCACATGAGCAAGGAGCAGGTGGAGCAGGGGTTTCGCGAGTTTCGTCCGCTGCTGGGGACGTGTAAGTTTCGCGATTGCCAGCATGAGCAGGAGCCGGGGTGTGCGATTCTCGCGGGTGCGGAGTCGGGGGCGATCAGCGAGCGGAGGCTGGATAGTTATCGGCGGATTGTGGCCAGCCTGGACGAACTGTAGGGTCTACCAACCAACTTAAGAATCTACCATCGAGCCGGTCTTGCGGAGTTTGCAGGCTGTGTGAACGGCCGCAAGCTTGTCCCCGCTTACGGGCTGCTGCGCAACTCGACAAAAATTGCTGCGCAATTTTCTGGACTCG
>JAGRIK010000306.1 GCA_020443325.1 Halioglobus sp.
ATAATTAATGCTACGGGATCTGGCCGGGGTTCAGTCATTTGGCCTGGCAACCCTTGAGTACTCAGCGAAAGAATGAGACATTTTCGGCTAATTGACCGACAGCGTAAAGCGCCCATTCCACGTTGGGCAATAATAAGGAACACACCATTGTGAGCAGCTCTACCTCACTGAAGGCCACTGACTATCATCGCAAGCCTATCCGCGTGCTGAATACGGTACTGCGCGGGGCCCGCGCACTGGGCCTGGCGCGGCTTCCGCTGGAGCGCGACGGACTGGTTGCCGCCGCGCGCAAGGCCACGGGCCTGCGCGATTTTGGCGATGAGAGTTTCCTGGATCCGATGCAGCGGCTGATCGAGTCGCTGGAGCGCGAAGCCGACCTGAACCCGCTCGGCCGGTATATGAATCGCACCAATATCCTCAGGGTGTTGAAACACCGCCTGTACGCACACGAACTGCTCACTCGCCACCCCGAAATACTCGAACGCCGCATTGCCGATCCGGTAGTGATAGTGGGCCTCGGCCGCTCCGGCACGACCCGCCTGCACCGGCTGCTGGCCGCAGACCCCCGCTTCCTGCACCTTGAGTCCTGGGAGTCAGTGTTCCCCGTGCCCTATCCCGAATGTTTCACCGCCCGCGCCGAGGGCCGCACCGACCCGCGTATCACCTCGCTGGAACAGGGATTAAAGGCGGTGCTGTATATGAGCCCGCAGGTGGCAGCGACGCACCCGCTGGGTACATTCGAGGTGGAGGAGGAGGTCGGCCTGCTGCAGCACGGGTTTTCCAGCCAGATATTCGAGATTCAGGCAAAGCTTCCCACATTCGCCGAATGGCTGATGACGCACGACCAGCACGCGGCCTACGAATACATGGTGGTGCTGATGAAAATCATCTCCTGGTTTCGCGACGATCCACAGGACAAGCCCTGGGTCCTGAAGACGCCCCAGCATATGCAGGACCTGGATGCCCTGTTACACGTTTTTCCCAATGCCAAACTGGTGTGCTCGCACCGAGACCCCATCAAGTGTGTCGGCTCGATCTGCTCCACGGCCTGGAATGCAATGGTGCGCGACAGCGACAGCATCACGCCGGACTGGCTGGGCCCCGAGTGGCTCAACAAGACGGAGCGGATGCTGCATAAAACCCTGCGTGTGCGGGAGGAAATGGTGGCGCCCCAGAATCAGTACGATATCCAGTACGCCGATATCACCGCTGACTGGCAGGGCGCTATACAGGGCGTCTACGACTACCTCGAAATGCCGTTCAGCGACGAGGCCCGTCGCGGCATGCAGGCCTGGCTGGATCGCAACCGGCAACACAAGCACGGCGCGCACAAGTACAGCCTCGCCGAGTTCGGCGTGAGCGAACAGGAAGTCGATGAGCGGTTAATGTTCTACCGCCAGCGCTTCAACATCCCCTACGAAACCAAAAACCCGCATCTGGCTGCGAGCACCAATGGCGCCGGCATCGACAACAGCAATATGGAGACATCATGACCATCCAAACAGAAAGTCGTACAGCACTGGCCGAACTGATCTCCCTGCTGCAGGAAATCGATTCCCGCTGGTCAGGCCCCGAGTGGAACCTCCATTCGCCGGAAGATATCGTCGCATCCCACCGCTCCCTGATGCATACCCTCGAAACCGCACTGGTCGGCTATTTTGAGCAGGACGCAAGCCGGCCTGACTTTCGGCGCATTGTCACACCGAGCCGCAAACTGACCGGTGACAATTCGGACGCCATTTACTTCGACGCACCTATCAGTGGCGAGCACGCCTACATCATCCACGGCAGCATGCACGGTGCAGCCTATTTTTCGCTGACGATCGAGGAAGGCGCTGAGGACGGCCTGATGGCGAGCAACACCGCCGGCGTGATCAATGACCAGCAGTTGGAAATCGACAGCAATGGCCATTTCACCGTCTACCTTGGCGGCGAGCCACGCGACAAAAACTGGCTGGCCCTGACACCGGGCGCCTCGCGCGTGACGACGCGTCACTACTTTGAGCATGAGATCTGCGCCGCCAAGGATCCGGACCTGGAACCGCGCATCCGGATCGAATGCCTCACCGCGAAACACCTTCCGGAGCCCCCCAACGATGCCAGTGTTGCCGCCGGTATCCGTCGCGTAGGCAATGCGGTGCGCAGCCGCACGCTGGGCATGCCGCCCATGGCCAATGGCCCGCTGCCCCCGTTTGTCGGACTGACTCCCAACGAATTCCCGGTACCGGTACCGCCCGGCGACTTCGGCCTGGCCGCCTACGATGCCCACTACTCGATGGCGCCCTTTTTCATCGGGCCGGACGAGGCACTGGTGATCACCGGCCGCTGGCCAGAGTGCCATTTTGGCAACGTCTGCCTGTGGAACCGTTTCCAACAAACCCTCGATTATCGCAGCCGCAGCGTGTCGCTGAACCGCGCGCAAACCCCGCTGGAGCCCGATGGCAGCTTCCGGATGATCCTGGCGCACCAGGACCCCGGCCAGCCGAACTGGCTGGATACCGAGGGCAACCCGTTCGGCCTCGTGTTCTGGCGCTTTTTCCTGGTGACCGGTGATGTCGAGGCACCGCAGGCGCAGGTGGTGAAACTGGCCGACCTGACGAATTGATATGAGCAGTTCAATGCCACTACCTGTGCGCCTCCTGAACGCGGCGGGGCGTGGCGCCAATGCGCTGGGCTTCCACCCCGTCGACCTCGGCTTAGATGCGCTGTTGCAAACTGCGATTAAAAATACCGGCCTGAGCGATTTTGGCGAGGACGACTTCCGGCAACCGCTGGCACTGCTGCTGAACAGCCTGGAGAAAGAGGCTGACCTCTCCCTGTTGGGTCGTATCATCGCCAGGGGCGATCTCATCCGGACTCTGGAGAATCGTCTCGGCTTTGTCGAGCTGTTCAAGCAAAACCCCGAGATCGCCGAGCAGCGCATTGAGCGCCCCATTTTTGTCGTCGGGCCGCCCCGTTCTGGCACCACGATTTTTCACGACCTGCTGGTGATGGACCCGGACAACCGCGTGCCACTGACATGGGAAACGGCTCGCCCGCTGCCGCCGCCGGAAACGGCCACCTATCGCAGTGATCCGCGCATCGCGCAGGCGCAGGCCGACCTCGACCAGGTCGACAAGCTGCTGCCAGAGTTCAAGAAGATGCACCCCATGGGCGCCGAACGCGCACAGGAATGCGTGACGATGACAAGTCACGATTTCACATCGATGATTTACTTTGTGCAATTCTTTGTTCCCAGCTACGACCGCTGGGTGATAGAGAGCGACATGCGTTCGGCGCTGCAGTGGCATCGCCGCTTTCTGCAGGTGTTGCAGTGGAAGGCACCGGGCAAACGCTGGGCCCTTAAATCACCGCAACACCTGTGGCACCTGCAGCACATTCACCGCGAGTATCCCGACGCGCTGTTCGTCCAGACCCACCGCGACCCGGTGAAGATCGTTATTTCCACCAGCAACCTGGCGGCCCACCTGCAGGGCATGGCCAGTGACCACGCCGATGTCGGCAGGGTCACCCGTTACTATGCCAAAGCCCTGGCACAGGGTTACAACAACACAGTGGCCTACCGCAAATCCGGACTGTTGCCCGAAAGCCAGGTGGTGGATTTGTACTTCCGCGATTTCATGGCGGACCAGGTCGGCACTGTGCGCCGCGCTTATGAGCACTTTGGTATGACGTTACCCGACAGCGCGGCTGCTGCAATGCAGGCCTTTCTCGATGACAACCCGGCTGACAAACACGGCAAGCATTTGTACAGTCTCGCCAATACCGGGATGGAGGAAGCGGAATTGCGTGAATTGTTTAGCGACTACGAAGCGTATTTCGACGTACCGCGAGAACCACTGTAAATGCTTCCCTGTAGTTGTTCAGTTCGGAGCACCGTTGAATGAGAATGTGGCGGGATTCACTCTAGAACGACAAACTTTCGGGGTACCCCTTATTTGGAGATTCTATGAAATTCTGGCAGGCCATCACCTGGGCCGAAACCGATCAACTGATTGAGATCGCCCGCTTTGCTGAAGAGGTGGGGTTTCACGGTTTGATGAGCGGCGACCACGCTGTTTATCCGGAATCAATAAGTCCGGACTATCCCTACTCGGAAACAGGCCTGCCGCCGATGCAGCCCAGTGACGAGTACCCCGACCAGACAGCCATCTTCGCGGCCATGGCGGCGGTGACCCGTACCCTGCATTTCACCTGTGGCGTGTACGTGTTGCCGCTGCGCAATCCGCACGAGGTTGCGCGCGCTGCCGCGACGCTCGCGATTCTCAGCGACGACCGCTTCATCCTCGGCGTCGGGGTGGGCTGGATGAAGGAGGAGTTCGATATCTACGGGGTGGACTTTCGACGGCGCGGCAGGATTACGGATGAGATGATCGATATACTGCACACCTTGTGGAGCGGCGACATGGTCGAACATCACGGGGAGCACTTCGATTTTCCGCGCGTGCAGTTAAGCCCCGCACCAGGCAATCACCCCCCGATCTATATTGGCGGCGCCAGTGAGATCGCACTGCGCCGGGCTGCGCGAGTAGGTGACGGTTACATCGGTGCGGGCACCGCACCGGATGATGTGGGGCCGCTGCTCAAGCAGATCGAGCAACTCAGGAAAGACTACGGCCGCGACCACCTGCCCTTCGAGTCGATGATCGGTGTCACAGCACTGCCGGACCGCGAGATGTACACCCGCCTGGCGGGCGATGGCCTGCAAAGCACTGTTGCCCCGCCGTTCCAGTATGCGCTGGGCAAGAAACGCTCGACACTCGATGAAAAAAAGCGGTTTATGGAGCATTTCAGCGAAACCATCATTCGTCACGTGCGGTAGACTTCGCAACTATACGTTCACCACACCCAGACCCTGGCCCGAGGTAGTGTTATGAGTGTTCACTTTACGCCGATCGCCGACTATCGCCGTTCTAGCTTTGCGGCTTGCGACGCCGGCGGCCGTCGTATCAGTCACGACATCTACCACCGGGGCAGCGGCGCCCCGGTGGTCATCATTCAGGAATTACCCGGCATCGGGCCGGAAACCCTGCGCCTCGCGGATGAGTTCGTCGCTCGGGCCTTTGAGGTCGTGATCCCGCACCTGTTCGGCCCACTGGAAAAAATCAGCATGGTCGGCAACCTGGCGCGGGTATTTTGTATGCGCAGGGAGTTCAGCCTGTTCGAGTCCAATCGTACCAGCCCGATCGTGGACTGGTTGAAAGCATTGTGTCGGGACGTAAAAGCGCAGGGCGAGCACAAGGGTGTTGGCGTGATCGGCATGTGCCTTACCGGCAATTTCGCGATCTCACTGATGGGTGATGACAGCGTACTGGCAGCGGTGAGTTCGCAGCCCTCAATGCCGTTGATGAAATCCAGCGAACTGCATATGTCAGCCGACGATATAGCCGTTATTCGAGAGCGCATCGAGACCACCGCGCCAATCCATGCCTATCGCTTTGCGGGGGATCCCCTGTGCAATGCCGCCAAGTACGCCGCCATCGACCAGGCGTTTAACGATGACGGCACCCAGCGCATCCTCACCCATACCCTTCCGGGCAAAGGCCACTCTGTGCTGACCATTGATTTTGTCGATGAGCAAGGCCATCCAACGCGCGATGCGCTGAACGCTATCCTGGACTATTTTTCGGCGCAGTTGCAGTGACTCATCGCGCTGGCGCGATACCCTCGCCCGACGAATACCTGCGATGAAGTTCAGGCACAGCGATCTCCTGCGCTGCCCGATGGATCAACAGGCGCTGCGCGAGGATGGCGGCAGGCTGTGCTGCGACAACGGCCACAGTTTCGATATCGCCCGGCAGGGTTATGTCAATTTGCTGGGAGCGCGCGACAAGCGCAGCCGGGATCCGGGCGACAGTAAGGCCATGGTGAGCGCGCGGCGCGATTTCCTGGACGGCGGGCACTATCTGCCGGTGGCGCAGACGCTGGCTGAAATGGTCGCGCCGCTGCTGCACGACGAGGCGGTCATCGCGGACGCCGGTTGCGGCGAGGGATATTATCTGCAGCAGTTGAGAGAACAGATGGCATCGACGCGCGCAGCCACCCCAACGATGATCGGGTTCGACATTTCCAAATGGGCCGTGCAGGCCGCTACACAGCGCCTGGACGCCACCTGGCTGGTCGCCAGCAACCGCAATATTCCGCTCGCGCCCGGCAGCGTTGACTGCCTGCTCAGCCTGTTTGGCTTCCCGGTATTTGGCGCTTTCAACACCGTGTTAAAACCGGGCGGCACGCTGCTGTGTGTGACTGCAGGACCGCGGCACCTGATAGAACTGCGCGAGATTCTCTACCCGAGCGTCAAACACTCCGAGTCAACGTTTTTAAAGCAGGCACTGGATGCGGGATTTTTGCAAGGTGAATCGTCTACACTGGAGTTTGTGACCGCGCCTCTGCGCCAGCGGGCAATCAATCAACTACTGGCCATGACGCCACACCTGTTTCGCGCCAGCCACGAGGGAAAGGTGCGCGCGGCAAGCCTGGACAGGTTTCCGGTAACGGTGCAGGTGCTATTTCAACAACTGCGTACGCGCATCACTTAGTATAGTGGCAGCACATAGTTGCCCACATTGCCGGAAGCGGCGTAAAACCAGGATTCGAGCGCGTATCGCCTCGTATCCTGGTTCCTCGCATGGCCCGTCCGGTGCAGGCTCAAGTGATCGAAAAACAACGCATCGCCAGCGCCAAAATAGGGCTTGACCACAGGGGCATCCACAGTGAGTTCATCGATCAGTTCCCCACCTACAACCCAGTTCATCTGAGCACCCCGGGTGCCGTACTCCAGAATCTCCGGGATGCGCCTGGGAATCAATGCGATACCGGGTGCAGTGGTTGTATCTCCGCAGGGTGAAAGCGCGACCCACATATTGAGAGCCACAGCGCCCGCGCCCATGAACTGCCCATCCTGGTGCCAGCCACCGCCAAATTGCCCCGGCTCCACCGAACGAAAAACCCACTTCCTGGTTGCAATGACGGCGGGTTCGCCAAAATAGTCTGCCAACAGGTTTTTCAGGTCCATTTCCCGATATTTTTCCAGGACCTGGAACATTGCCCGCGGCGAATCGACAACCCGCATGGAACCGGTGAGTCCGAATTTATTCTTCTTTTTCTGCGCCGAAAAACTGACATGACTGCCCGGAAAATAGGGCGACTCGTAATACCAGGGACTATCGAGGGACTCCGGTGCATCCGGAGCCACTGATTCCATACGGGCGCGCATCGAATGATCAATCATACCGGGTAGCTCGCCTGCGGAGGCTTCTGATAACAGGCCTCGAACCAGCAAATACCCGTGATCCTGGATGGCCTCCTGCAGCTTGGCTGCGGATAATTCAGCCGACGAGACTTCAGGGATCACGCCGCACTCGGGGGAGCCTTTGTAGGAGAGGGGGCTATCACCAGGCTTGGCGACTTCAACTGTACCTGCTGTATCGCAAGCCTGTAACAAGATATCAACCAACGCGCGCTCAAGCACCTGGTCCGGGCTCTTGCGGTTCTCGGTGGCCAGCGCGTCATAGGCATTGCGCCAGTCGCCTGCCTCTACCAGCACGGACACCTCTTGCATGCAGTGCTGGATTCGTGAACTTATCTCTTGATTCATGCCGTTGTCCCGCCGAAGTCAGGACGCCATTTTACAGAAAAGTCCTTTGGAAGCATACCGCCACCCGGCTCCGGCTACGCGTGGCCACTACAGTTCATTGGGGACGTTGTACAGGGTCTGGTAGCGCTTGAACAACGGCCTGTCGCGTGTTTTGGCCTCATCCACCTGGTAGTTGTGGCGACCAAACTTACCCTGCGGCTTGCGCTTTAAATAGTCCAGCATGCGATTGGCGGCAGTCTCCGACAGGGCCATGCCGAAATGCGCGTAAATCTTGCCGATGCAGTCCATCGGGTCATCCAGCAAATCCTGGTAACGCGAGTCTGCGATGCTGACCGCAGGGACTATGCCCTTCTCACGTTGCGCTATCACATATTCCAGTCGCTCCGCCGTCGCTGAACCCAGGATAATATTGTCGAAAAGTTGCGCGTTAAAGGGCTGGTCGCTGCGCATGTAGTACAGCGTGCCCATCAGGCTGGTGGTTGAAGCCATGCACTTGATCGGGTCGCGGTGGGTTTGCACAATGCGGGCATCCGGGTACACCTGCAGCAGTGTATCCAGATGCAACTGGTGCTCCGGCGCTTTCAGCAACCACCGCTTTCTCGGGTGCTTCCACTGCAGTATCTGCAGAATGGTTTTGTGGTATTCGTAGACAGGTTGATAGTCCGCTGCCAGGCAAAAGGCGCTGTAACTGCTGGTCTGGTGCAGGGACGCGCAGTGGTCGCTGATAAACGTGCCGGCCATCAACAGACCACACTCCGCGGGAATATCACCGCGCATCTCATGCATACTGGCGAATTCGGGAGCGACCCTGTTCCACTGGGTAAACAGGTTATTCGCCTGTTCGATGCGCGGATCAGTGGTGTAGCTGGCAGCCTCCGGGGGTGGACACGGCTGCAACGCCTCCCACATTAACGGCACGCCCACATCAGGGTCCTGGGACAACAGCTCGAACAGGATCGAAGTGCCCGAACGCGGCAAGCCTGCGATGACCATGGGCGCGGTGATTTCCTCATCCAGTATCTGCGGGTGTTTCCGCAGCGTCTCCGTCACGCGCAGACGAGTGCTGAGCCACAATACGATATCGCTTCTTGCCATCAGGCGCCCCATCAATGTGAGCTGTGCCTCCTCCTCCAGCGATTTGATCAGCACCCGAAACGGCTCGCGCCATAACTCGTCACCGAAATCATCAAGCCCTGTCGCGCGGCAGGCATGCTGTAACAGCGACGCTTCATCCAACGGCACCACCGCCTCGAGATCGAGGTAGCTACCCTCCCGATTCATTGCAACAAGCCAGTCGGGGTGTGGCGGCGGTGTCCACAGTGGGGTGCTCAAATCCTTCATAATGTGGTCCTTAATAAATGCCTTCCTGAGTGCTCCCGCGAGTGCGCCGACCCGTGATCACCCAGAGTCACAACCGACTACGGGGACACAGGTTCGCCGCCATCGGGTCAGTAGCCAAAACGCTTGATGACGCCGCGCCGCCGCGCCGCCAACTGCTCATGGCGTTGCTTGGCATCCACGGTGGCTACTGTGGCCGGCAGATACGCCGACAACGCTTCCCGCTTCATCTGCACACACTGCGGAACGGGATAGTGGGCCGAACCGATCCAGCGCACCGTGATATAGCCCTCTACATGCCCGGACGGGTCCAGCCAGTTGGCCACGCCGGGATCGTCGTGCGCCACCACGAGCAGCAGTTCACCATCGGGCTCCAATCGTGCATGGTGACAGTTGGTGCTGCACAGCCGATAGCGGTAGTCCATTGTCTCCCACCAGCAGTTGCCAAACTCCACGGCCCAGTAGTCAGCCGGCGGCGGCGTCACCCGCACGACCAGTACCTCATCTTCGGGCACCTCCCAGTAGCAAATCAGGGGTTCACCACCGGGTGTGGCATCGATAGCGTTGTCGTCCAGCTGGCGATAGGACAAAAAGCGATTGGGCTGCACCTTCCACTTCTGCAACATGTCTGCCCAGTACACTGTCGAATCGCGCACCCAGGCCACCGTATCGGACAGGCCGCGTGTAATGTCTTCAACACCCAGCACTGGACTGTGTAGAAACTCACCGACACGATCGATACGCGCGTCCATCGGCGCTTCGTTCTCCCAGTCGGCAAAAAACTGCCTGACAGTGACACGCCAGCTGCCGGGCGTGGTCCTGATCCAGTTACCGGGGTGTTCATCAGGACTCAGGATAATCTCGAACGTGCCGTCGGCGGCCACATCTATATCGCTGTCGATCAGGTTGCCGGCCACACCACCGCCCCAGGGCGTGGCGCCATCCTCAACAACGGTAACAGCAAAGTAACGCGCCGTTCCCCGCTTCCCGCTGATGCGATAGGTGTGCTCGCCATTAATGGGGGAACCCACATACAGCGCGTCGGTGTTATCACCGCCCTGCTTGCGCAGCGGATCGAAGTAATGCAACAACTCGGGAAAATCGGGATCCTTGTTTTCCAGTTGAAACTGCAGGGCCAGCGAGACATTCCGGGCCAACAGCCGCAATCCTTTGGCGCGATCGATATCGTGCACCGGCGTGGAATCGCGAAACACCATATCCCCCGCACTCTTCAACTGATCACAAAAATCGTCCCAGCTGGCCTTCAGCGCCGAGTCATTGGGGTTATCACCGAACATAGCATCCCCCGCTATAGCGTGTAGTGTTGACTTATCTTGGCTAGTGCCCTTTTATTGTGACAATTGTCTTATAGAAAACAACCAAAAAATATTGGCACCTATTCAAGCCTGCTATTGCCAATTAGACACACACTGCTCACCGGGAGGACTGAGGTGAACGCATGACAGTACACAGAGCCATTCACTGGTCCCGCAACAGTCCCGGGCTGTTGCTCGCCGCGCTGCTGGCCGCATGCGGCGGTGATCCGCACCCTACAGGCACCGTCGAGAGCAGCGCGCTCCCGCCTTTGGAAGTACGCCAGCGCGATACGGCGCGAGTCGCCACCCCGAAGATCGCGCAACCCGGCAAACAGATCCTGTTCGGCGACCTGCACGTCCACAGCACTTATTCCGTAGATGCCTTCACACTGGAACTGCCGATGATGGGACAGCAAGGCATCCATACCGTAGCCGATGCCTGCGACTTTGCCCGCCACTGCGCGCGCCTCGACTTCTTCAGCTACAACGATCACGCCGAGGGACTCACGCCGAAGCACTGGCAGGCCACCAAGGATACTGTGCGCGCCTGCAACGCGAGCGCTGACCCCGAGTATCCCGATCTCACTGCATTCGCCGGTTGGGAGTGGACGCAGATGGCGACGGCCGCTAACGCCCACTTCGGACACAAGAACGTGA
>JAGRIK010000307.1 GCA_020443325.1 Halioglobus sp.
GACCCCAAATTTAAATTACCCCAAATTAGGAGTTTTTACTCTGACCCCAAATTTAGGTTTGGGAGCCCGCCACCCGGCTGACATCCACGGAGACGTTCAGCGCGGGTCCGGCGCCACCACCAAAGATAACCCCGCGCAGCGGCGTCACGTCAAAATAATCGCGACCGAATGCGGTTACGATATGCTGATGGCCCGCCATGCTGTTGTTGGTCGGGTCGAATTCCACCCAACCCTCCTCGGGACAGAAGAATGCAATCCACGCGTGCGTTGCATCGGCGCCCACCAGTTTCTCCTCACCGGGCCTCGGCAGCGTTTCGATGTAGCCGGAAACGTATTTGGCGGGAATCCCCATCGCGCGTAAACAGCCCACCTGCAAATGTGCGAAGTCCTGGCATACACCTTTTTTGTGCTTTAGCACATCGGCCAGCGGGGTGGCGATTGTGCTGAAATGCGGGTCGTACTTGAACTCATTGAAAATCCGTTGGGTGAGGTCGGCGACGCAGGATTTCAGCGAGCGCTCCGGATCGAAGGACGGTCTGGCGTAGTCGGCCAGCACCGGGGTTGTTTCTATCAATGGAGAGCTGAGCAAGAATTCGCGCGCCTCGAGAATCTCCGGTTTACTGGCGTTGCTAAAGTATTCCAACGCCTCCCTGTAGGAAATTCCCAGATCGAGATTCGGCGCATTGCCGTTGTCCGAGACCTCGACCTCGCTCACCGCGGTAATACTCAGTTCGCTGTGCGCTTTCTGGATTTCAAAATGAAAGGCCTTGTTGCCGAAATAGTCAGAGCGTTTATGGGTTGTCGAGGGCAGGGGCGACAGCGTGATGCGATTGCTGAGGCAGCGCTGCCGTGCGGTGTCCCTAGGAATCACGTTGGCCAGGTTGTAACAGCGCGTGACGCGGGCCGCGTAGTTATAGCGCGTGATATGTTTGATCCGGTAACGCATTATTGCTCACCCCAGAAACTGGTGACGAGGTGCTGTTCATCGGTACGGTGATCGAAATGCTTGTCACTGATGATGCGGTTGAATTCCAGCAGCAGTTCTTCCAACTGCTGCAACAGTTGATCCATCTCCTCACGGGTTGCTGAAGTGGTCTCCAATAACTGCGGCAGGCGAGACAATCGCAGGCTGGTCATTGCTTCGAGCAGGGCGCGCTCTTCCTCGCCGAGTTCACCCGTTTTTGTTTCCGCTTTGGGCAGTTCCGCCAGGTGTTTCTGCAGTTCCTCCAGCTGGAACAGCAATGAGCGTGGATTGGATCCATCGAGCAGTACCAGTTCCAAACCGAGTTCAATACCACGGCGCTGGCGACCATGCCTGCGATACGTAATGAGTACTTCCATGGAAATCAGCAGGGCTGTCAGCAGTGTCGTCTGGTCTGCCTCATCGGCCACCGGTGTCGCCAGGCAGCGCACCGTGTTGAGGGTTTGCAGTGAGCGTTCGATGCGCTTGCCCAGTTGCATAAAGTGCCAGCCGACGCCGCGCACCATGCTTTCATGCATCAATCCGGACAACGCCGTCAGCGTTGTCACCAGTGGGTCCAGCGCCTCTTCCGGGGCCGACGTCAGTCCACCGTCGAGCGCTACATCCAGTTCTCCCATCGCGTCGCGCAAATCGTTGATCACGCGCATGGTGTCGGTCGACAGCAATTCTTTCGATTCATCGGCGCTGGCCAACATCGCATTCAGTGTGGATTTGACGCTGCCAGTGCGGCTGCCATCACGGATGATCTGTATCAGCTCTTCGTCGGGGTTGGCCAGTAACTCTTTGGACGCGGTTTTGAACCCCGGCAGTGTCGCGGTGATGTCACTAACGGTGTGCAGGAGAACTTTCTGGGCGGTCGGTGTTATCGGCTCTTCGCCGTGCAGCAATACAAACACTGTGCGCAACAGTCGCAGCGATGCCTCGGCTCGCTCTGAGTAGCGCCCCATCCAGTACAGGTTCTCGACCACGCGGCTGGGCAGGCTCAGTAGTGGTGAATCCGCGGCGAGGCGCGCACTGTCGGGGGCGCTGTCGCGAATAGCGGTGCGCTCGGGTTCGCTGGCCGTGACCCAGGTATCTTTGCTGGGACAGCCCGACTGCATACTGATCGCACGGCTTCCGATGTCGAGACCGATACGAGTGAGGCCGCCGGGCAGTATCTTGTAGGACGAGCCCTCGGTGGCCACAGAGAATGTGCGCAGGAGTGAGGGCCGTGGTTCCAGCGCGCCGTTGGCAAATGCCGGAATGTGCGGCTTTTCCAGGCGCGACTGCGCCACGTACTGGTAACGCTTGCTGTGCAGGGCGGCGAGCAACTGGGTAACTTCCTCGTCGTTCAGGTCGCCACCCCAGACACTCTTGATGCCGCTGCCGCGATACGCCGGTTTGACGATGAGTTCCCGGATGTTGCTGGTAATGTACTGCAGATCGTCGTCGTCGCCGGCCCAGTAGGTTTTTACCGAATCCAGCCGTGGTTCGCGCCCCAGCAGACTCTTGCTGATCTCGGGCAGGTATTTGAGGAAAATGGGGTTTTCCAGTACACCGCTGCCCAGCGGGTTGGCTACCACCACGCGTCCCGACCGCACCACTTCCAGCAGGCCGGGTACACCGAGGCGGGAATCGCTGCGCAACTCCACCGGGTCACAGTAGACGTCATCCACCCGGCGCAACAGCACATCCACCCGTTTCAGGCCATCCATGGATTTCATCCAGAGGAAGCCATTGCGGACCATCAGGTCGCCGGACTGCACCAGTGGGAAGCCCAGGTAGCTGGCGAGATAGGTGTGCTCAAAATATGTCTCATTTTGCCCGCCGGGTGTGAGCAGGGCGATCAGGGGCGCTTCATCCGAGGGCGACAGCGACATCAGTTTGTGGCGCAGGCGCTGGTAGAAACTGGCGATGCGGTGTACGTGGCTGTCGCGGTAGAGGCTGGGGAACACCCGCGACATCACAGTGCGGTTTTCCAGTACATACCCGGCGCCGCTCGGCGCCTGGGAGCGATCAGACAGGACGCACATGCTGCCATCCCGGCGGCGGATCATATCCACGGCGTGCAACACCAGTTCGTGGTCACCCGGCATCTGGATGCCCTGGCAGGCGCGCAGGAAGCCTCCGTGGCTGAACAGGGCCTCCGGGGGCAGCAGCCCGTGGCGGATCAGTGTTCGGGGGCCGTAGAGGTCGCGCAGCAGCAGGTTGAACAGTTCCGAGCGCTCCAGCAGGCCCGCTTCGATGCGCGCCCAATCCTCACTGCCGATAATGTAGGGTACAGGGTCCAGTTCCCAACTGCTGCCGGGAGTGCCCTCGCCGTCATAAATGTTAAAGGTGGCGCCGTCATCGCGCAGGATGCGGCGCGCTTTTTGCTCGCGCTCCTGCAACGCAACGGTGCCGAGGTCGCGCAGGCCTCCCAGCATGTATTCCCACTCGGGTTTGACGCTGCCATCCGGCGTACAGGCATCATCCAGCAACCCGCTGCGATTCTTGTATTCCAGTGGGAGCAGAGGGACGACTTGCGTCTGCGTCTGCGACTGGCCGGGCTCTGTGGAAGTTACTGGGTTGGGCACAGCATAGTCCTGCGGTAATTACATCGACGCGACGATGATTTCGGCGGGCCGCCGACCGAAAGTCGTCGGGCCGCGCCTAGTATAGCCATATTCTAGCCGTGTTGACGATGTCAGCTTCTGCGCGGGCTGCGCATGTCCAGTATATAGGGGTACTCGCCCGGGGACTCCTCCGGTGGCGGTGCCATCGGCCGCGGCGGGTGCTGGTCCGGGAAGAACTCGCGCAGGGCGTCAACTTCAGGCTGGGGTATGAAGGGCCCCTGCGAATGGGACAGCACGCCGAAGCGATTGATGCGCCGCGACTCTGCTTCGAACGCGTTAACCGGAAAGGTTTCGTAGGTGCGGCCGCCCGGGTGCGAGACGTGGTAGGTGCAGCCGCCCAGCGAGCGCCCGTTCCAGGTATCGATCAGGTCAAACGTCAGCGGCACATGCACCCCGATCATCGGGTGCAGTGCTGACGGCGGCGCCCAGGCGCGGTAGCGCACCCCGCCGACGTGCTCGGCGTGCCGACCCGTACTGCGCATCGGCACGCGGCGGCCGTTGCAGGCCAGCACATAGCGCCCATCAGTCAGCCCGGTGGCCCGTATCTGCAGGCGTTCAACCGAGGAGTCCACATAGCGGGAGGTGCCGAAACTGGTGGTCTCCTCGCCCAGCACATGCCACGGCTCGACCGCCCAGCGCAGTTCCAGCTCGATATCGTCGAGCTGTACGCGGCCATAGTGCGGAAAGCGAAATTCCTCGAAAGGCGCCAGCCACTCCAGGTCAAACGCGTAGCCGTGTTCGTTAAGGTCTGCCACCACGTGTTTCATGTCCTGCCAGATGTAATGGGGCAGCATGAAGCGGTCGTGTAATTCTGTGCCCCAACGGATCAGGGGTTTGTGGTAAGGCGTATGCCAGAACCGCGCGACCAGGCTGCGCAGCAGCAGTGCCTGCACCAGTGCCATGCGGCTATGGGGCGGCATTTCGAAGCCGCGGAACTCGAGAATCCCGAGTCGTCCGGTCGCGCTGTTGGGTGAGTACAGCTTGTCGATGCAGAATTCCGCACGGTGGGTATTGCCGGTGACGTCGATCAGCAGGTTGCGAAACAGGCGGTCCACCACCCACGGCTGCGGCGTTCCCTCGATATTCGACATCTGGGCAAAGGCGACCTCCAGTTCGTACAGCATTTCGTCGCGGCCCTCGTCGACGCGCGGTGCCTGGCTGGTGGGACCGATGAACATGCCGGAAAACAGATAGGAAAGGCTGGGGTGATGTTGCCAGAAAGTGATCAGGCTGCGCAGCAGGTCGGGTCGGCGCAGGAGGGGGCTGTCGGCAGGGGTCGCGCCCCCCAGCGTGATATGGTTGCCGCCGCCGGTGCCGGTGTGGCGTCCGTCGAGCATGAATTTCTCGGTAGACAGCCGCGAGAGCCGCGCTTCCTCGTACAGCGTGGTGGTGGTTGCCACCAGCTCATCCCAGTTGTTGGAGGGGTGCACGTTGACCTCGATCACGCCGGGGTCCGGTGTCACCAACAATTTTTGCATACGTGGGTCACGCGGTGGTTCATAGCCCTCGACCAGCACTTTCAGCTTCAATGCAGCGGCAGTTTGCTCGATAGCGGCGACCAGTTCGACATAGTCCTCAAGATACTCGAGCGGCGGCATGAACACGTACAGCCGCCCCTTGCGAACTTCGATACACATCGCCGTGCGCACCACCTGTTCGTACTCCACCGGTTCAGCGCTGTCGTCCTGTGGGGTTTCGACGGGCTCGGCGAAGTGCATATCGGCGCGTTTCGCCAGTGGATCACGCGGCTCGAACGGGTCGCGCTGGGGCTGCACCCGGTCGGCCTTTTTGGCGATTTCCGGCAGTTCGTTCAGCGGCAGGCGCAATCCCATGGGTGAGTCACCGGGGATCAGGGTGATGCGCTCGCGCCGCAGCGGCCAAAGACTGCTGCGCCAGGTTTTCTTGTCTTCCGCGATTGGCCAGCCCGTGCTGCGCTGCAGCGGGATGACGACCCCGGAGGCCACACCAAAACCGCGCTCGATCAAGCGCGCCAGGCGGCGGCGGTCCAGGTCACCCTTGAGTTTTTGCGCCAGGATATCCAGGTTCGCGGGCATCGTCTGTTCCTGCATCAGGTAGTGCAGGCCGTCCTCAAATGCCGGCTGGCAACAGGCGCGCGGCAGGGCCAGCAGGTCGCAAAGATACTCGCCAAAATGACCGGCGACGTCGACATCATAGCCGTAGTCCTTGTCCACCCGGGCCAGCAGATCCGGGTTGTCCCACAGGGGTTCGCCGTCCTTGCGCCAGAAGACCCCCAGCGCCCAGCGCGGTACTTCCTCGCCGGGATACCATTTACCCTGCCCGTAGTGCAGCAGGCCCTTGGGGGCAAATTTATCGCGCAGGCGCAGCAGCAGCGTTTTCGCGAGGCTCAGCTTGTCGTCGCCCAGTGCATCGGTATTCCACTGCGCGGATTCCATATCATCAATCGACACAAAGGTGGGCTCGCCGCCCATTGTCAGGCGCACGTCCTCGCGCTCGAACTCCTTGTCCACGGCCTTGCCCAACGCCATGATGTGCTGCCACTGCGCCTCGGTGTAGGGCTTGGTGACGCGCGGGTCTTCCAGTACACGCTCGACGGTGTTGCTGAAATCGAATTCTACCTCGCACTTGTCGGTCGCACCGGCAATCGGCGCGGCGGACACCGGGTGTGGCGTGCAGGCCAGCGGTATATGGCCCTCGCTGGCAAACAGTCCGGAGGTGGGGTCCAGCCCGACCCAGCCGGCGCCCGGCAGGAATACTTCACACCACGCGTGCAGGTCCGTGAAATCCTCCTCCGCGCCCGAGGGGCCATCCAGCGATTTTTCGTCGGGCTTGAGTTGCACCAGATACCCGGAGGCAAAGCGCGCCGCCAACCCCAGGTGGCGCAGTAGTTGTACCAGCAACCAGGCAGAATCCCGGCAGGAGCCTTTCTCCAGTTCCAGTGTCTCTTCCGGCGATTGCACACCCGGTTCCATGCGCACCAGGTATTCGACGCTCCGCTGAACCAGTTGATTTAGCTCTACCAGAAAGTCGTTAACAGCGCGCTTTTTGGTATCGACACTGGCGAGCATTTTCTCGAACAGCGGGCCGTTCTCGAGCTTTTCCAGGTAGGGCAGCAACTCTTTCTTGACCTGCTCGGCATATTTGAAGGGGTAATTCTCCGCATACTCTTCTACGAAGAAATCGAAGGGGTTGATTACCGTCATATCGGCAATCACTTCAACATCGACTTCGAACTCAGTGCATTTTTCCGGGAATACCAGCCGTGCCAGGTAGTTGCCGAATGCGTCCTGCTGCCAGTTGATGAAGTGCTCTGCGGGTTTGATCTTGAGGCTGTAGCTGTGGATCGGCGTGCGCGAATGCGGCGCCGGGCGCAGGCGTACAGTGTGCGGTGACATCGTCACGGGGCGATCAAACTTGTATGAAGTGCGGTGGTTAATCGCGACTCGAATGGTCATCAATGGGTACCGTTTATGTTGGTTTCTTTGCGGACTGTATGTCAGCCCAGTGTAGCAGTTGCTCGTCTTTCGGCTGTCATGAACCATGTTTGGTCAATGCTGCTGTACAGATTCGTCAGCAGGAACTGGAACTGGTCGAGAAAGATATGCAGTTCCTCCCGCGAGCACGCCTGTGGGTCGAACCCCGAGAGCTTGCGTCTTGCCTTAAGGACTAACCTGGTTGCATCCTTATTGTTTTTCAGCGGGGCTAACTCCTGGCGTATGCCGTTCAGGCAGAACTTTATCGATCGCGGCAATGTGCTCTCGCGCAGCACGAAATCGACCATTGCGCCCGCTTCAACCTGCGGGCCGATTTCACGCCGATAAGCGCCCATGGCCGACAGCGAATTGAGCAGGCTGGCCCATATCAGCGGGTCGACCGAACTGTGCAGGCGCTCGTCACCCAGCAATGCTGCGGCCCCGACGTCTATCACGCGAGTGGTCATGTCAGCTCGCTCCAGCAATCGGCCCAACTTGATGAACCGGTAGGCGTGGCCGCGTGGCAGCGTGGACACCAGCATACCATTGATCATCTGGCAGCGCGCAATGATCGTTTCCAGGAATTGATAGCGATAGCGCCTGCCAACGCTTTTCTCAGAGTACTCCTGTGCGTACAGGTAGAGTTCGTTTATATGCTCCCACACCTCGCCGGGTAGTACGTCCCTTGTGGTACGGACATTCTCGCGGGCCGCGCGGATGGAATTCATAATGCCGCTGATACTGTCGGGCTGCGCGATGAGAAATTTCATCACGTTCTGCTCATTGTAGGCCCGATAATGCTCGGTATAACTGGGCTCAGTGTTGAGAATATGCACCAGGATATCCCAGCCAGGTTCGGAACCCCTGGGTATATCCATCACCAGATGTGTATACGAATGGATCAGTCGAGCCGTATCTTCGGCCCGCTCCAGATAGCGCGCCATCCAGAACAGTCGCTCGGCGACCCGCGATAACATGCTCATCGGTTGCCCTCCACAATCCAGGTATCCTTGCTGCCGCCGCCCTGCGAGGAGTTGACGACCAGAGACCCCTTGCGCATCGCAACCCGTGTCAGGCCACCCGGTGTCACCCAGATGTCCTTGCCCTGCAGGATGAACGGCCGCAGATCGAGGTGCCTGGGCTCCACTTTTTCATCGATATAGGTGGGCGCGGTCGACAGCGACAGGATGGGCTGGGCGATATAGTTCCGCGGATTTTCTTCTATCAGTGCTGCGAATCTGGCGCGCTCCGCCGCGCTGGCGTGGGAGCCGATTAACAGCCCGTAGCCGCCGGACTCGTTGGCTGGTTTGACCACCAACTTATCGAGGTTGGCCAGTACGTACTCTCGATCCTTTGGATTCATGCATAGGTAGGTTTTGACACTGGCCAGAAGGGGCGTTTCACCCAGGTAGTAGCGGATCATTGCCGGCACATAGGCGTACACCACCTTGTCGTCTGCCACGCCGGCCCCGGGCGCATTGGCAATCGCGACATTGCCGGCCTTCCAGGCACGGATAATACCCGGCACTCCCAAGGCGGAATCCGGCCGGAAGGCCTCGGGGTCAAGGAAGTCATCGTCTATACGTCGATACACCACATCGACGCGAAGCGGGCCGTCAACGGTGCGCATATAGACGCAATCATCGTCGTCGACAAACAGGTCGTTGCCCTCCACCAGCTCGGCTCCCATACGCTGGGCGAGAAAGGCGTGTTCGAAATAGGCTGAGTTGTAGATGCCGGGGGTCAGGACGACGATGCAGGGCCGGCGCGCCCCCCTGGGAGAGAGGGAGGATAGCGTGGCGTGCAAGCGCGACGGATAGTCATCTACCGGTTGGATACTGTAGTTCTCCAGCAACTCCGGCAGCACACGTTTGGTAATTTCCCGGTTTTCGAGCATATAGGATACTCCTGAGGGCACGCGCAGGTTGTCCTCCAGCACAAAGAATCTGCCGCGCTGATCTCGCACCAGATCGGTACCACAGATATGAGCCCATGCACCATGAAGGGGCGAAACGCCGGCGCACTGTGGCTTGTAGTTCCCCGAGTCGAGCACGATCTCCGCAGGCACAACGCCATCGGCGAGAATCTTCTGTTTATTGTAGATATCGTCGATAAAGCAGTTTAGTGCGCGGCTGCGCTGTGCCAGCCCCCGACTCACCTGCGCCCAGTCCCTGGCAGATATGACCCGGGGAATTATGTCGAATGGCCAGGCGCGGTCTATATTCTTGCCTTCACTGTAAATGGTGAAGGAAACACCCATTTCGCGGATCGCAAGTTCCGCTGCGGTGCGTCGGCTAGCCATTTCTTCTTTGGGAAGACTTTGCAACAGTTTGACTACCCGCCGGGCGGCCACGCGTGGCTTGCCGGAAGCGGCGATCAGCTCATCGTAGAACGCATCCGCCCGGTAGTTTTTCCAGCTTTTGTTCATGGTGTCTCGTATCGGTAGGGAGGGAGAGTGGAAGATGCCACGCAAACCTCATGCCAGAACGGCTTGGGCGTGCCTGCTACAGGGATAGTGAGCGAGTCACCGTCCATGCTTGCCGCCCGTTCATTGCGCCTGTGAATTGCACAGAGAATAAAGCCGAGAGAATTCGCACCGTATCCTTCTGTGTGGAGCCTGTTTTAGGGTAGAATGCGCCGCTTTCCAGAGGGGCAAGCAAGCGATCGCCCCATTTATGACCAGGGGGCCAGCGTGTTTGACAACAACATGACCATTGAAGGGTTTGACGATGAAATCTTCGCAGCGATTGGCGAGGAAGAGCGTCGCCAGGAAGAGCACATCGAGCTGATAGCCTCGGAAAACTACACCAGTCCGCGCGTGATGAAGGCCCAGGGCACGGCGCTCACCAACAAATATGCCGAGGGCTACCCCGGCAAGCGCTACTACGGCGGCTGCGAGTACGTCGACAAGGCCGAGGAACTGGCTATCGAGCGCGTCAAGGCTCTGTTCGGCGCCGATTACGCCAACGTCCAGCCCCACTCCGGTTCACAGGCGAATTCCGCGGTCTACCTGGCCTTGTGCAGCCCCGGCGATACCGTATTGGGTATGAGCCTGGCCGATGGCGGCCACCTGACCCACGGCGCCAAGCCCAACTTCTCCGGCAAACTCTATAACGCCGTACAGTACGGCCTCAATGCCGAGACCGGCGAGGTCGACTACGACCAGGTCGAAGCCCTCGCGCTGGAGCACAAACCCCGAATGATTGTTGCGGGTTTCTCGGCCTACTCGCAAATCATGGACTGGGCGCGCTTTCGTGAGATCGCCGATAAAGTGGGCGCCTACCTGATGGTGGACATGGCCCACGTGGCAGGATTGATCGCCGCAGGTGTCTACCCGAACCCGGTGCCCTACGCCGATGTGGTGACCTCGACCACGCACAAGACGCTGCGCGGGCCCCGTGGCGGCATCATCCTGGCCAAGGCCAACGAAGAACTGGAAAAGAAATTCAACTCCGCTGTATTCCCCGGTGGCCAGGGCGGCCCGCTGATGCACGTGATCGCCGCCAAGGCCGTGAGCTTCAAGGAGGCGCAAAGCCCGGAGTTCGTGGAATACCAGAAGCAGGTGGTGAAAAACGCCAAGGCGATGGCCGCGACCTTCATTGAGCGCGGGATCAAGATCGTCTCCGGTGGCACTGAGAATCACCTGATGCTGGTGGACCTGATCGGCAAGCCTTACACCGGTAAAGACGCGGATGCGGCCCTCGGTGAGGCGAACATCACGGTTAACAAGAACGCGGTGCCTAACGATCCTCGTTCGCCGTTTATCACTTCTGGCCTGCGGGTTGGTACTCCGGCGATTACTACGCGGGGGTTTGGTGAGGCGGAGACGGTTGAGCTCACTGGCTGGATGTGTGACGTGCTTGAGTCGCTGGAGAATGGCACTTCTGAGGCTGTGATTGCTGAGGTTAAGGCTAAAGTGCTGGAGATTTGTAAGCGGTTTCCTGTTTACGGCTGATGGGTTGTTGCGCCCAATAGCTGGGTGATTGCTGGAGAATTGTTGCTTCGGAACCCGGTCGATGCCGGTCGGGGTGCCCGAAAAGGCCACAGCGCATTCCC
>JAGRIK010000308.1 GCA_020443325.1 Halioglobus sp.
GGCGATGTGGGGCTTTTCCTGGGCATGCCGGGCAGCGGCCTCGGCAATGCCGCTATCAGCGCTGTGGGCACTGCTGAACAAAAACAAAAATTCGGTGGCAGCTACGCCGCCATGTGTATTACCGAACCGGGCACCGGCTCCGACTCCGCCAACATCAGCACCACCGCGGTACTGGACGGCGATGAATGGGTACTCAACGGCGAGAAGATATTTGTCACCGACGGCGAGCGCAGCGACACCCTGGTGGTGTGGGCCACGCTGGACAAATCGCTGGGCAAGGCGGCGATCAAGTCATTTATCGTGGAGAAAGGCACGCCGGGGTGCGAGGTGACGCGGCTGGAACACAAGCTTGGCATCCGCGCCTCGGACACGGCATCCATCAGCTTCAACGACTGTCGTATTCCAAAGGACAACCTGCTGGGCAGCGCAGAAGTCGCCACGGACGAAGAGGGTCGCAAGAAAGCCTTCGGCGGTGTGATGCAGACCTTTGACAATACCCGCCCACCCGTGGCGGCGATGGCGATCGGTGTGTCGCGCGCGGCACTGGATATGTCGCGCGAACTGCTGGCGGCGGAGGGCGTGGAGCTCCAGTTCGACAAAAAACCCTGCAATCTCAGCGCCATCGAAGCTGAACTGTGCCGCATGGAAGCGGAGTGGAATGCCGCCCGGTTACTGGTATTGAAAGCCGCCTGGATGGCGGACAACAGGACGCCGAACTCCATGGAAGCGTCCATGTGCAAGGCCAAGGCCGGGCGGGTCGGCAACGATATCACCCTGCGCTGCGTGGCACTGTGCCAGAGCCTGGGCTACAGCGAAAACTCGCTGCTCGAGAAGTTTGCCCGCGACTCCAAGATCCTCGATATCTTCGAGGGTACACAGCAGATACAACAGTTGATCGTAGCGCGCAGAGTGCTGGAAAAATCCTCTGCGGACCTGAAGTAGCACGATGTCGTGAGTACAGCTTCACCGGGGCAACTGACGCGGCAGCAATTGACGGTGCTTATCCTGGCCCTGATGGGCACCGGGATAGGCCAGTCGCTGGTATTCGCAATCCTCGCCCCGCTTGGCAGGGAGGTGAACCTGCGCGAGTTGCAGATCACTTCCATTATCGCGGTGTCAGCACTGATTTTCGGTGTTGCGGCACCTTACTGGGGCCGCTTCAGCGATCGCATTGGCCGCAAACCCGTCATCATCACCGGACTGGTGGGATACACAGTGGGGACCGTGCTCTTCGCCAGTGTGTTTTACGGCGGCCTGACCGGGCTGCTGAGCGGCGCTGCGCTCTACGGTGTCTTACTGATAACGCGCTGCAGCCAGTCGATAGTGATGTCGGCCACCGGCCCGGCGAGCATGGCCTACGCGGCGGATCACACCAGTCGCGACCAACGCACCAAAACCATGGCAAAGCTGGGTACCGCCAGCAGCATGGGTACCATACTGGGGCCGGCAGTGAGCGGCGCGCTGGCCACTTTCGGGCTGCTGGCGCCGCTGTATTTTGCGGGCGGGCTGGCCGCTGTGGCCGCAGTGGTGGTATGGCGGAAACTTCCGACCACTCCGTCCACGCAACTCACCAGTCGCAGGACCACCGTGAAACTGCGCTACAAGGACAGCCGCATTGCACTGTTGCTGGCCACGGCGGTGGGCATTTTCATCGGGTTTTCCGCGATACAGCAAACGCTGGGGTTCCAATTGCAGGACAAGCTGCAGCTGAGCGGTATCGAAACGGCGCAGATGACCGGCGCCGCACTGATGGTCTCTGCCATTTTTACGTTTGTGATTCAGGTGACTGTTATGCAGCGAGTCCGACTGCAGCCTACGCAGTTAATCCGCATTGGCCTGGTTTCGCTGCTGGTGGGAGGCATAGTGGTGTCGAGCTTTGAGACGTTTACGGTGCTGGCGATCGGCATGGCCTTTCTCGGCACGGGGCTCGCGCTGTGTATGCCCTCGATATCCTCAGGGGCCTCACTGGCCGTGACGCCGGAGGAACAGGGTGGCGCCGCGGGGCTGGTGAGTTCCTGCCCGGCGATCGGGTTTGTCGTGGGGCCTGTTTGCGCAGGCGGGCTATACCAGATTCACAGCCCGCTGGCGCCGCTGTTCAGTGTGGCCGTCTTCCTCGCCGTGCTGGTTATCTTTGTGATCAAGGACCGCTGAGACGTTCCAATGCCGCGCGCAGGTTCTGCGGGATGGGCACAGAGCGGTTTTCGGCGCGCTCAACGAACACGTGCACGAAATGCCCATGTGCCGCGGCCTCCTGCTCACCGGCCTTGAAGATCGCGATCCCGTATTGCACTGAGCTGTTGCCGAGACGATCGACCCTGACACCGGCTTCCACCGCTTCGGGGTAGGTGATCGGCGCGTGATACTCGCAGCCGGAGTTCACCACGTAGCCGACGATACTACCATCGCTGATGTCCAGGCCACCCTCCTCGATCAGGTAGCGGTTGGCCGCGGTATCAAAGTAGGAGTAATAGACAACGTTATTCACATGGCCATAGATATCGTTGTCCGACCACCGCGTTGTAATGGGATAGAAGACCTTGTACTCCGCGCGAGTGGGACGCGTTGGCTTGCTCATGCCGCAGCCCCGTAAGCCGCCTGGTAAATCGCCAGCGCGTCCTCGTAGGCGACATCGCGCGGGTTGTTCACCAGCAGCCGCTGCTGCAACATCGCGTCACTGGCCAGCAGTTCCAGGTCGCTCTCCTTCACATTTGCTTCCCTGAGCGTTGCCGGCAGCGCGACATCGTCAATCAGCTGGCGCAAGGCCGCGACCAGCGCCGCGGTTTTCGCCTCGGCACTGCCCGCAACCGGAGCACCCGTTACCACTTCTGCCAGTTCGGCGTACAGCGTGTGCGCCGCAGGCGCATTGAACTCCAGTACAGACGGCAGGACCAGCGAGTTACTCAGGCCGTGCGGAATATGGTAGTGGCCGCCCAGCGGGTAGGCCAGCGCGTGTACGGCGGCCACGGGTGCGTTCGCAAACGCCTGGCCCGCGAGACAGGCACCCAGCAACATGTTTTCACGCGCCTGCTGGTTCGAGCCGTCGAGCACGGCGGTGCGAATATTGCGCGACAACAGCTGCAACGCGTGGATGGCGAGGTTGTCAGACAGGGGGTTTTTCTTGTGCCGGGAGGTGTACGCTTCGATGGCGTGCACCATCGCATCGACACCCGTCATCGCGGTAATAGCCGGCGGCAACCCCAGGGTCAGCGCGGCGTCCAGCACCGCGACATCCGGCAGCAGCACCGGAGAGGAAACGCCCGCCTTGGTGGTCTCACCCGTGGTGATCACCGCGACGGGGGTGACCTCTGATCCGGTACCGGCCGTGGTGGGCACCAGGATCAACGGCAACCTGCCGCCACTGACCTGGCCGACGCCATAAATATCGGGCAGCGCCTGGTTGCCACCCAACAAAACGGCGACGACCTTCGCGACATCCATAGAACTGCCACCACCGACTGCAATGACTCCATCGACGTTATTGCTGCGCGCGAGGTCCGTCGCCGCGTGTACGGTCGCCTCCGGTGGATCCTCGCGCACCTGGTCAAAAACACACGGTGCGAGACCCGCCTGCTCCATCGCTGCCAACACGGGCTGCACCAGGCCGATCGATACCAGGCCCGGGTCAGTCACCAGAAGTGGCCGCTGGACACCCAGGTGCTGGCACTGCGTCGCAATATCCAGCGCACTGCCAGGGCCGCAGACGATGCGCGCCACCGTATTGAACTCGAAATTCTGCATGTCAGTCCTCCAGCAGGGAGATTGTGGCGCTACATAGTAAGAATGACCTTGCCGCGCGCGCGCCGTTCCATCATACAGTTAAAGGCCTCTTCATACTGCTCGAGCGGGAAACTGTCGGTTACCACCGGGCTGATCTTGCCGCTGTTGAACAATTCCCACAACGCCTCGATGTTCTTGAGGTTGACCTCGGGCTCCTCGCCGACAAAGCGACCCCAGAAGACTCCCACCACTGAACAGCCCTTGAGCAGTGTCAGGTTGAGCGGAATCTTGGGGATAGGACCGCTGGCGAAGCCGATTACCAGGTAACGCCCATTCCAGGCCATGCCGCGAATCGCAGGTTCTGCGTAATCTCCGCCGACCGGGTCGTAAACCACATCCACGCCTTTGCCGCCCGTCAGCGTCTTGATCGCGTCCTTGAGGTCTTCCTTGCTGTAGTTGATCACCTCGTCGGCGCCGAGTTTTTTGCACAGCTCAAGCTTCTCATCGGTGCTGGCGGCGGCAATCACCCTCGCACCCATGTGTTTACCCAGTTCGATCGCGCTGGTACCCACGCCGCCCGCAGCGCCCAGCACCAGCAGGGTTTCCCCGGCCTGCAGATTCGCGCGCTGCTTGAGCGCGTAATAGGACGTAAAGTACGTGATGCTGACACCGGCGGCCTGCTCGAAACTAAGCCCGTCCGGCATCGGAAACGCACCGAACTCATTGACCGCAATCTTCTGGCAGAACGCGCCCGAGCCACCGGCAGAAAGCACCTTGTCACCGACCTTGAAACGGCTGACCTTGGCCCCTACGGCCGCCACCACGCCCGCGCACTCGCCGCCGGGAATAAACGGCATCTCCGGCTGCATCTGGTATTTGCCCTGTATCATCAATACATCGGGAAAATTGAGCCCCGCTGCCTTCACATCAATCAGCACATCGTGCTCGCCCACCTCGGGCTCCGGCCAGTCTGTGGCCAGTTCCAGTTTCTCGGGTAAACCGTGTTCCCTGCATACCACTGCTTTCATTGTATTTCCTCGACGAAAAATAAATCCCTATCCAAAACAAGAACGGCGCCCGCAGGCGCCGTTATTTCCAGCCCGGTATCAGGCAACCTCAAACAAACCGGCTGCACCCATACCGCCGCCCACGCACATGGTGACGACCACGTACTTGACGCCGCGCCGCTTGCCCTCAAGCAGCGCGTGGCCGATCATGCGTGAACCACTCATGCCATAGGGGTGGCCGATGGAAATAGCACCGCCATTGACGTTGAGCCTGTCGTTGTCGATGCCCAGCTGATCGCGACAGTAAATTACCTGTACCGCAAACGCCTCGTTCAATTCCCACAAGCCGATATCATCCACCTTCAGGCCGTGTTGCTTGAGCAGCTTGGGCACAGCGAAGACCGGGCCGATCCCCATTTCATCCGGAGCGCATCCGGCGACAGCCATCCCGCGGTAAATACCGAGCACTGGCAGCCCTTCCTTCTCCGCAGTTTTCGCATCCATCACCAGTTGCGCGGAAGAACCATCGGACAACTGGGAGGCGTTTCCGGCGGTAATCGTGCCGCCCTCTATCACTGTCTTGAGGCCCTGCAGCCCCTCGAGAGTAGTGGCGCGCAACCCCTCATCCGCGGATACGGTGGCTTCGGCCAGTGAGGCATCACCGGTTGCCTTGTCCCAGACAGTGCGCTCGCAGGTGACCGCAACCAGCTCGTCGGCATACTTGCCGGCCTCATAGGCGGCGGCGGTGCGCTGCTGCGACTGCAGGCCGTACTCGTCCATTGCTTCACGGGAAATTTTATAGCGGTCGGCCACGATTTCCGCAGTCTGCAACATGGGCACAAACATATTGGGCTCTATCGCCAGCAATTCCTCGTCCACCATGCGATGCAGGTTCATATGCTCGTTCTGCACCAGCGTGATGCACTCCAGGCCGCCACCGACCACGCAATCCATGCCGTCGTACATGACCTGTTTCGCTGCCGTCGCCACCGCCATCAGGCCAGAGGAACACTGGCGATCCATCGTCATACCCGACGTGGTATTCGGCAGGCCTGCGCGCAGCGCGATCTGACGCGCAATATTGGAGCCGGTTGCCCCCTGCTCCAGCGCACAGCCCATGATAACGTCCTCGACACGAGCCGGGTCGATGCCCGCGCGCTTAACGACTTCCGCCACTGAGGCCGCGCCCAGGGTAGCGCCACCGAGATTGTTGAAACCACCACGGAAGGCCTTGGCGATCGGTGTACGTGCGGTCGATACAATTACTGCTTCTCTCATGTCATTCCTCTCCAGTTGTGGGGGCGTCGCGAGGACACCACGGCGTCACTCTCTATTTGTTCAGGCCCAGGCCTGCCATCGCCTTGCCCGTGAACTTCACGGTCTGCTCAAATCCGGCCTGGGGCTGTACTTCGCCCTCGGGGGACGTAATGGCATCCCAGTTAGCAGCGATGCCCTCAGGCGTCTGGTCCTCTGGCGCCAGCCAGACACCGTCCGTTTCTATAATCTTCGCGACAGAATAGGCCCCGGCCCCCGCACAGATAATGGTTTTTGTGGGTGCTTCTTCACTCACCAGATAAAGGACGGCGGGTGTAACCGTTTCCGGCGTCAACAGCGCGAACGCTTCCTCGGGAATCAGGCCCTCGGTCATACGGGTACCGGCCGTGGGTGCCAGCGCATTGATGTTGATGTTGTACTTTGCGCCTTCCTGGGCCAGCGTATTCATCATCCCGATAACGCCCATCTTGGCGCTGCCGTAATTGGTTTGCCCGAAGTTGCCGTACAGGCCGGATGAGGACGTTGTCACCACGATACGGCCATAGGCCTGCTCGCGCATGATTTCCCAGCAGGCCTTGGTGCAATTCACGCTGCCCATCAGGTGGACATCCAGCACCAGCCTGAAATCTTCCAGCGTACCCTTGGTGAAGCTCTTGTCGCGCAGGATTCCAGCATTGTTGACCAGAATATCCACACGGCCCCATTTGTCCATGGCCTGCTTGACCATGGCCTCGACCTCATCGTAATTGGCGACATTGGCACCATTGGCAATCGCTTCACCACCGAGCGCCTCGATCTCTGCCACGACTGCCTTGGCAGCCTCGGAGGAACCACCGGAGCCGTCAACACCGCCGCCCAGATCATTGATAACAACCTTGGCGCCGCGTTTGGCCAGTTCAATGGCGTGGCTGCGGCCAAGCCCCTGACCTGCGCCGGTGACAATGGCTACTTTCCCGTCGTATCGAATAGACATTACTGAAATCCCCTAACTTGAAAAATTAATCTTCCGCCCGATCAGCCGCAGATAACCATGGTTAACCACTCGGCGATCAGCGCCGGCTTTTCCTCACCTTCAATCTCTACAGAGACGGTCTGCTTCACCAGGAAGCGATTTTCGTCCTTGCGCGTGATGTCTGTAATTTCCGAATTGGCCCGAACACGCTTGCCCGAACTTACCGGCTGCAGGAAGCGCACCTTGTCGAACCCGTAGTTTAGTCCCATCACGATGTTCTCAGGAACGACACCACTGCCCTCTACCAGCTTGGCCAGCAGTGAGAGTGTCAGAAAGCCATGGGCGATGGTGCCGCCAAAGGGTGTGTTCTTCGCCGCTTCAACATCCACGTGGATGAACTGGTGATCTTCCGTGCAATCGGCAAACTGGTTGATTCTATCCTGCGTGACCTCAATCCAGGGGCCCGGCTCGAATTTGGTGCCGATGGCATCCAGCATTTCTTCCTTGGGTACGATTTTTACTGCCATGAATTGCTCCTCATCAGTTGCGGTAACAGAAACCATCTAGTGTAGTCGAGCGGCGCAATTTCACACGCTGCAATCCCATTCTGCGCACGGCGCCGTCCTTCGTGTGGGCATCGCTCTGACAGGGGAAACGGGAGGTGAAACAACCTGCTCAAAAAAGGAATTTGAACATACAGTATGTATTTAGGGCCTTCAAGTATTTTTTGGGCGGCGGCTCAGTGTGAAATCTGCCGAATGTGGGTGCCTGAGAGAAAGTGCTATGGGCGGGACCGTGTGGTGACAGGACGTCACCACCCGAGCCTGCACATGGATGTGCGCTTTTTGGCGTGTCCCGCCCATAGCGCTTTCTCTCAGGCACTCATACTCGGCGTATTTCCGACTTAACGAAGACAATATTGCCGTGCGCGGCTCAGAAGTTGTACTGCAGTTTGACGCCGTAAATCCGCGGATCTGTCAGTGTGGTTTGCGCATTCTGGGTCACGGTACTGGGCCGGCCCAGCATGATGATTTCGCGATCGTCGGTGATGTTCTTGATAAACGCGGTGACTTCCCACTCCTGCTCGGGCGTAGCCGCAGTCAGGCGTGCATCCCAGCGATCCCAGCTGTCGACTTTATCGTACAGCGGGTTATTGAAGGGCGTCATCCACTGCTCGCCCTGATAGGAATAACTGCCTGTAATAGACCAGTCGAGATCGAACAACTCCCAGAAATAGGTGGCATTCAGGGACACCTTGTTCTCCGGTGTCAGTGCAAACTCGTTGCCGCTGAGGTCCTGCTCATCGGTGCACAGGGGTGACTGGGTATCCCCCTGCGCATAGGGCCCAAGGGTGCAGGCATTGGCGTCCTTGCTGGAGAAATCCTTGAACTCGGTATTGTTATAGGAATAGGTCGCACTGAGCATTACCTCGGGGATCGGCAGTGCCCACACCTCCATTTCGAGGCCCATCGCACGGGCATCATCGGCGTTCTCAAACGTGTTGAGGGCGATGCCGTTTTCGACGTCCTGCTTGATGACCTGCAGGTCCGTGTAATCGTAGTAGTAAGCAGACGCGGCCAGGTTCAGGCGGTTCTGCAGCATTGAGCCCTTGTAGCCCACCTCGTAGGAAATGATTTCCTCCGGTTTAACCACATCGACCAGCGGGCTCGCCGTGGGCTTCTGGAAGTTAAACCCACCGGAGCGATACCCGGTGGCGACAAACGCGTACAAAAACTGTTCCGGCGTAACGAAGTGATCTATTCCCAGGCGCCATGTCCACTTATCCCAGGTGTCGTCCTGTTTTCTGTAGACGGTGGGGTCACTGGGATCGCCGACAAACTGCACGAACGTATTGTCGCTGCCCTTTTTCTCGTCGTAGGAATAGCGCAGGCCGACCGTGAGCACCGTCTCGGGTGTCCAGTCCCAGGAGAGCTGGCTATAGGACGCATACGACCGGGTGTCGACATGTGCATCGCCACGGTAGAGGTAGTTGTCGTCACTCACGACGTTATTGACGAAGTTGGCACCAAAAAAGGCGTACATCTCCATCAGCTCATCGTTCCACTCGCGGAAACTGACCACCTGCTCCTCATCGCTGTGGTAGTAGTACAGTCCGGCCAACAGCGAGTAATCGCTATCCCACTCGGACGTGTATTGCAGTTCGTGCGAATCGAAGGTGGCCTCCTGGTTGACCGCGTAGACCATTTCCGCAGGCGTTACGTCATAACCCGGGGAATCGGGGAAATTCGAGATAGGAATACCGAAGAACAGGAGTTTGCTCCAGTCGACCCCGGAATCCTCGGCTGCGGAGGCATCCGCATCGGTTTCGCTATCAAACCAGTAGCGCGAAAAACCCCCTGTGTACTTCAGGGCGTAGGTATCGGCACTGTATTCGCTGTTGATGAACGTCGCCCAGCGCCGAATCTTTAGGCTGGGATCATAATCCTGTTTGACCTTGTCCTCGTTGTCTACCGCGGGATTCTCGATCGCCAGGCCCTGGCGCATATTCACAAAGTTCTGCGCGGGAAACATACCGGGCAAGCTGATTGGCGCACCCGTTGTATCGTCCTGCACCACCTGGTTCAGTTCCCGCGAAAAGGGTTCGAGAATATAGCCGTTTGTGGGGCGGTAGTCCTGGTCCGTGCCCAGCACCTTGATCACGGTGTTCCAGCGGTCGGTCGTCTGGTGTTCAAGGCTGAACGTGCCGTAGGGCGTCTCCTGCTCCTGGTAGTCCTTGCCGTTGTAAATATTCTCCTGGTAGCCCTCGTGGCTGATATAGGAGGCGCCCACCAGTACCTTCAGTTTGTCTGTGACCGGGCCGCTGGCCAGTGCCTGGATCAACCGGCCATCGTAGTTGGTGAGTTGCCCCGTGGCGGTACCGCCCCACTCCTCGTTGGGACGCTTGCTGATAAAACTGATCGCTCCGCCCACCGAGTTGCGCCCGTACAGGATGCCCTGCGGCCCCCGCAAAATCTCAATGCGCTCGATATCCATGAACTCGGAGAGACCAAACACGTCGTTCTCGGAGTTGTACACACCATCCCAGTAGATGCCGATTCCGGGCTCTGAGCCCACTGCCAGGTTCGGTCGCCCGACCCCGCGGATACTGACCCGGAATGTGGTTATCGACAGGGACGGCGTATGTGCGACAAGGTCCTGGGCATCGGTAATACCCAGTTGGTTCAGGGTGGCGGCGTCAAATGCACTGATGGATGCGGCGCTATCCATCAGCGATGCCTCCCGCTTGTTCGCGGTGACAATGATTTCCTCCAGCCCGTTGACCTGCGCCAGGGCCTGGGGTGTCGCCGACACCAGGGACAATGCAATCAAACGCGGGAGGTAGCGACCACTGGATACGGATATCATCAGCCTGCACTCTTATTATGTCGTTATAGACCAGAGGCTACCGCAGATGTGCGCAATTAAATAGAGCCCTGCAAAAATAGATTTCGGGAGGACAGGGCGAACAGCAAAGACCGTCCGCCCGGCGTGGAGCGACGGTACTCAGCCGTCCCTGAAGGTGGCGCGCACACCCTCCTGCGGCACGTACTTTTTCAGCTCGTTGCGACCTACCACCATACGGTGCACTGCGTCGGGTCCATCCGCCAGCCGCAAGGTGCGCTGCGCCATGTACATGTTCGCCAGCGGCGTGTCCTGGGACACACCCAGCGCGCCGAACATTTGTATAGCCTCATCGACAATGCGGATGGAGACATTCGGCACAGCGGTCTTGATCATGGATATCCAGATCCGCGCTTCCTTTGCGTCCACGTTGTCCATCATCCACGCAGTTTTCAGCGTCAGCAGTCGCGCCTGTTCTATATCCATACGGGCGTTGGCGATGATGTCGATATTGCCGCCAAGGCGCGCCAGTGGTTTGCCGAAGGCGGTACGCGACACCGCGCGCTCGCACAATAACTCCAGCGCCTTCTCGGCCGCGCCAATCGCCCGCATACAGTGGTGAATACGGCCCGGCCCGAGGCGACCCTGGGAGATTTCGAAACCGCGGCCCGCGCCCAGCAGGATATTCTCCTTCGGTACGCGCACATTGGTGAATTTCTGGTGCATGTGGCCATGGGGCGCATCGTCCATGGAGAACACATTCATCGGCCGGATATTCTCAAACCCCGGCGCGTCCATCGGCACCAGTATCTGCGACTGCTGTAAGTGCTTGGCCGCTTCTGGATCGGTCTTTACCATCACGATCATGATTTTGCAGCGCGGATCACCCGCGCCGGAGACGTAGTGCTTCTCGCCGTTGATCACCCACTCGTCGCCCTCAAGCACTGCCGCCGTGCAGATATTGGTCGCGTCAGACGATGCCACCTGCGGTTCGGTCATTGCGAACGCCGAGCGGATCTCGCCGTTCAGCAATGGCTCAAGCCACTGCTTCTTCTGTTCTTCGGTTCCGTACTTGTGCAGGACCTCCATATTGCCAGTATCGGGCGCGGCACAATTAAATACCTCGGCGGCCATATGCGACTTACCCATTTCCTCGGCGAGATAGGCGTATTCCACCGTATTCAGGCCGGAGCCCGATTCACCGGTGAGGAAGAAATTCCACAGGCCCCGTGATTTCGCCTTGGCTTTGAGGCCCTCGCGAATGTCTGTCTGGCGGTCGGTAAACGTCCAGCGATCGCCCACGGCTATATCGGTGTAATACTCGTGCTCCACCGGCTGAATTTCCGCTTCAATAAACTGTTTTACCTCTGCCAACAGCGGTGCCACATTGGTGCTGATTCCTAAATCCATTGTCACTCTCCTGGTCCGTTAATGTATTGGTTGCCTGTAAGTTCTGTGGGGCCGCTCACCGGATTACTGGCGTGCAGCGAGTTCGTTCGCGTAGTCGGCCTTGATCTGGCGCTTGAAGATTTTGCCCGAGGCGATACGCGGCAGTTGCTCGGTACGAAACCAGATGTGCGCCGGTATCTTGAATGACGCCAGATGTGCAGACAGATAGGTGCGCAACTCCTCCGCCGTCATCGTGACGCCGTCGCGCAGCACCACGGCAGCGCCCACGATCTCGCCGAGCCGCTCGTCCGGCAGACCGAAGACCGCGACCTCATGGATGCCCGGATGCGCATAAATCGCCGCTTCCACTTCCAGGCAACTGATGTTTTCACCGCCGCGAATAATGATTTCCTTGATCCGGTCGACAATATAGACAAAGCCGTCCTCGTCCAGGTAGGCCACGTCACCCGTGTGAAACCAGCCGTCGACAAACGCCTCGGCGGTGGCCTCGGGCTTGTTCCAGTAGCCGAGAATATTGGCGGGCGACTTGATACACAGCTCGCCGCGTTCGCCTGCCGGCAGTGTGCGGCCGTCCTCGCCTATCACGCGAAATTCGGTCACAGCGGGTACCACCCGGCCCGAACTGTCGGGCCGCGCGACGTAGAAAGCACCGGCATTCACTGAACCCAATGCGTTGGTTTCGGTCAGCCCGTAGCCGATACCCGGCGCGGAGTTTTTGAACGTGCCGCTGATTTTCTTCACCTGCTCGGGCGGGCGGGCCGCGCCGCCGGCCATGATCTCTGTCAGGGATGAGATATCCCTGTCGGTGTTTTCCGCTGCGGCCTGTAACTCGGCCGACATCGTAGGCACGCCGTTGAACCAGGTGATGCGCTCTTTCTCGATCAAGCGCAGGGCTTCCTGCGCATCCCATTTGTGCATGATCACCATCTTGCGCCCCACTACCAGCGACAACAGGAACGCCGAGTGGCTGGCAGTACAGTGAAAGAGCGGTATCGTCACCAGAGCCGAAGGGGGCAGACCCGCGTCCCGGACTTGCTGGGTCGCCGCGACCTTGGTGGCAACCCCCAGGCACATCCAGCTGTAAAGGGCCGACAATACCCCCCGGTGCGATGACAGTGCGCCCTTGGGATGCCCGGTGGAGCCTGAGGTATACATGATGGTGGCATGGTCATCCAGGGCCACATCGACCGCCGGCATCGAGGCGCCGGTGTACGCCTGCAGCAACTCAGAAAACGGGGTGTGTGCCACCGGCAAACCGATGCAATCGTCAATAGAGATCAGCTGTAAACTGTGTTTTTCGACAATAGGCACCAGCCGCTCCACCCGCGTGCGATCCGCCACGACAACGGTCGCGCCGCTGTCGGCAAAGCCGTAGTCCAACTCCTCGGTCGTCCACCAGGCATTCATCGGGACCGCCACGGCGCCAACGGAGGTCACTGCAATAAATGCCATCAGCCACTGCGGGTTGTTCCGACTGAGGATGGCCACCCGATCACCCTTGCCAATGCCGTAACGCTGCACCAATGCAGCGCCGAATTCACAGCTGTGCTGGTAGCCCTGGGCGAAGGTGTAGCGCTCATCCAGATAGACCGCGAAGTCCTTGTCGGCGTGCTGCTGCATAACCAGGAAATACTGCCCCAGGCTGGCGGGCAAGCCGGCAAAGTTGCGGTACTCCACACCGTTCAAATCAACCGTGTTGAGCTCAAAGGGTTGCCCTGGCGCAGTGAGGCCGGCAACCACTTCGTCAAACTTTTTAATGTCCGGGTTCATTATTTTTTTTGGTCCCTATCTGTGGTCTCTCAGAAGCCGTTAAGACGGGCAAAGCGATCGAGGTGATAGTTGTAATCGCCAAAAATATGTTGGACCACGCGAGCGCGCTTGATAAAGAAGCCAATCTCGTGCTCGTCCGTCATCCCGATGCCACCGTGCATCTGGATGGCCTCACTGGTCACGCGCTGCGCCACTTCACACAACTTGGCCTTGGCGGCGCTGGCCTGCAATGCGAGGTCCGCCTCGCCGTCATCGATGGCATGCAGGGCCTGCAACACGATGGAACGCGCCAGTTCCAGTTCGGCAAACATCTCTGCAGCGCGATGCTGTAACCCCTGGAAGGAACCAATCACACGACCAAACTGCTTGCGCTCCTTCAGGTAGGCATTGGTGCGCTCAAACGCCTCCGTCGATAGCCCGAGCAATTCTGCAGCGAAACCGATACTGGCAACATCCAGCGCGCGACTGAGCCCGTCCCACGCGGCACCGGCCTCTCCCAACAGGTTTCCGGCAGGCACCCGGACGCCGTCAAGGACAAGTGCGCCCGCGCTGCGCGAATCCACCATACTGCGCGGTGCTATCGCCAGGCCGGTGGCGTCTGCATCCACCAGAAACGCGCTCAAACCCTGCTCGTCGCCAGGCTCGCCAGCCGTGCGCGCGATCACGACAAAAGTATCCGCCGCACTGGCATCCAGTACCAGCAGTTTCTCCCCGTTGAGCACATAGTCATCGCCCTGCGCCTGTGCACGCAGCGAACTTTGCAGCGGTGCGTGGTGTGCGCCCTCCTGCAGGGCCAGGCTCACCAATTTATCACCCGCCGCAATCGCCGCCAGCAACTGCTCCTTCTGCTGCGCGCTGCCGAGTTCGCCAATCACCGAGGCAGCTACCAGCACGGTGGATTGCAGCGGGCTCGCACTCAGATTGCGGCCGGCCTGTTCCAGCACCAGGCCGAGCCCGGTGTAACCGTAACCCAGGCCGCCAAATGCCTCCGGGATAGCGATACCCGCCCAACCCATCTCGACCATCTCGCGCCACACCTCATCGCTGAAGCCGCGCTCGCTGCCACTATCGCGCAGCGCCCGCAACTGGGCGACGCCCGCCTTTTCCGCCAGAAACCCAGCGGCGGACTCTTTGAGCATCACCTGCTCTTCATTCAATACCAATGCCATGATTCGTTATCCTTTGTCTCTATATGCGCTACGCGTCTGGGAGCCCAAGCACCCGCTTGGCGATAATATTCAATTGCACCTCGGATGTGCCGCCTTCGATAGAGTTGCCCTTGGAGCGCAGCCAGTCACGGCTGAGCGCACCGCCGTTATACTCCTCGCCGTCCCACCCCAGCGCCTGCTCACCGCACACCGCCAGGTTGAGCTCATTGCGACGCTTGTTCAGCTCCGTACCGTAGTATTTGAATATGGAAGAGGCGGCACCCAGGCCCTGTCCCGCTTTGGCCTCGTCACCCACCCGCTTCATGGTCGCGCCAAATACCATCGTATCCAGCTGGTACTGCGCGATGTTCTGGCGCAGCACGGAATTCGCCAGGCGTCCGGTGGCGTCTGCACCGATAGTTTCCAGCGCCACCTGCCCGACGGACTTCTTCGGTGCCGCACCGAACCCCGAGATCATCTCGCGTTCATGTGTCAGGAGGTATTTGGCGATGGTCCAACCGTTGCCCGCCTCACCGACCAGGTTCTTCTTGTCCGCTATCGCGTTGTCGAAAAAGGTTTCACAGAAAGGTGAGTTGCCACTGATGAGTTTGATCGGGCGCACCGTAACGCCGGGCTGGTCCATATCAAACAGCACGAAGCTGATGCCCTCATGCTTGCTACCGGAGTTATCTGTGCGCACGAGGCAAAAAATCCAGTCGGCTTTATCCGCGTAGGAGGTCCAGATTTTCTGGCCGTTGATCACGTAGTGGTCGCCCTTGTCTTCTGCCTTGGTGGCCAGGCTCGCGAGATCGGAACCGGCATTGGGTTCGGAGTAACCCTGGCACCAGCGGATTTCGCCGCGCGCAATTTTCGGCAGGTGCTCCAGCTTTTGCTCCTCGCTCCCGAAGTGCAGCAGCGCCGGCCCCAGCATTGATATCCCGAAACTGTCCAGCGCACGCCTGGCGCCTATCCGGGCCATTTCCTGGGAGAGTATCTTCACCTCCTCAGAATTGAGACCGCCGCCGCCATAGGCTTTTGGCCAGTGCGGAACGGTCCAGCCGCGCTCCGCCATCCGGTCGCACCAGAGTTTTTGATCCGGGTGGTCGATCTCGGGATTGCGGCCACCGTTATAGAAATCGTCGAAACCCCTGACAGGTACACGCATGGATTCGGGGCAATTTTTCTCCAGCCAGGCTCGCGTGTCCTGGCGGAACTGTTCAAGGTCGCTCACGGGGTTACCCCTTATATCAGTTGAATGGCTGTCGAGCGGTCATGGAACCGCCGGAAGAATACCGCTTCAGTATAGACACCGCAGGCGAACCCGCTTTTGCAGGCCCGCCGCCGGTAAACCGGATTTGAACATACAGTATGTTTTAATTACGTTCAAGTATCTCCAGCGCGTGGACTGCCCGCACCATCCTCCGGCCAAAAAAAAGGGGCTGCCAACGGCAACCCCCTTTATCAAACCCCGGCCTGTGCGGTGTTACACGCCTAGAACTCGAAGATGACCTCGCCACCCCACATGGCTGGCGCCAGGTAGGTGGTGGCCGTCGCGCCAATCAGGTAATTGGCCGTGTCCTCGTCGGTAATGTTTTTACCCCACACCGCGAACTGCCAGTTGTGGCCACCCATTTCCACGTCAGCCAGGCTGACCCGCGCATTGAGCAGGCCGTAGCTTTCCACCTCAACTTTGCCAAACTCCGTGTTAGCCAACGCAAACTGGTCGTCCTGCCAGGAGTAATCCAGGTGGAAACGGACCTCGCCGATGCTTACCGGCAGGTCGTAGTCGGCGGTAATGGCGTAGGCATTTTTGGGCGCCCATACCAGTTCCGTCGTATCGGTGTGGTCAGTGCCGTCGGGGAAATCGACATTGCTGAAATCGTAGTCGAGGTACGAGTAACTCAGCCCGACCAGGAACTGATCGGTGACCGCTGCCTGCAGGTCAATCTCCACGCCGTAGATATCGGCATCGCCCGAGTTGAAGGATTCCACCAGCTGCGGATTGTCCACCGGATCGGGCAGGTAGTCGAGGATGATATCGCTGACACGCATATAGTAGGCGGCACCATTGAGGCGAACGCGCTGATCCATGAATTCCGATTTCCAGCCCAGTTCGCCGGATGTCAGGTCTTCACTGTCGAACGGTTTGTTGAAATCCACGCCGTTGCGGCTTGAACCGCCGGAACGAAACCCGGTGGACACCTTGGCGTAGGTCGAAAACTCGTCGGTCCAGCTGTAGTCCGCGATGGCGGTGTAATCAAACCTGTCCTTGCTGGAGTCGGTGCGCCCGGGGGCGTAGGAATTCGCATACCAGCCATCGTTGGTGCGACCGGCCTCGCGCTGGTCATCGGTGTAACGCAGCCCGAGGGTCAGGTCCAGCTTGTCCTGCAGGATATTCGGCGTGTAGGTCGCCTGGCCGTAGCCAGCCCAGGATTCGACATCGGTACTGACCTTGTATTC
Source organism: Halioglobus sp. (assembly GCA_020443325.1). GTDB lineage: Bacteria > Pseudomonadota > Gammaproteobacteria > Pseudomonadales > Halieaceae > Marimicrobium. The sequence continues at coordinate 17,082 of JAGRIK010000308.1, forward strand.
ACCCAGGTAGTTGGGGAAGGTCGCGTTGGCGAAATCGGTACAGATAGGCCCCGGCCGGGTGCCATCGGAACAGGGCATCCCGGTGATAAAATCAAATGCGTAGACACCCAGTTGGTCGACACTGGCGCGATCCAGGTACTGGCGCTCCTTCTGGTCTCCGTTTTCATTGAAATAGTAAAGCCCGCCCACGTACTCCAGGCGCTCCGCACTGCCCAGCAGTTACAACTCCTGCGACCACTGGTCCTGCTGCGTCTTGGTATACACTTCCAGGGTACCGGCGCCGCCGAAAGAATTGGCAAAGTTCTGCGAAATCTCGTCGTCGAAATCCCGGTAGCCGGTAATGGACTTCAGCGTCAGGTCATCGCTGAGTTCGTAACTGACAGTGAGGTTATGCCCGTTCACTTCCGTCGTGGAGTCCGGCAGATAGAAGGCTGTCTGCGCGCCACCGAGGGGTGAGCGTGTGTGCTTCAACCGATCCTGGAAACTGTTGGTGATAGGCACGCCGGCAAGCGTGGTACCGCCGGTGGGACCGCTGTACTGGAAATAGGGCGGTGAGGACGTCACATCCGAGTAATCATAGCTGTAATCCACCAGCAGCTTCTCAACACCGTCGAAACGCAGCGCGGCGCGGTAGCCTTCCGTCTCCTTCTTGTAATAATCGGTGTAATCATAGCCGGGCACCTCATTGGCTCCCTCATTCTGCACCCAGCCGTCACGATCGGAGAAGGCCGCTGTCAACTTGGCCTTGAACCCCGACGCATCGGGCAGGTTCAAGTGGCTCACCGAACGCCAGCTGTCGTAATTCCCCGCACTCAGGGTCTGCTTGAAGCCAAACTCCCCGGTGGGTTTCGCATTGATGAAATTGATGGCGCCGGCCATGGTGTTTCGACCGTACAGGGTACCCTGCGGGCCGCGCAGGATCTCCACGCGCTCCAGCTCAGACAGGTCGGATAACAAACCGGTTGAGCGCGCCGCGTAAACCCCATCGTAATACAGGCCAACGGTGGGATCCTTGGTAATCACGATAGAATCCGCGTTGCCTATACCGCGAATGAAAAGCGCGAGGTTGTTCGTGGCATTGGGATAGGCAGGCATCTGCAGGTACGGCGATGCCGCGCCGACATCCTTGGCATCAATCAGCCCCATCGATTCGATGGCCTCACTGTTGTATGCGCTTATCGCAATCGGCGTGTCCTGCAGCGATTCCGCGCGTTTCTGTGCCGTGACTACGACTTCTTCCAGTTGTGCCAGTGCACTGTTCGCTGCCAGGCCTGATGCCAGCATTACAGCGAGGGGAAGGGATTTGCGGGTGATGTTATAAGACATGGGTTTACTCCATTTATTATAGACAACCGACCAGGGCGGGAAGCCCCAGAGAAATCGACCGTGCGTTAACTATATGAAATTTCCACACTAAGTGAATGTGTAATATTTAACGAATATCCGGCTTTTCAGGAGGGCGACTATCTGCGAGCGGAGGCGGCACCTCCCCGGCGCTCGCAGCACAGGCAGGAAAACGGCAGCGAGGACTAGGGGTTCTGCAGAAACTCGGGAACAGGCTCAAGCGGCACAATCGATTCCGGGTCGACATGAATGATGATCTCTGCTGCAGGGTAGGCCTGCTGCAGTTCGCGCTCCACCTCATCTGAAATCCTGTGGGCGTGCAACAGGCTGAGGTTGTCAGCGACCTCGATATGCAACTGCAGAAACGTCGCGATACCCGACCGCCGCGAACGCAAGTCGTGCAGGCCGCGCACCTCCGCGTGGGACATCGCGATACGCTTGATTGCCTCGCGCTCTTCCTCCGGCAACTCCCGGTCCATGAGATCGTCCAGCGACTGCCGCACAATTTCCCAGCTGCTGTAGAGGATGTATATCGCTATTCCGATCGCGAACAGGGCGTCAAATCCATGCCAGCCTTCTATCGCGAGTACCAGCGCCAGGATAACAGAGCCGTTGACCATGAAGTCTGTTCGATAATGCAGCGCATCAGCCTTGATTGCGGTGGAATTGGTTTTGCGAACCACATGGCGTTGAAAGGTGATCAGCGCCAGCGTCAACACGATAGAAAAACCCATCACGACCAGCCCGGGCCCATAGGATTCGAGCGGTACAGGACTCATCAGGCGGCGCCCTGACTCCAGCAGCAGGAAGCCTGCGGACCCGGCGATAAACGCCGACTGGCCGAGCCCCGCCAATGCTTCCGCTTTCCCGTGCCCGAACCGGTGCTCCCTGTCTGCAGGCATCACCGCTTGTCGCACCGCAAACAGGTTAATGAGCGAGGCGAGTGAATCGAGGGTCGAATCGATCAGGGTGGCAAGTATCGAGACTGAATCAGTGATCGCCCAGGCGACTGTCTTCGCCAGCACCAGGATGATAGCAACAGTGATAGACGCATATGTCGCCAGACGCATCAGGCGAGCGGATTCTTCCGGCGAGACCGCCGCAGCTTCGGGGGAGGTTTTGGTCATGTGGGGTTCAGGGCAGCGAATATAACCCCAGTCTAGCAAACTTATACAGCGCTGGAACCCCGCCGGGGCGGGGCTCGTTCGCGTCCTGCAGGCAACACCGTTGCAGCGCCTGCAGCGGTGCTAGCGCCTGCTAGTCCTCAGAGGGACGACGCTCGCCGCTTTTACCTGACCTCACCATGCGCACCGTTCGCTGGCAGGTATCGAGCCACTGCTGGACAGTTTCTGTCTTCAGGGCACGCACATAGCCGCGCTCAGTGCGGCAGGCGATGCTGGTTTTGTTGGGCGTCCAGTCACCTTCCTTGGGACGCGGTTTGCGCGAACTGTAATACCAAAGCCCGCGCATATCCTGCATCACGTACCTTGCCTCGGCGGGCAGAAATACCTTTTGGCCGCCGATTACTGCGAAAACTTCTGGTCCCTCGGCCGGAACCGTGTCCAACACTGCCGTCGGAGTTATAGTCAACATCGCGCATACCCCACTGATCACAATTCTGATTATGTTTGTGCCCACCGGAGGGGATTGGTCGGTGTCAACACACCGTGGACTCCCCTGCGGATCACCGCGTACTTCGCAGTGACAGGAAAGTTATAATTCCGGGGGGGCGTGGCGGCAACAGACAGATAGCCATATTTTTAGTCAATTGCAATTAAAGGCCATATATTGGCCTTTTTTTTATTATGAATTCCGGTTTATCCGCTATTTTTTGATTTTAGTGCCATTTTTTAACGGATGTTTGCACCAAAAGAAGGGGGCAGCAGGCTTGTCGGGGCCTGCTCCGGGGCGCATGGAGGCTTGGTATCCGGCGACTCAACTGGTCACCAATTTGATATGGGACCGGGGCTTCGGAGTGGGCGTTAGCGGCTTGAGTGTGCCCAGGTCACCGCTCGCCACGGGCAGATCTTTCGCTTCCTCAACCGAACTCATCAACATAAACAACGCCAGGGTGGCGCGGCTTTCCTCAGAGACCAGTTGGGACGCAAACGCCGCAAGACCGCCTTCCGTGATCTCTCCCAGCACCAGGGCATTGGTCAGGTAATCGCGAATGATCTGGCGATTCACCTGGTCTTTCAGATAGCGCTGAAAGCCTGTGGTCCCCATAATCCGGGTAAGCGCCTCGACATCCGCGCACGCGGCGCCGGGCGACTCATCACCAAAGGCCGAATCAATCCAGTTCACTATCTCATCTAAATGCAACGCTTCGTTCTCCATAGCAAGTCAGGCAACCATCTGGCTGACGGTAACTTTTTTCTGAAAGCTGTCCAGGTCCGGTACCTGGCACAGCACACCATTGAACATGAAGGCCGCTGAGGCGTACTCCTGCACGCCCTCAGTCACCTCCTCGATCTCCTCAGGCACCAGTGCGGCAACCTTTAACCCCTGGCCGCGAACAGCCACGCCCCAGTATTCACAGCCCTCGCCCTTGAGCCCGAGAAAAACAGCCACAAGGCCAGCATCGCGACTCGGCTGCTGCCACTGCGAACCATCATCCCGACCAAGGTCCAACAGTGGCACGGTGCGCTCCCGCCAGATCAGTTCGTCAGGCGGCTGCAGCGCGTCCGTGTGCAGCGTCACGATCTCTGCAAGGCAGTTTTGCGGCACAGCCCAGGTCTGTGTACTGGAGCATGGAATGAGCACACACCACAGCTTTGTGTCGTCCTGCATCGTTACCCCCTATGAGAGTTGTAAGTCATGCCCGGTCAATTCGTTGATCCGACGAATCAGTTCCGGGAAATTGAAAGGCTTGCCCATATAGCCGTTACAGCCTGCCTCGCCGGCGAGTGCGCGATGTTTCGCGCCTGTTCGGGAGGTGACCATAATCACGGGCAGGTGGCCGTAGCGCCTCGACTTGCGAATCTCACGCAGTGTTTGGATACCGTCCTTCACGGGCATCTCCACATCGAGCAGCACGACATCCGGCAGTCGGTGGGCCGCATTGAGCAAATCTATCGCCACCAGCCCATTTTCTGCCGTGATGGTTTCGACGCCAACGGTGTCCAACTGGCTGGTGGCAACCATGCGCTGCGTCCTGGAGTCGTCGACCACCAGCGCCAGCAGTGTTGTGGGCTCCGATGGGGTCACCGCGACAGGCGCAATGCCATCCGCACCCGCGGTGCTCACCAGCAGGTTCAGGTCCAGCGCAATAATCGCCTCGCCTTCGGCGGTTGTGGCCGCACCGGCAACGCCCGGGACGGTTGAGAACTGCGAACCCAGCGATCGCACCACTAGTTCCAGCGCCTCTTCCAGGCTGTCGATGGCAATGGCCATATGCCGATCCTCCGTCCCAGCGACAATAACCGGAACCGATTTCCCCCAGATGCTGCGATCAGGCAGCGCAACTCCCTGGCACAGCGTTGCCAGATAGGTCGCTTCACACTCGATGTCCGCGACCGACAGCGCTGTACGCTCCTGCACCGCAGCGAAAAAATCATCGACCGGGACCTGCTCTACCGCGATCAAGCCATTAAGGGGTATCGCATAGGATTCTCCCGCCGAGCGGACCAGCAGAGCACCGTTAACCGATACATTGCTGGGGATACGGATCTCAAATGCTGTCCCGAGGCCAACCGCCGATTGAATCTGGACATCGCCGCCGATCTGCTGCAGTTCGGTCAGCACGATATCCATACCCACCCCGCGCCCGGAGATTTCACTCAATGTGTTGGCCGTGGAGAACCCCTTGTGAAAGATCAGCCTGATCGCCTCATCATCGCTGAGTGCATCGACGTCGACATCCAGGCCTTTCTCGTAAGCGGACTCGCGGATTGCATCGGGATCTATGCCCCTGCCATCGTCCGCCAGGCGAACCACATAGTCGCCTCCCGATTTGCGCACATCGATGGTAATACGCCCACTGGTAGGCTTGCCCATCGCCATCCGCTCATCGGGTGACTCGATGCCATGGTCGAGCGCATTGCGCACCATGTGTTCGAGTATCACCTGCAAACGGGCGTAGTGGTCCCGATCGAGCGCACCGGTTTCGTTCAGGGTTTTAAAGGAAACAATCTTGCCCAGGTCGGTGCTGACAGTGCGCACAATACGCCGCAGCCCCGGCATAAGCCGCGACACGGGCACAACCCTGGCACCCTGTATCGAGGAGGAGATACTGGAGATCACCGTGGACTGCTGCTTCAGGAGTGTCTCGATCTGCATATTCTGGCGACTCACCACATCCACCAGGTCGGCGAGGTCCTCGACGCCCTCGCGCAGGATGCTGGCCGCCTCCTGCAGTTCTGAATACTGGTCCATCTCGAGGGCGTCCATATGCGATGACGAACTGCCGGGACGGGCATTGACGTCGAGCAGGGCGCGATCGGCAATTTTTCGGATATGTGTGCGCACAGACGACAATCGTGCCTGCAGTTCTGCCGAAGAGCGCTTGCTGCGCGAGGTATTCTGCGACGCGCGCACCCCCAGTTGCTGGGCCTGGCTAGTCAGGTTTAATAAGTGATCCAGCTTCTCGGACGTAATTCGCACCGACTGCTGCGCCGCCAGTACCTTGGCGCCTTCATCCGCCAACTGCTGGTCGCGTCTTTTCTCGAGCGCTGAAAACCCGGTTGACCTGATCTCGGTGCTGGTTATTGTCGTCTCAACCTGCCGGGGAGCGACGCCGTCGCACTCCAGATGCTCCACCGCTCCGACCTCGGATTGCGGCGCGGCCTTGACCAGCGGAGCAGGAAATTCACTCGCCACATCAGCCCGCTTCTCCACGACAAACTCAACGCCGCGCACGATGGCGTCCAGCCAGGCATTTACGATACGAAAATAGGTCTGCTCCTCTCCGCCACGTGGTCGCGGCATTTTCTCCAGCAGTGTTTCAAAATTGTGCACCAGGGTTCCGAGCCGCTGTAAGCCTACACCCTTGGCGATCCCCTTCAGCGTGTGCAGTGTACGCGAGACACTCGCGAACAGGGTTTCATTGGCGACATTTCGCTCCCACTCGCCCACCTCGTTCTCGAGCCGCTCTACCTCGACTGTGCCCTCCTCGATAAAGGCGTCCAGGAAATCGGTGAAGATTTCCGCATTACTCTGCGTGGAATAATTGAATGTGATGTAATCAGGAACAAAGCCGTCCAGGCACGTTCCATCGAAAGCCGCAAGATCGGCCTCTTCCCCGGTATCGGGACGCGACAGGACCTCGGCATCAGCGGATGGCTCGGGTGCCTGCTCCGGACGTGCCTCCTCCTCTTCAACCTGCTCGAGCGCCGACCCGGCACCTGCATCGGCTGCCTCAACCGTTCCGAAGGCTTCGAAACCCACGCCACAAATTTCGTCGGGGCCGTCTTGGAACTGGGACAGGCCGGCAAATACCGCATCGATATCGGCTGCCGCAAAGCTGTCCTCGCCGGGCATCAGCGCGGAGAAATCGTCCGTAAACTCATCGCCGAAAATATTCTCACCAAAGCCCTCGTCCGGGGCGTCTGCAACGTGCACCACGCCCTGGATTGCAGCGGACTCCATTGTCTCCGGCAGCGGCTCTTGCGGCAGCGCCGAAGCAGCATCAGGAGATGCCGGCAGCTCGTCCCCAATCGCACCCAGTGCGCGAAAATCCTCGTGGTAATCAATTTGAATCTCGCTGAAGGGATCGACAGAAACAACACCCTCCTCGCTGTGAACTACCAGGTCTTCCGGGTCAGAGTGCCCTTCAGGCAAGTGATTCCCGGCGAGTAAATAGCTATCGAACTCCTCGTCATCCATCGACTGCGGAATCGTCTCGACATATTCGCTGACACTGGGGTAATCGGGAACGTCTGCAATAGCGCTGTTCTCCGGGGCAGACTGCTCAACTGGCGCGGGCTCGGGGGCCACGTACTGATCCACCGGCGGCGCAGCATTGCTGGCGGGCGCTACCACCCTCGACTCGGAGCGCACCACACTGGACGGTGCAGGCTTGACGCGCTTTATCGACACAAATTTCTCGCCGATATCATCATCACCCGACAGACCGAGAATATCCGTCCCCTCCTCCACCCGGGCACCGAATCTGGCGTCTGCGCGTTCGCGTCCGCTGGAAAAATCAATTGCCATAAACGCATCGCGCACCATGCGCGTGGACCCGGCCGCCGGCCCTGCATCCCTGCGGTTGTAGATATCCGGGCCAGTCCCGGCTGAAGAAACGACAATTTCCTCCTCTACATAACTGGCCAGATCATCGCTGTTCGCATTGCCGCGAACCAATGGTCGTCCGGCGACTTCGGCTTCAAATGCGGACAGCCCTGTATCAAGATATTCATCACCGGCAACCGTGAACAGCTTCTCCTCAGGCTCGGAGAGATCCATATCCAGCAGCCAGCGAAGGCTTTTTTCCTGATCACTTTCCTCTGGTTCAGCGCCCACGTTGAGGCTCGCTTCGCCCATTTTCTTATCAGTATGCACGATAATTCTCCCTATCCGGTCGACCTTCAGTACGGCTGGATTAATGCGTCAGATTGGTTGCGGCCGCGAGATTTTCTGCCAGTCCACCCGTTGCGCGGATCACACTGTTGACCCCGGGCTGATCCTCCGGTTTAACCGTGCCACCAGATGCCGCCAGCAGGAAGCAGGCATTGGTCAACTGGCGGATACGATCGACATCCGGCCCGGTATCGCTCGTGTAGGAGCGAACCAGGTCGGGCAGGGCGTCGACAACTTCGTGCACCAGGGTCTGCACGTTTGCGCCCGGCGCCAACTCTCCGTCCAGCGAGCGGTCCAGCATGTCCTGGGCGGCCCAGCCCAACTCTCCGAGGATATTGGCACCGACAGCGCGACCATTGCCCTTGAACGTATGGAAGTATCTGCGGATGTCTCGCAGCACTTCCTTATTGTTGGGGTCCTGTAGCCAGTCCATCGTCAGGCTGGCCAGTTCGGCAACCATCTCCTCGGACTCCTCGATAAAGACATCGCGAAATTCCACCGGGATTTCGACGTCCTGCACCAGCATGTCATCGTGTACTTCAGGGGCATTTTCCGAAGTCACGATCTCCGCAATCTTGCGCCCGGGTGACAAACCGGCGATCCACCTGTCCAGTTCAGCCGCGCGCTGCTCTGCGAGCGCCAGGATGTGCGAGGTATCGTCCAACGGATCGAGTATCGAGCGCTGCAGGTGCATTTCAATCTGTGCAAAAGCATCGGCGAAACAGCGGAATGCATCATCTTCATGCACGCTGCCTGCATCGCTGGCGGCGGTGAGCCACTTGTGACACTGCACAATCACCGCACCCTCGCGCCCCATACCGGCAAACTGCAGGGCTCCGGCAATCTCATCGAGCAGTTGCAGGGAATCGCCAATGGCCTTGCGGTCTGGAATTGACTCCAACCTGGCCAGGAAATCCAACGACAATCCGTAGAGGAGATCGAGATCCGGATCGTTATTATCCGCATCCCGGATGGCCTGCCGCAGCTCCTCATGCCCTGTGTCAATCTTGTTCAGGTGGCGCTGCAGAGCGGTCGTCAGGCGCAACACACTTGCGCGGTCGAGCGGCTTTTTGTCCAGCGCGCTTTTCAGCGCCTTGCGCCGCAGTATCTGGTGCAGATAGTTTTCTACCAGACCCATCTGGCGGAATGTCGCGGTTGCGACGCTTTCCCGCAGCTCGAAGTCTTTCCCACTGTAGGAACTGTTCAGGCCGTGCTGGAGCTTGTGCTCGATATCCGATTTGACATCGGTAATGCCCAGCGTAATCGAGCGCACGGTATCGGCCACATAGTGCAGATCCTCCACGCCCCTGCCGGCGAAGAACGGCCTTAGCAACTGCAGCACTCGCCTGAGGGAATCTGCATGGTGCAATTGTCCGGCGGCTACCAGGCGCTGCTCTGCCGCATCAATCGCGAGCAGCACGCTGGCGTCCTGGTCTTCCAGTTTTCCTCTTGCGACCGCCAGCAAGTCGTGTGTGGAAAGGTATTCCACCGCGACATTGAGGTGCTGCAATGCGCCTTTGAGCGTGATGACGATGGCGTCACTGTGCACCAGGCCCTGGCTGGCATCGCGGATTGTGCTGTCGCTGATACCGAACGCCTCCCGAATGGCTGTGATGTGCACAGGCTTCGAGCGACAGGACGCTATGTAGTACAGCATTTGTTGCAGGTAGCTTTCATAGTCAATGGATTCATCGACCATGCTGCCGTTCTCTCGCGCGAACTTGATGGCAAAGGCCCCGGACTTGAAGATTTGCGCGATACACTCATCAGGCACGATCAACCCGCCGGCAATACCCTCGCAGAGGCCGATCATCGTGAACCAGAAGCGCTCCTGCTCGGTACCCGCCAGCAACATCTGCATCTTCCTGGCAATGCGCGCCACCGTTTTCATACTCTCGGTGACGTTGCGCTTGCGCAGAGCCTGCTTCGCCATCTCCAGGTACAGGGCCAACATGACATTGGCCCGGCTCTTGATTTCCTCATCGTCGGCTACGAACCCATAGGGGGTGATCCCTGCATCCGCGGCAATCTCCATATAGAAGAAAAAGGCCGCCGGACGCGGGCGCTCACCCACCCAGCGTCGCAGGTCATTAACAAACTTCTCCAGGCCGCGACCCGTGTCCACACGCTGGCCCTGGGTATGCTCCAGATAGGCGGGAATAATCTTGAGTGCCTGCATCAGGCCGCCCATCGCGAGCTTGCGACGCTCCCCGAGCACCTTGTCCTTGTAGAGGAAGTTCAGGCTGCGCTCCATTTCCAGCGTCAGCATTTCAGCTTTGCGCATACCCAGTGCCCTGAGCGTGGACGTTATCTGGTGCACCGACCACATGCAGCGCAGCAGGGCCTGCTTCTGTGCGGGATCCTGGCCATATTCCACCAGTGCTGCCTCGGCGGCATCGGCCTGTTCATTGATCAGCCCGATCACCCATTTGAGGGACACGATGTCCGGTTTCATCTTCACTCGCTCAACCTCCAGTTTTCGTGTAAGCGCATACGCCCGGCCACTGCAGCCGACGCACGTTTTGACCCAGCCAGGACACATCCTCGCCGGCACCGAGGATCAGCATACCGCCGACTCGCAGCCGTTTTACCAACTGGTCAATGATCCAGCGCTGCCATTCCCGCTCGAAATAGATCAGCGTGTTTTGACAGAAAATAATATTGAAATCCGCAAAGGGCGCACTGTCGACATGCAGCAGGTTACTGTGAAAAAAGTGCGTCCTGGCACTGATCGCTTCAGCGACTATGCGCTCTTCGCTTTGCCCGTAACCCATAAAACGCTCGCGATATTCGGCCGGAATAAACCGCACCGCATCTTCCGGGTAGAGCGCGCGCTGCGCCTGGTGAATCGCGTTGAAACTGATATCAGTGCCAATGCCGTGCCACTGCAGCCAGGGCTTGCTTCGGGACACGGCGCTCTCCACGACCATCGCCATCGAGTACAGCTCCTGGCCGTACGAGCACCCGGCACTCCAGAATGACAGCTCGCTCGGCGCCGGACCGGCACCCAGCAATTCATCCACGTAGTGCGCCAGGCACTTGTAGGCATCAGGTTGCCGGAAGAATCGCGTCTCCTTCACCGTGAGCAAATCCATCAGCGCCAGCCACTCCGCGCGCGCGCTGATGCTGTCGTCAAAGATCGACAGATAGCTATCCACATCGCGCAAGCCCAGACTCGTCATTCGGTTCTGGATAGTCCCGGCGATGACATTCTCCGTGCTGTCGATCCTGATACCCGCGTGTGTGTGCAGTTTTTGCATCAGCAGATCGAGATCGCTGCGGCGCAGCTCTGGTACGCGCCTGGCGGTGGCCATGTTCACACAGAGACCCGCGCTACTTTACCCTGCTCCAGGGCGGTCATCTCTTCCTCGCGATACACCTTCTTCGCACCCTGTATCTTTTTCAGGTCTTCGATGGCCGCCAGCGTTCGCTCGGATTCGGTGATCTCCTCGATCCGGAACTGGCTGAGACTCTCGGCCACCTCGCGCATGGAGGCTGTCAGGCTGCTCACACCAACCAGGGTGGACTCGCTGTACTCACTGATATCCAGGTTGCGCTCACGAATGGCATCCATGGAGCTGTTCATATGGCGTGCCGTGGTGGCCGATTGGCCAGCCGCGTCATCTACCGAAGTGATGATCTTGGTGATCGCAGAGGAACCTGCATTGATCTCTTCCAGCGAGCTGTCCAGGCGGTCGATGTACTCCAGAATTGTCACCACGGTACCCACCGTATTTTCCATACTGGACAGGTTATCGGCCGACAAATTCTGCAACATCCGCACCTGGGAAATGATCTTGCGTCCCTCTTCCTCCGCCTCGCGCATCAGGTCGCCGATCGCCTCAGCAATCCCGAGGAAGGGGCGGCCGTGCTCTCCGGCCTTCTCCGCCTCGATGCGGGTGTTGATCGCGACGACCGAGATTTTCGTATTGAGGGCCTGTATATACTCCGCCGCTGCGGTTACCGACTGGATAAGTTCGCCCTGTCGCTTAGCGGACTTCGAGGTCTCCTGCACCGATTCACGCACGTCTGCCGAGGCCTTGGACATATCCTTGGTCAACTCGTAGCCCTGCGCCACACGCTGCCGGTTGCGCTCAGAGGTACGGGCCGCTTCGGCGGTCGACCGCTTGATCTCCTCGCTGGTGCGCACCATTTCAGTCGCTGCAGTCGTTGACTCCACGACGGAGCGAGTCAGTTCACGGCCTTTTTCAACCTGGCCCTCGGCGATGCCGCCTATTTTGGTGATGCCCTCAGTCGATACCTTGAACGGTGTTTTTATGTTGCGAATGAGCTCGCGCTGTCGCTGGGTAGAGGCGTTGATTTCCCTCGCAATATCACGAGTGACCGAGTTGTCCTCGGGCACCCGCACCGTCAGGTCACCCTCGGCGATCTTGACCAAAGCCCGGTTAATTTCAGCCACACCTTGCTCGGTGTATTCCACCCGGCGCCGCTGTCCCCGGTATGCCAGCAGCGCTACCGCCAGCACGCCCGGCGCACCGATAAGCACCGTGAGCGTACCCGCATCCAACTGCGTCTTGGTCAGCGCGTAGACTATCCCGGCGAGACATCCCAGGGCACCCAGCGCCATACCCGCCAACCACACATTGGGAACGCCAAAATTCAATGCCTTATTCATTACTTTTCCCCTTTTTTGAAGAAATTTTTCCTGCGGCTGCATTGGACAATTCGTCATCTGCCACCAATTTATCGATATCAAGAACCGCCCGGAATTCACCCTTGTACATAAATCCCCCAAGTGTGTACCCGGCGAAATCGGGATCAACCTCGTGCTCCATGATCCGCTGCTCGATCGGAAAACGCAGATCCCGCTGGACATGGCTCAGGGTGAGTCCGAAATACATACCCGGTCGGCGTATTACCATGCAGTAATCCCGCGCCCGGCCAATGTAGGGCCGTTTGCGAAACAGGACGTCCCCACTAAAAATCGGCAGCAACCCACCCTTGTAGGCGGCCACACCCAGCACCCAGGGTTTGGTGCCGGGTATTGTCGTCACCGTCGGTGTTTCAATCAGTTCGTCCATTTCCCCGGCACCGATCAGCAGCGGCACACCGGCAATGCCCAGGGAACTCCCGACCCAGGTCACGGGCGGGGGAGCGACGGCAGGCGCCGGCACATTGTCATACGCGTGCAGTCGCTCCAGCAGTTCCAGGGACTGAAATGCAGAGATGCCCATTAGCGCACTGCCCGGTAAATTCGCATCACTTCTCCGCCTCCGGGGTACTAGGCTGCCGCCTGCCTGTTCGTGTGGTTGTAAATCAGTTCACGCAATACAGATTCCGGTGGAATCTTGGTGACATGTGCCGTGGCCCCGCGCGCCTGGCCCTTCGCGATGTCGAAAATACCGTCAGAGGACGACAGCATCACCACGGGCGTATGCCGTGTTTCCTCGGCATTGCGAATCAGGGTGCAGGTCTGGTAGCCGTCCAATTCCGGCATGGTGATATCCAGGAAGATCAGGTCGGGCTTGAAGCGGCGCAACATACCCAGGGCCTTGTACCCGTCCTCGGCGCATTCCACTTCGCAGCCCATACCGCGCAGCGTGTGGGACATCATCATGCGAATCGTTTTCGCATCATCGATCACAGCGATTTTTACGCCGCGGATATCAAATTGTTCTGTCTGGTTGCTCATGATTTCCCTCATATCCTGGTCAGTTATTCCGTTGGGTTATGCATCGATAGTATTTCCATACCTGCGAAAACCGGCAAGCGAAAACTGGAGATTTCTCCAGAAATCAGGACTTTTGTGAGGGGCGACAAAGAAAATTGGCGAGACTGGAAGATATGCTATTGATATTAATAGGCTTATTGACCAGACAATGCTCGTCTGGGCGATTGATATTCTGTGAAGCAGTTCCGTTTACGCTGGGCCAGTTGAGCACTGGCTCGCGCTCAGGGTTGGAAATGAAGTCAATCTGAAAGAACGAACACAGCAACCCGCTGTATTCGAGCCTCTGGTGAGAATCCCTGGAACGGACTCAACCGTAAATCAGTAGAACCGAATAGATGAAGCCAGTTCCCATTGACCGCTATGCGCATGATCAGCCATAAAATGATCGGGTTTGATACTTCCACCTGCATCGGGCTCTACCACGAGTTTCCCCTCAGGCCATTGTGACAGCTTCTTAAGCGACCCCTCCAACGCACTTACGGAGGGCTCTGTCAAAATCTGGCGTACGTAGGCGTCAATATCATGCTCCAGCGATACTTCGTACGGATACTCCCTACCCTCGCGAGGCATTACAGCCTGTTGAGCCGTCGTAAGAGTACGTACTTCCCTGGGGTCAGGTTTTACATTAAATTCACGCTCGCAAAAAAAGAACATTTCGTCGTAGAGCGCCTCCGGGGCATGGAAAAGGAAATCCGCATTCTCTCCCCAATGTAAAACGGCCCAGTCTTTATGCTGAGCGCCGTTCAATACTTCGTTATAGATTCGCTCAGATAGCGGAAGATCAGGATCAGATGCGAGCATACAGTCCAACCAGGTCCGCAAGAATTTAATTGCGGGAACGCCATGCTCAATCTGCAAAAAATACAGGACATACTTAAGCACGCCAAACTTAACGTAAAACTGGTATGTGGTGTATAGCTTCTTCATATAATCCATATCGGCGGCTGAAAAGCTAGCAGTCGAATGAATCATGTTGTCGTCACTGGTTACAATGTTATGTTCTTTTAAATATCCAGCTTCCGCCATCGGGGCATTTGGCATCATTGACGTAAAATTAGCGTGAGCCAAGACTTTCCAATCGAAGCAAAACTGAAGATCCACGGCGAAGCTATCGATTGTTTGCCCTGGCAGTCCGATCATCAGGTCCGAAGCCATAGGAATCTTCTCAGCGTTGAAGTACGTCATCATTTTTTCGTAAGCTTCTGTTTTTATATTGTCGCGGGCTATAGCTTTTAGCACATCTGGTGCAGTGGTTTGCAGCGCTATGATACCCGTTGGCAAAAGTCCTCCTTCATGCAGTATTTTTATAACCGACATCAAACGACGACCACCGTTCTTTGCGAAATTACTTGTGATTCTTACGGGATAACCGGTTCTAGCCCTGATTTCAACGAGTGCCGTTGCAATCTCAATATCCTGTTCCAGCATCCCAAAATTTGCATCTGCTATGAATATCTCTTCAGCTCCCTTCGACGCGATGTACTCAATTTCCGCAATTACCCTCTCTGAGGTAAATTTGCTCACCTTTGATAGCGTCGCCGAACCCCAATCGCAGTATGTGCATCCATATGGACACCCCCTGTTTGTCTCCAAAACAGAGCGGAAGTTGCCTTCAAACCAAGGCTCAAATTCACCCGTCAAATAGGGGGAAGGAATTTCACTTATATCCCGAATTCTCTCCCGCTCCGGTGTTCTGATGTACTCACTCCCATCAAAATATACAATTCCTGTAACCTCGCGTAATTTGGAGAAATCTCGCTTCTTGCCCGGAGGGCCTGAAAATGCAGCAAGAATCTCAGCCAACGCAGCCTCTCCTTCTCCAAGCACAGCCACATCAATAAAAGGGTTTTCCCGTAGAAATTTTTCAGTATCACCTTTGTATTTTGGCACATGAGGTCCCCCAAAAATCACGAGAGAGCCTCGCGAAATTTCTTTGATATGTGCCGCGACTTTGACGTTTAAGTTGTGATTCCACACATAGGAGGAAAACAGACAAACGGGGTTTGAGGTTTGAACGACTTTTTTATAAACCGCTTTTAGCGGATGATCAGGATAGCCAGCGAGCTGCAACGGCTTGATTTCATACTCAGCAGACAACCGGCCATTCTGATAACTTCTCACATAGGCCGCCAACATACCCATCGCCAGGTACGGCAAGTAACCGACGTGCCTGGCCAGGACCAACGGCAATACAACTACCTTTCTTAAAGCCATATTTACCTTTATTATTTGATGTCTATTCTGCACAGTCGGCAGCAAGACGATTCTAGTAACAAATCCAGTTCATCTCTAATCTAGCAACAATCCAACTAATCGCAACTCGCGAAATCCGTCATACCATTGCAATAATCACCAACTTAGTGCGCATGTTTAACGGCGAATCCTTCTGATTCGCTAACCCTATCATGCATGAACAGCATCGTGATAACTCTCGTTTGGTAATCTGCGCGTCGCTATCAGCAAGAAATACCTCCCAATAAATTGGTCTGCCGAAGAGGCAGCGGGATCACCGCTTCTTTGCACCAGGCCGGTACCAATGGCGGCCTCCGGCAGCGCGAGGTCGACATGCACCGGCTCGCTATGCACCTGGAAACATATAGCTCTTGAACGGCTCCAGGTGGCCGGCCTGGAAGTCGCGCAGCTCATAGATGTTGAATTTGTGCATCAGGGTCAGGCAGCGCTGGAAGACCTGATCGGCCTCGTAGGCGGAAGGCGGTATCCCGTACTCATCGGTGATCTGGGCGAAAATAGTTGATGCGATTTCACGACGCGTCTGGTCCTCGCGGTACAGGGTCTGGTTGACCGGCGAGGAGACTATCGGGGAGCCGTAAATGAGAAACGCCTCCCAGCGGCGTGCATCCTGCCCCTTGTCCAGCTGCGCAACCAGGAATTTCACCATATTGTGCAGGTCGATTCGCGGTGGCAAAACGTCTTTTTGCAACCACTTGCGGACATCCGATTCACGCCACTCGCGGTTTATTCCCATCACACTGATCACGCGTCCCTCGGTCTGCGGTGGCGCCGCACCCGTCAGGTCCCACAACATATTCAGGCGCGCAGAAAAGCCCAGGCTCACAGGCAGGTCCTTCTCCATACCCTGCTCAAACGCGCGCGCGTAATCCTCCACTGTCTTTGCGCTGCGCCCGGTCGCTCCCGATGATCTGCCCTGTGCTGTGTTTTTCCCCGCCATCCTCAATCCCCCTGTCAGGTATTCCCGGCTTCGCGGCAGCGTTTCAGATAGGTTGGCGTCGATACGCCCATGATGCGGGCGCGAGCCGCAGAACCCAGGGCACCGCCCTGCTGATTCACGTGTGCCATCAAATTGTCTGCCATAAGCGTCAGCGGCGACTCGTCGGATTGCGGTGACTCCCTCACCCACTCCCGCAGTAATCGGCGCGGCTTCTGCCACAGCGCACTGCCGTTTCGATCATTCTCACGCGATGCGATTTTCGGCTGCCAGCGGCTGATATTCCGGGGCTTGGTATGGAGGAATTCGGCCGTTCGCCGCAGGTCGCCCCGATACCTGTCCAGCGCTGCGAGCACCAGCTCATCTTCAAGCCAGGTACCCAGTGGCTTGATCACTTTCAGTTCCAGCAAGCTGTGCACCGCCTCACCCAGCACCACATGCAACGCCTCCTGCACCGACGGAACATAATTCTCATCCTCGCTCTCCCGGGTTGCCACCACCGCCAGAAACGGTTTGGGCTCAGGCAGGTAGGGCGCGCCATCGGGTTTGATCCCGGTAAACAAGCCGAGGTCAACCGGTGTCAGCCAGTCCTTATCGGTCTTTTCCAGCGCGTCGTGAATACACTGGCGCATTTCGCTGATGTTACCGGGCCAGTCGTACAGCAGCATCGCCTGCTCCGCATCCGGCGTAAAGCCCTTCATGTCGCGGTCGCGGGTCACGCCCTCCTGCCCGAGGATCTTGTGTGCCCAGCGCAGTACCGCCTGTTTACGATCCTTGATGGGTGGCACATTGATCGGATAGCCGGCAAAAGCGCTGGCGAGGGGCGCAACCAACTGGCCGCGCCGGATCAGGACCTCCAGTTTCTCAGGGAACAGCGCAATCAGTTTGAGTCGGGGTAAATAGCGTGGGGGGCTGACATCTGCCAGTGTACGGGAGCTGATCTGTTTGGCCAGTTTGAGCTGCACCTCAGCGTGCATCAGGTGTGGTGACTTGAACACCAGCGTTTTTCCCTCACCCTGCGCCAACTCGCGTGCAATACGCTTGTGCGCCACCTGGCGACTGCGAAACTCCCGACAGTCGATGGCCACAAGCATGTCGCTGGCGCCGTCCGATTCCTCGTGAATAATTCGAGCGATATACATTTTTCCCGTACCTGCGGGGCCGATAATCGCCACTGGGATATCCAGCTGTGCCAGGAAAATGGCCTGGTCTACAGCGCCTTCCATGTTGTCGACCACATAACCTTCGATATCCTTTTCAATCGGCGCTACCGGGGGCAGGACTTTTCTGGCCGGAGACCTGGCCTCGTCATCGCCTCCCTCTTCCCCGGTTCCGGAAGCGTGCACGTTGGATGACTCGCTGAATATCCCCGCGTGGTTGACCACTGTGCCGATAATCCGTTTGTGGTCGTCTTCCGTTGCCGCGCGCACCGGTTCCCGTGCTCCAGCAGACTGGGCGTACAACATCGCGTTGTTCGCCGCTAACAGGGTCGCCAGTGCGCTGGTGCCGGGAGCCCTGTGTGCCAGGCCGACGCAGATCCGGGCATCCGCTGTTGCGGTGCCCGGTGCGGTATGCTGGCGGTGGACATGGGACAGGATCGCGCGGCAGATATCGCGTGCGCCCTCTATATCGACATCGCGCAGGGTGACAAGAATTGAGCTGGCCATCGGTGGGCCCACCGCGTCACCGCTACGCACTATTTCGAGCAGGCTGCCCCTGATATCGGCCATCAGGCTCGCTGTTTCGCGTGCGCCCCAACTGGCATCGTAGCGCAGCTGATCGACACCCAGCAACGCCAGCGTATCAGAGGGGGCCAGATCATCCGGCACACACGTATGGCTTTCATCGTGAAGCGGCCACAGCAACAGGTTGGCGACTGCACCCTGGGGACTCTGCGGGCCGGGCAGACACAAGCCACCTACGGCGACTTCCGGCAGCTGTACCCGGTCCAGAATCAGTGGCGGCAGCATCACGCGCCGACCCGCTTGCAGCGCGTGCTCGAGAACACTGGCGGACTCGGCGGCGCAGGGAATCACATTGCGCCAGGCTGCGCTCACCAATGTCGCAGCGGACACCCCGAGCAGATTGGCGGCTGCCTCATTACAATCCAGGATTTCACCGCTATCGGCGTGAATCGAGACACAGGCCTCCTCCAATCCGCCGAGCACTGTCATCGGCAGAAGTGGCTCACCGAATCGTGACGCACGACGTTATTCCGACGGCTGCGCCGACGGATCCACCTCGGCGAACTGGCGCATGACGTAATCCACACGGTGCTCGGTACGAAAGCGCCGGTTCACGGTCATATTTTCAATATGGCGCAGACGGGGCAACAATCCGCGGCCATTGGTGATCTGGATTGCCAGGCCGGGCCGGGCATTCAGTTCCAGCAACTGCGGGCCGGCAAACTTGTCCAACACGATATCGGTGCCGATATAGCCAAGGCCGGTCATTTCGAAACACTGGGAGGACAGCATCAGGATATCCCGCCAGCCGGCTATCTGTATGTCGCTCAGGGGGCGCCCGGTATCCGGGTGCAACTTGATGGGACGGCCGAACTGGGCCGCGTTCAGGCAGCGCCCTGAATCCAGCGCCAGGCCCACCCCAACGGCGCCCTGGTGCAGGTTGGCCTTGCCGTCTGAGGCGGCCGTCGCCAGGCGCAGCATGGCCATTACGGGGTATCCGCGAAACACGATAATGCGGATATCGGGCACGCCTTCATAGGAATACCCATCAAAACAGTCGTCGAAGGCAATCAGGTCTTCAATGATGGCCACGTCGGCCGTACCGCCCAGGGAATAAAGCCCTGCGAGAATATTACTCATATGGCGGCGAATATCGGCGATATCCATCAGCGCGCCGGAACTGCGAATGAACAGGTCTCCCTTGCGACCAGTGATAACGAGTATGCCCTTCCCGCCGGAGCCCTTCGCCGGCTTCAGCGCAAAACTCTCCAGATCCGCCAGCTCGCGTTCGATGTGGCTGATCTCGTGTTGCTCGCGCACAACGAATTTCAGTGCCGGTGTGGGCACGTCATACTCCTGCGCCAACAACTTGGTTTTCAGCTTGTTGTCGACCAGGGGAAAGAGCTTGCGTTCGTTATAGCGATTGATGAAATCCACGTTGCGGCAATTCATGCCCAACATGCCAAATTCCTTCAGGCGCCTGGTTGAGACCCATGCGTGTGTCATCCGAGATCATCCATTGAGCGAAAGCGCCGCAATTCCGACAGTTTGTACCCGGTGTACTGTCCCATGGCCAGGATGGACGCCAACAACACCAGATTAAGCTCCGGGAAATTGAAGGTGAGGTGAACAAATATCGGCGTCTGCATCAGCAGATAAGCGATAACCGCCACTAACAGGCTGCCTCCGCCCTGCCGCAAAACCTCGCTCGGGCCGTCTTCCTCCCATAAAATCGACATCCGCTCGATGGTCCACGCAATGATGATCATGGGGAAAAATGTAATGGTCATTCCTGTACTGTAGCCCAGCTGGTAGCCGATGATGCTGAACGCGGAGATCATGAAGACAACCAGTACGATCAGCGTCGCGATACGCGAGACCAGCAGCAAGTTCAGCCGCGACAGGTAGCTGCGCAGCCCCAGGCCGGCAGCCACCACCAGCACAAAACTGATCAGGCCGGTCACCAGCGAGGTCTGCAAAAATGCCAGCGCAATCAACACAGGCATAAATGTGCCCGATGTCTTCAAGCCGATGATGACCCGCATAAAGACCACGACCGCCGCGCCCAGTGGCAACAGCAACAGCAGCTTGAACATACTCTGTTCTTCGATTGGCAGATGCTGCACACCCAGGCGGGTAAACGCACTCTCGCTGTTTTTCACCTGCGCCAATTGCAGGGCGGGCACCGTCTGGCGGATCATGGAAAAATGCACGCGGGACTTCTTGCCCCCGGTGATATCCAGTACCGAAACCCCACCGCGATGCCAAAGCAACAGGTTGGGCGGGACACCGAATTCCCCGGACACCGGATTAACCAGCAACCACTTCTCCCCGGTATAGATTTCAACCATCGGCGTCAGCGTCTGCCGGCGCCTGGCGTCCTCGAGATACAGTCCCATCACTGAGCGCGTCGCAATATCGGCGCGGTTCAGCAACAGCATCAGCAGGTCTGCCTGGTTGGTGGAGTTTGAACTCAGCAGGGCAGTATTCTGGGAGTCGGGAGTGTTCAGCAATTTGACCAGTTCGCGCGTCAGGCTTTGAGGAGAACTGGATTTTTCGCTTGCGAGATCCAGCACCTCCTTCGCCGCCAGTTCCTGTGCGTCATCCCAGTAGTCCAGGTGCTCCTCGCCAATGCCGGGATCATCTGCGGCACTGTTACTGTCGCTGCCGGTTTCGACCAACTGGGCCTTGTAGTAGAGCGACTGCCCACCCTGCGCATCTCGCTTGGTCCACTCCGCACGCCGGTTGCCGTCCAGCGCAAGAATCGCAAAGCCGTAGCCGGGCGAGGCTGCCTGCTCCTCGTAGACCTCAAAGCCCGGCGTTTGTGCATCGGGCAAGCTGAGGTTGACGGTGACGGGGCCGCCATCGGCCTCGAAATCGACCCTGGCTTCAACCAGCCAGACTGACTGCTCCTGCCCTGGCAGGAAGGGGATACCCGTCGCGAAGTGACGCAGCACCGCGATCACAATCCCGCTCAGGGCCATGGCTATCAGGATCCCAAAAAATGTCCGCTTCTGGTTCACTTGGATTCTCCACTACGATCCGATGTTTGCTCCGGAATGACGTAGGGCGCGACATTTTTCTTGCTCACATCCACCACCATCACATCTCTCAGGATACTGCGGCCGATCGTAAGCTGATAACTCGTGTGCGTGCGGCTGCTCAGGCTGAACTCTGCCGTTTGCTCGTTCTGGCCGACGACGACAGCCAACTTAACCACCGGACGCCGTATGGCTTCACCACCGCCAGAGCTTTGAACACCAAGGGTACGCACCAGCCTCCGCTCCAGGGTTTCAGACTCTCCGGTTTCAGGACTCTTGATACTGAAGCGGACCCAGGGCTTGCCATCGCGCTCAAACTGCTCGATCTCGTGGGCATCGATAGAAGCGGTTGCGACACCGGTGTCGACTCTGGCGGTCAGCGCCAGCCCCATGTCGGGAAACCACACTTTCTCCAACCCACCGACAACCGTCTTATTGGATACTTCAGAGACTGGTGGGCAGGCCTTCACCTTGGGGCAATCCTGTACCGTCGGTGCCTTGAGCACCTTGCCAAGGCTCGCGCTCAAGGCGACCAGGTTTTGCTCCTGCTCCTCCAGTTGTTGTTGCTGGGCTTGCAGAAGCGCTTTCGCTGACGCCTGGTTCGCGAGCGATTGATCGAGTTGCGAGACGACCTTGTCAAGGCGTGTATCCTGCTTCTGTTCCTGTTGCGGCTGGGCGACACATCCACCCAACAGAGAGAGCAGTCCAATTACCATAATAAATACAGGTATATTTCGAATTATCATAAGAATCCAAAGTTAACAGCACTATAATTATTCAGAGGTGCCACTCTAACGAGCGCGACCCATAAAGTAAATTACCGGAACAGGGTGCCCCAGCGGCACAATCGACGGCACAATACGCCTGATTGTCAGGGTACGCTGCTATCGATATTGATAAATAATCCACAATTCGCCGCTGAACAGACTTCCGGCGCTCCCAGGGTCTTCCAAAGGCGTCCTTATGGATTGGCGCGCGTTTGAATCTTTTGCAACAACCGCACAAAGGCCTCCGCCTCCTGGGCGCCTGGCACCAGGTACTGCTGCTGGAAATAGAATGTCGGTACCGCATGAACCTCGCGCTCCAACCAGTAGGCCTGCTCGTCACGGACGGCCTGTGCGTAGCGCCCATCGGCAAGCACCGCACTCGCCTGCGCACCGTCCAACCCGGCCCTG
Organism: Halioglobus sp.; assembly: GCA_020443325.1. Lineage (GTDB taxonomy): Bacteria > Pseudomonadota > Gammaproteobacteria > Pseudomonadales > Halieaceae > Marimicrobium. Next base: position 39,725 of record JAGRIK010000308.1, read on the forward strand.
GTTGCCACATCGGCCAGCAGACCGGGGTCATTCACATCCTCGCGGCGACTGAAAAATGCCTCGAACAGCGCCAGCTTCAGCGCTGTCTGCCTGCCCTCTACAGCCGCCCAATGCAGCAATTGATGCGCGCGAAATGTGTTAACCATGCGCATCCCATCAAAGTAATCGAAGGTGAACCCCAACGATTCACCCAGTGCTGACAAGCGCGCCCTGGCTCCCTGGCTTTGCGCGGGAGTGGTGCCGTATTTTTGTGCCAGGTGTTCCCGCAAGTCCTGTCCCTCCATAGGCATCTGCGGATTCAGCTCAAAGGGATGCCAGCGTATCGCCACATCAAACTGCCCGGGCATGGTTGCCAGCGCCTTCATCAGCTGCTTGTAACCGATAATGCACCAGGGGCACACCACATCGGACACGATATCTACCTGCAAAGGCAATACGGACGGTTCTGCGCTGTGGGCTTGTGGCATGGTTTCTCCGACATCCGGGCTGAGTACATCATCATAGGGCTAAATATCGCATCAGGCGAGATGCTTCGGGTGGGAGTGACACTGTGCGGGGGAGATCTCGGGCCATGCGGGCCTCCCGCGGCAGTGTCGGGCTACAGGAAGATGCATTGGTGGGACCGAGGACGACAGGCACTTACAGATGCTCGTAGACGGTGGAAAGGAGGGAAATTGAAAGGTATAGGGTTGGGACTGTGCGAGGCATGGATGCCGAGCTCAAGCCCCCATGGAGGGGTTTACGGCGGGTCCCAACCCTATACCTTTCAATTTCCCGGCGGCCAGGATGGATTCGTTAGCGCCAGGGTGTATTCCCCAGTTTCTGCACTTTTCTCCAGTTTTTGGTTTGCTTTTCCCCAAGCCACTGTTAAAAACTACCTAGATCGGTTTTGGCTGCCCTCCGCTGCTATACTAAGAGCAACGCTGCTACACACTGGTCTATGTTCTATTATCAGTTACGTGGAGATAGTGATGATTAGTTTACTGGAGCACAGCGCCCAGGGCGCCACCATCCATTTGGACCAACGCGAATTGTTATTGGTGATGGCCCTGATTCAGGAGGGCCGGGAGTCCTTCGGGTGCAACACCGATACCGGTGAAGCACTGGATCAATTCTTTTGTTCAACCAATATCCAGGTCGAGGAGGCGCGCCGCAATAAGCTGAAAAAAGCCATGATGCGCCAGAAAATCAGCGTGGTACCCAACGCAGAAAACCGAGCACATAAGGGCGCATCCCACGCCTAGCCCCCCGCAGATCTAGCAGTGTTACACGGCTTTGCCCCAAGTCGTGCTCTGTATCACACACCGCAACTTGCCTCACGCTTTCACGCTTGTCATCATCCTGTGATGTATCGGGTGCCTACTTCTCTGCCCTGAGAATTAAATCCCGGCACTACTGGCTGGCGAACTCTGCAAAGAGTATTCTGTCCAAACTATCGACTGGCGCCGCCTTGCGTTATCGCTATAGAGAGATTCACCGTGAAGGAGAACTGCAAATGAGAGCAGAACCTGAAGAAATTTTGAGCCACCATCCCAAGCGCAGCAAACTCCCCATTGTGGAATTGTTGCTTGCGCTGGCTGTCATCGTCGGGCTGGTGATCTTCTGGTTCTGGACCGACGAGAAAAAACCCGAAGAGACCGTTGCCCAGTTACCGCAGGCCGTGGTGCCGGCAAAAGCGCCCAGTCTACCGCCCACGCCGGATATTCCGGTGCGCGAAGAAGTCACTGCAGCAAGTGATACCGAAGTCATCGACGTCGATGTTGAGACGGCGGTTCAAGACGACGCTGAGGAAAAAACCCCACTCACCGCCGCTGAAGGCGAAAGGATCCTGCAGCAACAATTTGCGGCGGCCGGGGCGGATGCGAATCTCACCAAACTGGTCAGTGGCGATCAGCCATTGGATTTAAGCGCGGCGCTGGTAGACGGCCTTGGCCGCGGCGTTATCCTGCGCAAGATGGTACCCCTCGAACGGCCAAAGCAGGCGTTTAGCGTGGACCGGGACGGCGATTCGATGTACATGAGCCCTGCCAGCTACAACCGCTATGACGGCTACACCGATGCCATCACAGCACTCAACGTCAGTGTGCTGGTGGAAACGTTTCACACGCTGCGCCCACTGTACCAGCAAGCCTATGATCATCTCGGACTCGATCCAGAGGATTTTGACAACGCAATTATCCGCACGCTGGATATGGTACTCGCAACCCCGGAAATCTCGGAACCGATTGCACTGAAGCCGAAATCAGTCGTCTATGTGTATGAGGATCCAGCGCTGGAGAGTTTGCCCGCCCTGCAAAAGCAACTGCTGCGAGCGGGCCCGGACAACCTTCGCCGTATCAAGCAACAGGCGCGGGTGCTGCGTGAGGGATTGCTCGCGCAGTGAGCCCCACTGCATTCGGCTACAATAGATCCCGCAGGCGATAGTAGAGCATCCCGAGCGCCACCATCTGGCTGCCAAATTTTTGCCCGAACGGTATCTTTCGATGTGGAATACGCGCGAATACGTCCATTTTCCCTGAATTTCCCGCAACGGCATCCGCCAGCACTTCACCGAAGGCATGGCTCAAACTCACACCGTGGCCACTGTAGCCCAGCGCATAGAAAACGTTGGCGCCTATACGACCCAGCAGAGGCACCCTGTTTACCACAATGCCGATGTTGCCTCCCCAGGCATACTCTATCCGTTTGTCTGCCAGGTTCGGGTAGATCTTGCGCAGGCGCGGCAACATGGTCCGCTCAATGTTGCGGGGCTCGCGACCTGAGTAATTGCAGCGCCCCCCGAACAATAATCGGTTGTCGGTCGAAAACCGAAAGTAATCGGGGACTTCATTCATGTCGCAAACAGCGAGAGCAAGTGGATTGATTTGCGCCACTTCCCGCGAATCCAGCGGCTCCGTGGCTACAATGTAACTGCCGGCGGGAAACACCTTACCTCCCAGAACGGCGGGCTCAAGGTGCTGATATCCATTCCCGGCGAGCACCACGGTATCAGCACGCACACTGCCCTGCGAGGTCCGCACCAGAACCTGGGGGCCGTGCTCAATCCCAGTGACCTCACTGCCTTCATAGATAGAGACACCGAGATCGACAGCGGCCCGCGCCTCACCAAGGCACAGGTTGAGGGGATGCAGATGACCATTGCGCATATTGACCAGGCCGCCAAGGTATTTGTCTGTCCCCAGCAATTCGGGCAATTCGCCTGCGGGCACGAGGCGCACCTGACTTTCCATACTCCGCAAGCAGAGCGCTTCATGCATACGCTTTAGCTGTTCTGCCTGCCACGGCCTGAGCGCCACATCAATCGCACCGTACTTCAGGTCGCAATCGATACCGTACTCTCGCACACGCTGCGCGATGATGTCGTGGCCGCGGTAGCCGAGTTCAAACAGCGTATCGGCGTGAGATCTACCCCAGTACTTCTCGAGCGCCGCCTCACCTGGAAGACCTCCGAGCATCTGCCCGCCACTGCGACCGGACGCTCCCCAGCCCACCCTGTGATGCTCCAGCACGGTCACGTTATAGCCTCGCTCTGCCAGCGTCAGGGCAGTGGCGATACCTGTAAAGCCGGCGCCAACGACACAAACATCGCTGCGCACCTCATTGGACAGAACCGGAAATTCTGCGGCCTCTCTACGAGTGGCCGCATAGTAGGATGAAGGGTGCGGTTCGGGGTTTACGGCGGGCAAGCGCAAAGCACACCACGTTATGCAACGTGGATAATATTGTCTGCCAGGCCGGAGGCGTTATACACCATGTCTACCCTGGCCCGTGCGATCCCGGAATCCATGTCCCAGTTCGCTCCGCTGGAACTCATTCCAACATCGCAACCAAGCAGTTTGGTTACCAGGCCATCCACGTCATTGACCTCAAGGCGTCCTGGCCCAAAACTCGCAAGGGGTGGCACCATGGACTGCCAGTCTCTCCAGTGGCCATCACCTTTCACAGCCAGCACCTGGGCGTGCCAGGCCACGACATCGTGCGGCAGTTCAACCACATGCGGAAACACCCGTCCATGCGCGGGCAGGATCGCGTGCTGGGCGGCGAGGACGGCGTCCAGTGCGCTATCGTCAGGCACACCACACTCAGCAATCATGAACCGGCGCAATTCCTCAAAAACGAAGGCCCAGCTGTAAGGCGGCGCCATAAGCCCGGTACCAAAATTCACCAGCGTATTCAGCAGCGGCCATACATGCTCCTTCCCACCGGGACCTGTTTTCGACAACAGCGACCGGTAAAACTGCATCTCCGTCATGTCGACCTGCTGGCGCACAAAGCGCGAGCACAATCGCATCACGCCGAAGGTGTCGAGAACCTGGTAAACATCCCTGAGCGCCATCATCACGGCCAGGTCATCCCTGGTATAGGTTCTGGTGGAAACCAGAACCGGCATTTTTCCGGGCCCGAGTTCCGTACCGGTCTTGATCTGGTGCTCCTCCCGATAATCAGGGCTGTTCATCGGGCTGTTGACCAACAGGGTGGTGTGATTGATACGCGCCTGTATATCCCGGTCAATGCACTGCTGCAGGTCTTCGATAAAACTTTCAAGCGTCGCGCCCGGCAACCCCATCATCAATTCGACAGATAACTGGAGCTTGGAATTACGCATTTCATTCGCCAATGCGTCGTACTTCTCAACCTTGATGTTGGAGCGGTTGATGACATTGAGCGTGCTTTCGTCCATCGTCTGCAGCGACAATACGCCCTGCGCCAGAATGCCGGCATCGGCCAGTACCTTGATGATTTTCTGCAGGTACTTGGTGGAGTTTTTGGCATAACTCCCACCGAAAGTCTCGGGAAAGCCCGTTTTGGTCTTCAGTTCGGCAACCCGCTCTGCGATAGCGACATCTCTTTCAAAAACACCAAAATTGGCGTCGCACTGCGAAATCGAGGCGACTTTCATCTCGGAACACCACTCCAACTCGCCGAACACCCGATCCAGGTCAAACTTGCGAATCTTACTGGTGGTGGCGCTGCCCCAGTCGCAAAAGGTACAGCCGTAGGGGCAGCCGCGATTGGTTTCCAGCGTCGCATGCATACGCGGCACCCCGCGATACGCATCGAACAACCCCGTCAGGTAAGGCGAAGGGATAGTATCGAGATCCGCGATGCGCTCACGATCAGGGTTGCGAATAATCTCACCGCGATAGCGGTAGGTGATGCCCGGAACGTCCCGTAATACAGAGAGATCAGGATTTTTCTGGCCTATGACGCTGCGCAGCTTATCCAGCGTGTCCGCAGCAGTGGCCTCACCTTCACCACGAATAATGATGTCGACATGTGGGAATTTGGCAAAATAGTCTTCCGCATCCTGGACATACTTTGGCGTGTCCGGACCGCCGTGTATGGTGATGCTGTCCGGGCTCAGGCGCTTGACTGTCTCGGACACCGCGATGCTGTTCCCATGTGTCCACAGATAGTTTGAAAACAGGTAAATCGCAGGGTTGGCAGTGAAACCTGCCGTTCGCTCATCATCCCATAACCAGTCGAGGCGAAAATCGTAGAACTCATCCAGGCAACCGCCGTTATAGGCCTTGCTGTAGGCCATAACCAGACCCAGTGCCGCAGGAATGGCATCCCCGAACGTTACGGGTATCACCTTCGTTCGATACACGCCCGTTTGTTGTCGACGCAGCGCTTCCTTTTCATCCAGAGCGACTGCCTGTCGGGCAATATTCGCTTTCAGGGTCTGCCGGTAACTCAGGGGCTGCTGCAGGGTGGCTGCGGGTTGCTCGGCAAGTGTCAGCAAGCCCGCAGCGTAAAGCTGTGACAGTATCTGGACAAGCCGGGGCTTTTCCAGAGCGCGGTGATTCAGCAGTTTACTCTGGCGCTCCAGTGCGTCACCAAGGGTAGTCGGCGCCGCAAACTCCCCGACAGCCAGCAGTTCCGCCGCGGTAAGCTCCAGTGACAAATGGCCGTCGTGATCCACCAACTGGAACGCGTCTCTGCCGATTCTGAGGGTCTGCGGAACTTTCAATGCAATCAAGCCCTTATCAAAATCAGGGGGATTGGACATCGCGAGCGTTCGGGGCGGGAGCACCCTGGTTGATGGGATGGCGTGCTCCCGACGTCGCAGGCGCGCACGCCGGGTGAGTGCCTTTATGAAGTTTTCGATACGTGTCCTGGGAGACCCCGTTTCACCGGCGACGACTTCAGCTACCTCCGCCTCATCCGTGTAGTTGCCGTGATGCAATGCCGAGAGTGTCGCCAGCTCGTGAAACTGGAGTTTGTATGGCGCAGCTCCATAAGGGGTAAACAGTTGCACACCCTCTGGCCCCAGCGTCACTATGCATTTAGTGGTTAACCTTAGCGGGTGGGCGGCGATTGTATCCATTGTGAGCTACTCGATTCCAAAATTTGTCGTTTAGTTATAGCGCGGACTGTAAAACGGTATATCGTCGCCTATCATACGCTCCTATTCAATCAAGTTTGGAAATTTGTGCGGGCACCGACCCCCGATATATTCCACATGGATTGAAAGGATACAGAGAGCCGTCGCAGGTTACTGCGACGCAAGAGGTGGGAGGGCTGTGCAGGGCGGGTAAGTCAGGCCACGGGCGCGAAAAGGGCTCACGCCACGTGGATAATATCGTCGTCCACAAGGGCCCCCGCATGGAATGCAACAGGCACCGTGGCGCGCGAAATACCGGAGTCCATCTCCCAGTTCGCACCACCGGAAGCAATCATTACGTCACAGCCAAGCAGGGTAGTCGCCGCGTTGTTCACGTCGTTCACCTCCAGGCTACCGGGCCCAAAACTGGCCAGGGGGGGCACTACCTTCTGCCAGTCTCGCCAGTGTCCCGCACCCTTGGTCGCCAACATCTGGGCATGCCAGGCCACCACATCGTGCGGCAGGTCGATCGCATACGGATATACCCGGCCGTGCGCGGGAAGCATTGCATGCTGGGCGGCGAGGATTGCATCGAGTGCGCTATCGTCCGGCACACCACACTCCTTGACCAGGAATTCGCGCAACTCTGCGAATACCAATGCCCAGCTGTAGGGCGGAGCCATCAGATCGTGCCCATAATTCACCAGTGTATTCAGCATGGGCCACACGTGCTGTCGGCCATCGGCACCCGCTTTGCTGAGCAGTGTCTGGTAGAACGCCATTTCTGTCATGCCCACTTGCTGGCGAATAAACCGTGTGGTTAACCGCATCACGCCGAAGGTGTCGAGGAGCAGGTAAAGGCTCCGCAGTACCAGCATCATTTCCAGGTCGTCCCTGGTATACGTTTTGGTGGAGACCAGAATAGGCATTTTGCCCGGCCCCAGTTCCGTACCGGTCTTGATCTGGTGCTCCTCCCGGTAATCGGGGCTGTTCATGGGGCTATTGACCAACAGGGTGGTGTGATTGATGCGCGCCTGTATATCCCGGTCAATGCACTGCTGCAGGTCTTCGATAAAACTTTCAAGCGTTGCACCCGGCAGGCCCATCATCAATTCGACAGTCAACTGAAGATTGGAATTGCGCATTTCGTTCGCAAGCGCATCATACTTCTCGACCTTGATATTGGAGCGCTTGATAACGCTCAGCGTATCTGCATCCATGGTCTGCAGCGACAAAACGCCCTGCGCCAGGATGCCGGCATCAGCCAGGATTTTGATAATTTTCTGCAGGTACTTGGTGGAGTTCTTGGCGTAACTGCCGCCGAAGGTTTCCGGGAAACCGGTGGTGGTTTTCAGGTTGGCGACGCATTCTGCAATAGCGACGTCTCTTTCAAAAATACCAAAGTTGGCATCGGCCTGGGAAACCGACTGGACTTTCATCTCAGAACACCACGCCAATTCGCCGAACACCCGGTCCAGGTCAAATTTACGAATCTTGCTCGTGGTGGCACTACCCCAGTCGCAGAAGGTACAGCCGTAGGGGCAGCCGCGATTGGTTTCGAGCGTCGCATGCATACGCGGCACGCCGCGATAAGCATCAAACAGCCCGGTCAGGTACGGTGAAGGGATCGTGTCGAGATCCATGATCCGTTCCCGATCCGGGTTCCGGATTATTTCTCCGCGATGGCGATAGGTAATACCCGGAACGCTCTGCAGGACGGAGAGATCGGGATCTTTCTGGCCGATAACACTGCGCAGTTTATCCAGCGTATCAGCAGCGCTGGCTTCCCCTTCACCGCGAATAATAATATCGACGTGAGGAAACTTGGCGAAGTAGTCCTCTGCGTCCTGGGCATATTTCGGCGTGTCCGGGCCGCCGTGTATGGTGATGCTGTCCGGGCTCAGGCGTTTTACAGTCTCGGACACCGCAATGCTGTTTCCATGCGTCCACAAGTAGTTTGAGAACAGGTAAATTGCCGGTTTGGCAGTGAAACTTGCTGTGCGCTCATCATCCCACAGCCAGTCCAGGCGAAAATCGTAGAACTCTTCCAGACACCCGCCGTTATACGCCTTGCTGTAAGCGATAACCAAACCCAGCGCCGCGGGAATGGCATCTCCGAAGGCGACGGGTATCACCTTGGTTCGAGTGACGCCTGTCTGCTGCTGACGCAGCGCTTCTTTTTCATCCTGCTCAGCGGCTTGCCTCGCGATGTTCGCTTTTAAACTCTGCCTGTATCCCTGGACCTTGGCCTTGTTAACGGTGGGCTCTGCAATGGACGCCAGGCCGGCCACACACAGGTGTGCCAGAATCTCCTTGAGCCTCGCGTCTTCCAGCGCATGGCCCTCGAGCAAGACCCGTTGATTCTGCAGCCCATCGGCAAGGCTGGTCGGTTTCACAAACTGCGCGACTGCAATCAACTCTGCCGCAGTGAGACCGAGCAGCAGATGACCATCGTGATCCACCAGCTGAAATGTACCTTGCCCAACGCGCAGGGTTTGCGGGACTTTGAGGACGATTAAACCCTTATCAAGCTCGGGGGTATCGACGCCGGGAAGCGCTTTCGGTGGGTGCAACCTGGCGAGCGGGATGCCATGCTGCCGACGTCGCAGGCGTCCGCGATTCACCAGCGACTTGATGAATTTTTCAATAACCGCTTTCGTTGCACCCGTTTTGCTGGCGACGGCGGCTGCCACGTCCGCGCCATCGGTGTAGCTGCCATTCTGCAATTCGAATAATGTGACTAACTCGTGAAACTGGAGCGGGACAACTGCCGCTGCATAAGGGGCATGCAGATGGACACCCTCTGACCCTAATTTCACTATGCATTTCGTCGTTAGCCTTAGTGGATGGGCTTCGATTTTATCCATTGTAAGTTACTCAAATCTAAAACGTATTTATTCCGGTAGGAACTACCGTCGTGTTATTGCCGCTCAATTCACCTTATATCATACGCCCTCATTTGACTACGAGGAAAGAACCGTACGTAAATCCAGACTGTATTTTTCGACAACTTACGACTCAGTCCACAAAAACAGTCACTGGAGCGGGCCAATGCCGGTTCTCTGCCTGTCATGGACACAGGACGGGGGGCCGATGATAACATTGCCGCCTGTCACAGCCTCGCTGTGGCGTACTTACCAGGGAATCGAATGATGGAAGAACCATGGTTATTGGGTATCGACCTGGGTGGCAGTGGAGCTCGCTGTGTACTGGTAAACCGCTCATCAGGGGCGTTTGTGACAGCATCCGGGCACTGGGAGTTTGCTGTAGCGCCCGGCACCTTTGGCACCGGTTACGATATTGACCTGGAACTCGTGTGGGACGTTGTCGGACAGGTTTGCCGCGACGTATTGCAGGCAGCCGAAATCGACCCTGCGTTCGTAACCGGCATTGCAGTCTCTGCAATGCGCTTCAGCACCGTGGTGCTCGACGCTGACGGCGAGAAACTCCTTGCGGTCGATAACCGGGATGCGCGAGCAGTAGGAGAGTATTTCGAGATCGCTGAAAAAATGGGTCCGGAACTGCTGCAGGAGACGGGCTCCTGGCCGCTGCCCCTGCACGCTTCGGCGCGCTTGCAGTGGCTCAGGAATCAACAGCCGGACGCTTTCAACCGGGTACATACTGTCTTCGGCCTGGGCGAATGGCTTAACTACAGGCTCAGTGGTGTGCGCGCCATCGACGCTACGCAGGCCAGCGCCACCGGCCTGTTCCACCTCAGCAACAGGGAATGGTGCTGGCGTCTAATCGATGAACTCGGCCTCCCGCGAGACATCTTCCCGCCATTGACAGACTCAGGCCGCGCGCTGGGAGCACTCAGCGATCGGGCCGCAGCGCATCTCGGACTACAGACCGGTACGACGATCGCGATGGGCGGCGCCGATACGCAGTGCAGCCTGCTGGGCGGCGGTGTCATCGCGCCAGGCGACGTTGCGGTTGTCGCTGGCACCACCGCACCAGTGCAGGTCGTACTGGCGCAACCGGCCTGGGATACCACGGGCAAGTCCCTGGGTACGTATCACATCGTACCGGATCGCTGGGTGCTGGAAAGCAATGGTGGCGGTATGGGCTATTCAATCAGCCTGATGGCCAGAATGCTGTTTCCCGATGCACCCGAACCGGAATTGCGACTCCTGGCAGAGGCTGCGCAATCAGAGCCCGGCGCAGCGGGCATGCTCTCAACCATGGGTGCCGAGGTTATGGACATGCGCGCGCCGTCCATGCCAATGGGACACCTCACACTGAGCCACATGGCCTGCGGTGGAGATGCCGAACCGCGTCGTCACCTGGCACGCGCGCTGGCAGAAGGCTGCGCCTGCGGCGTCCGCGCCAATCTCGAGCAGTTGGACACACTGCTCGCGCTCCACTCCCTACAAAGCAATACCGACTCCATCACGCTCTGCGGCGGCCTGTCACGCAGCGATGTGTTCGGCCAGTTACTGGCGAATATCACTGATCGCGAGGTGTTGGTACCGCAATCCCACCAGGGCTCCGCGCTGGGCGCCGCCATTTGCGCAGGCGTGGCGAGTGGCGACTTTGCCAGCTTTGCCGGCGCCTGCGAGGTGCTTTGCCATCTGCGCCGTCGCTTTGCGGCGCAGCAGGAAAACGCTGTATTAAACGGGCAACTGTTTGCGACATGGTCACGGTTTCGCGAACAGGCCGAAACCTCCACTGTGCCCATCGCAGTCGGCCACCTGTTGCCGCGCGTGTTGAAAGAACCCGTAAACACAGATACCGCCGGTGCCGGGCCAGAAACCGGCCTGCAGGCGCTGGTATCCGCCGCATTTGATTCCGAGTCGCTGGCCAGATTGCGCGCTCATATGGCGGTGCAGTACGCGAGCTTTCGCGAGGTCAAACGCCTGCTCACCGGCCCGGACCTGGTGAAAGCCCTGCAAGGCGTACAGGTTTTTGTGACTGAGGTGGATGTGGTCGATATCAATGCGCTGCGCCAGTTGCCGGATTTACGCGTGATAGCTGCCTGCCGGGGTGATGCGGTCAATGTCGATGTGGAAGCCTGCACGGCCTTTGGTATTCCCGTGCTGTTTGCGCCGGGGCGCAACGCGGTCGCGGTGGCCGACCTCGCCGTTGCCTTCATGATCAACCTCGCTCGCAAGCTGCCCGCTGCATCACAATTCCTGCGCAATGAGGATTGCACGGCCGGCAATATGGGCAAGATGGGGCAGGCCTTCAGCCAATTGCAGGGTCGCGAGCTGTGGCGCAAAACCATCGGCCTGGTGGGGCTGGGCGCGGTCGGGCGCGCGGTTGCCAAACGCCTTGCCGGTTTCGATGTGGAGATTCTGGTGGCCGACCCATTCATCACACCCGAACAGGCGGCGCTGGCAGGGTGTCGCCTGACAGATCTTGACACCCTGTTACAACGCAGCGACGTCGTCAGCCTGCACGCCGCGGTCACACCTGAAACGACCGGAATGATAGGCGCGGCAGAGTTTGGCAAAATGAAACCCGGCGCATTTTTTATCAATACCGCGCGCGCCGCGCTGATCGACGAGCAAGCACTGGTCGATGCGCTGGAAAGCGGCCACCTCGGTGGCGCCGCGCTCGATACGTTCGCAGTAGAACCTCCCGGCTTCGATCACCCGCTGGTACAGCACCCTGCGGTTATCACCACACCCCACTCAGCGGGAAACACGGTTGAAGTTGCAGACCACCAGGGCGAAAGCGTGTCCACCGCATTGCTGCAGCTGTTGCGCGGCGAGACACCGAACAATGTACTCAACCCGCAAACCCTGGCGACTTTCAGCTGGCGGGGAGCCAAACCTCAGCCTGACGAGGCGGAGCTGGCCAGGCTCGGCAGCAGGAGCGGCCCGGCGGTTACCGACCTGCAGCGCAATGCTACTGCTACGAGAGGCCCGGGCAACGGAGGTCAGGCACCGGCAAATCCCAGGCCGGTGGCTGCGCCAGCCGATGTAATTGCGAAGATGACCGCGATACTGGAAAAATTCTGTGCCGGCATGGCGGCAGATCCGACACTCATCGCCTTCAGTGCTGACCAGGACGTCACCCTGCAATTCACTGCCCACGACCTGGGCCTGATGTTCTACCTGGGCCTGCGACAAGGCTGTGTCGCCAGTGCACTGGGGCCAGCGCCGGACACCGCAGACGTACAGCTACAGATGCGCGGCGAAATACTCGACGGCATGTTCAACGGCACGGTGGATGCCATGGAGTGTGCGATGAACGGTGAACTCTCCTTTATGGGTGACGCCGCCAAGGCCATGACGCTGCAACATCTCCAGGGGGACATGGAACGTATCTATCGCGCGGCGAGAAATGCAGTGGGCGACCCGGGCAACCTGCGTGGCTTGCCACCGGCGGGTGAAGTCACAGCGGCAACGCAGGATGTCAGCGGCAATGATATTCGCGATGAACTGGTGGCGATCATGGAGGAGCTTTACGCGTCCGGCGTGATCACCGCGACCGGCGGCAATATCAGTGTGCGCGTACCCGGTACCGGCAGCGACGTCTGGATTACGCCAAGCCGCCTGTTCAAAGGTGACTTGCGCCCGGAACTGATGGTGCGCATCAACCTGGACGGCGAGAGTCTCGTCGCCGGGGCCCGCTCACCCTCCAGTGAGTGGTGCATGCACACCCGTATACTGGAACGAAAAACTGAGGCCAATGCCGTGATCCACGCGCACGCTCCCAATGCAACAATCCTGGCCAACTGTGGGATACCCTTTCTGCCCATATCGACGGAAGCAGCGTTCTTCGGCAATATCCCTCGGGTACCCTTCCTGATGCCGGGAACGCCGGAGCTGGCCGATGCGGTGGCCGATGCAATGGACAACGAGTGGGCCGCGCTGATGGTTAACCACGGTATTATCGTGGCCGGTCGCAACCTGCGCCGCGCGGCTGATATGGTGGAGATTATTGAGCGCTCCGCCGAGGTCATACTGGGTTGTTACGCCGTCGGCAAGGAACCCCCGGTGCTGCCGCCGGATGCTGTAGGCTACTTCCGCAAAATGGGCGATATCGTTGCCTGACACCATGAAAGACGTTTTTCCTGGCGATGGGGACTCGGTGCTGACAAGGGAACAGGCAACACTGTAGAGCACGCGACAATGGCGCATCGCGGCGACAAAAACCCCGGCGTCGCTCGCGAGGAACGCCCAGGCGAATACGGCTACTCGCTCAGCTGGCCAATTCCGCGCTAACGTCTTTCCGCCATCCTGCATGTTTACGGGCCTGCAGGATAAGCTCACGCACTATCATCAGGAAAATGAGCAATGACGGTAGCAGAAAAAACAACAACAGAAAGAACACTGCAAACTTTATCATTACAGATATCATACGCTTGCCTCTTTCACCGATGAGGGTCTAAAAACTTGTCGGCCACAGCGGGTAAAGCTCTTTGCGTCCCGATACTGCCGCACTTGCCCTCTATTATGGTTTTTATGCTCCTCGCGCCTCATTAGCCGGCTCCCCTGTACTGAGGCACCGGCTGATCGGCACTGGAGCTGTTTCGACTCCTAATCTGACATCCCTGTCGCCTCTGATGATATGCAAAACAAGCGCTCAACACACCTGTTGACAAATGTTCATATTACCGTTTATCGCTCTGGCATCCCGGCAGTGTTGTATAACGCTTAATGTTCGGGGGTATCATAGGCAAAATTGTAGGAGTCAGTTGTGACCGAAGGCGAACAAAAAACGCTAAAGAAACCCCTGTTGGGCATCGGCTCCTGCCTGGCAGGAAATGCCGTTCGCTATAACGGCGACACCAAGAAACCCAACGAGTATGTACGCAATATCTGCGAACATTTCGACACCCGCGCTTTCTGTCCGGAGATGGGCGTTGGCCTCGGCGTACCGCGACCACCCATTCGGCTGGTCGGGACCGAAGACACCGTGCGCATTGTCGACGTAAAGACACATACTCATGACTACACCGGACCCATCCAGGACTACGCGCTGCAGGTGCTGCAGCAGGCGCCGGAGTTGTGCGGGTATATACTGGTCAAGGGGAGCCCGAGCTGCGGCTATGGACGCGTCAAGCGCTACTCGGAGGATGGCCAGCATCTCGCCTCGGACCAGAACGGGATCTTTGCCAATGCACTCGCGCAGGCAGATCCACTATTGCCGCTGGAGGACGATGGGCGCCTCAACGATCCCGGTCTCAGGGAGAGTTTTGTCACCCGCGCCTGCGCCTACCATGACTGGAAAGCCCTGATAAACGAGGGGCTTACCACCCATCGCCTGATCGCGTTTTACACCCGCTACAAGTACCTCGTGATGGCCCATCATGTACCAAGCTATAAATCGCTCGGACCGCTGGTGGCCAACGCCGACCGACTGCCGCTGCATGAACTGGCGACGCACTTCATCCATGCACTGATGGCCGCGCTCACCCACCGCGCCACCCGCCGCAGCCACAGTAATGTATTGTTCCACCTCGCCGGCTACCTGAAGCGCACGATCACCACCGCACAGCGACAGCGCCTGGCGGCACTGATTGAGGACTACCGGATCGGACAGGTGCCGCTCGTAGTGCCTGTCACAATGCTCAAGCACCATTTCTCTGATAACCCCAACGCCTATATCGACAGCCAGGTTTTTCTCGAGCCCTATCCCGACGAGTTGCGCGTGCGCAATCTGGTGTGATCAGCGTAACACGCAGCCAGGGCCGACTCTATATCGGGATAGGTAAACTCAAATCCCGCCGCTTGCAATCGCTGTGGCACAACGCGTTGCCCATTCAGCAGTAACTCATCGGCCATTTCACCTACCAGCGCGCGCATGACAGGCGCCGGCACACCAGCCCGCACAAAGGTGCTGTGGTGCGCCTGTAACGCCGCTGCAAAACCGCGACTCGTGACCGGTCCCGGGCTGGTGATATTGAATGGACCCTGCATGTCTCCCCGCTTGAGCAGGAAAATCAATGCACGAACAACATCCCGCCGATGCACCCAACTCAACCATTGGTGGCCGGAACCCAGCCAACTGGCAACACCGAACCTGAAGGATTTGGCCATTTGGGCAAGTGCGCCACCGCCACTGTCCAGCACGACACCCAGTCGCAGAAGGCAAACGCGCACGCCCAGCGACTCTACCTGCAACGCCAGCCCCTCCCAGTCGCGGCATAAAGCCTGCGCGAAACCGGGTGCAGGTGGTGAGGATTCGATGAGGACACCATCGCCATGATGACCGTAATAGCCAACGGCGCTGGCGCTCAGCAGAACCGGCGGGCGGCGTTCCATACGACTGAACAGGGCAAGCAACTCCCGCGTTACGTCCAGGCGACTCGTGACTATCTCGCGCTTGTAGGCGGCACTCCAGCGACGTGCGGCCAGAGAGGCGCCCGCCAGATTGATTACCGCATCGAGTTTTACTCGCCCCGATATTTTGTCAAGCGATTGCACATAGCGGCACCGGGGCCTGTCGGTGTGACCCCGGCGGCTGAGTACAATAAGCTCATTGCCATCCTCCAGGAGCGACTGCGCCAGCGACGTACCGATAAAACCTGTGCCTCCGGTAAGTAGTATCTGCATAAACACCTTCTCTCAAATTGCATAAGGATGTACGCAATACAATCGTAACGGATCACCCGCCACCGCTGCATCCATTCAGCGCCGCGACCCGTATACTTAACCCATGGACACTCTGCAACAGGATATCGATACACTGGCGACCTTTATTGTCGACCACCCCCGCCTGGTGGTGCTGACAGGCGCCGGCATCAGCGCGCCATCTGGCATACCCACATACCGCGACCGACAGGGCTCGTGGCAGCACCGCGCCCCGATCCAGGAGCAGGATTTTCTCGTTGACGAGCAGACACGACGCCGCTACTGGTCACGCTCCCGCTATGGCTGGCCGCTGATTCGCGACGCCAAGCCCAATCCAGCCCATCGCGCGCTGGCAGAATTGGAGTCACAGGGCCGCATCGAACTATTGATCACACAGAATGTGGATGGCCTGCACCAGCGGGCGGGGAGCCGCAATGTGCTCGACCTGCACGGTGCGGTAGACCGCGTCCGCTGCCTCACCTGTGGCGCGGTACACTGCAGGGAGAGTATTCAGGAGCAGTTGGATCGCGACAATTCCTGGCCTGCCCATACAGGCCACAGCCCACGACCCGACGGCGACATGGAGATACCCGATGCGTTGCTGGACGAGTTTGTTCTCCCACAGTGCCCGCTCTGCGGTGGCGACCTGAAACCGGACGTGGTGTTTTTTGGCGGTACTGTATCGCGTGCCAGTGTGGCAACCTGCCACGACGCGTTGGGACGAGCGGATGCCCTGCTCGCTATAGGTACTTCGCTGATGGTGTTTTCGGGTTTTCGTTTCTGTCGCAGGGCACGTGAACTTGGCAAGCCGGTGGTACTCGTCAATCCCGGCATCACACGTGCCGATGGGCTGGCACAGATCAAGCTCCCGTCACTGGCTGGCCCGCTGCTCGCCGGCACAATCGATCACCTAAAACCAGGCATCATTCCCCGGCCATTCGCTCCCTGTAGTCCCAGCTGAACAAGCGCAGGGGTTCGATCGTAATCAACACCTCGTCCTCGGATCGCGACAACAACCACTTCCCCAATCTGGAGTCAGTACCACCCAGGTAGCGCTGTAGCATCTGTGACAGTATCGCTCCGTCCGCGTCAGCATCGAGTCGGGCAATACCCTGCCCGCGCACCCCATAGTAGGGCGGCTCGTTGGGCGCGAGTTCAAATCCGACCCTCTCACACCGTTGCAGCATGTTCACCAACTGCGAGGAACGGTGTGAGACGCAACGCAGGCGCTCCCCCTCGTAGCCGTACCATACCGAAACAACACGCGGGAAGCCGTCCTCAGCCACACAGGCCAGTCGCAGTGGAAAAAGGCTGCTCGAAAAAAAATTGTCGACCTGTTCTTTGTTCCAGGGGCCTTTAAGAGTCACAGCCATCAGTTCTTTTCTCCTGGGGAAAACAATCTACTTTTACGACTTATCGCACTGCAGCCCGGCCAGGTCATCGTATCTGTAGTGGATATCTACCGCCAGCCCCGACCCCGAGCCGTCGCTGATATTTGAAACGCCGCGAAAGCGTGACAGGCGCTGCTGCGCGGCGTCGTATCCCAACTCGATGTGATCCGCCACCATGCGGAACAACCAGTTGTCCAGTTCCAACCGAAAACACTGGTCCGTATCTGTGTCATAGCTACAGGGGGCGCTTTTGATGCTCAACCCTACCAGAGCTTCGCGGGCTGCTACAGGAAATTGAAACTGCCTGGCCTCGCCGTTGACCAGGCTATCCCAGTGTCCTGTCACAAAGGCATCAAACCCGGCATCAACCACCAACGGATATTGCTCATCCGGCTTCAATGCCACGACCGCAGGCACGCTGTCGCCCTCGCTGGTTGTAATAATAACCTCATCACGCGCCCATTGAATGGCAATGGAGCTGTTAGGTACGACATTGTGCTGTACGAATGAGGGTGTCAACAGGCCTGTGTCGTAATTCAGGACCTTGTAGGCGATAAGCTGTTCTGCCGGATTGCGGTAGATAACCTCACGTGTCAACGCATCCGGGCTGACACAATGCGTTTCGCTGTACAGCAGTTCATTGCTCTTCTGATCAAACGCCTCGCCGATGGTCTGTCCAACAAGGGCTGCCGCCTGGGCATTGTGCACGGAAACGAGCGCGCACAATGCCAGCACCACCGCAGGGCTGCGCGGAAGTGTCCCCGCCCAATCACTACAAGGCCGGACAACCCGCCTGAATTGAGTGCCAGAAGTAGTGCCATGATCAACAGTATCCATGCCAACAGTTACGCTGGCAGGAGGTAATTGGATTCATTCGGCGTGTTATTCCGGCACCGAAATGATCGGAATATTCACAGCTCGCGTACTTACCCCAAACATCACGGAGAATGACAATGATACGCATACTGATCACTGCAACACTGATTGCAGCCCTGGCGGCCTGCTCACAGGTAAAGGTCACCGATTACGCTGATTCCCGGCCACTGTTGGATATAGAACAGTTCTTCAAGGGGAACCTCACCGCACACGGCGTCGTCAAAGATCGCGGCGGCAAGGTCATTCGCACGTTCAACGCCACTATCGCCGCACACTGGACGGACGGCGTGGGCACGCTGGTGGAAGACTTTGAGTTTGATGATGGTGAAACCCAGCAACGAATCTGGACCCTAAAGCCGGATGGCCCCGGGCGATACACGGGCACGGCCGGTGATGTCATCGGTGAGGGCAAGCTGCAGCAGGCTGGCAACAGCCTTTTCTTGGACTATGTGCTGCGGCTGCCCTACCGCGGGAGCGAGGTTGATGTTCGGGTCGACGACAGGATGTATCTTGTGTCCCCTGACGTCCTGATCAATGAGTCAAGCATGAGTAAATTTGGCTTGCGCGTTGGCAACCTCGTCTTGGTGATCGTCAGGCAACAGCCAGTCACTTAACTGGTGCAGCAGCGCCTCAACCTCGTCAAACCGCCCTTCCGGCATCGAGCGCTGCAACGATGTCGCCAGAGCGGTCGCGAGAAGCCTCTGGTAATACGGAAGACCGCTCACATAAAACGGTAACTCTTCGTGCATCGCCTCCTGCCCGGCCAGCGTATCGACAAAACCGCGCACGAACGCCTGAGCTTTCTCCAGCGCTACTGTATCTACCTCATCATTCGGGGACGTTTCTATTTCCCACGTCATATCGGGCCGGAGACGGCAACATCCCAGGAATGCGCCTGGGTCGCGCTGCCCCCACTCATGGGGCGCGATCAGGGACATCATCCAGTCATCGACTCTCGCGTAGAGGAAATACGATTTTCCGATAACCGGTTTGAAACGAAAACTGGAGGACAGTACAAGGGAGGATATACAGTAGTCGCGAAGGAGCACATCGGGCGTTTTGGCTACCGCTGTACCAGGTCGCAGTGCCGCCCAATCACGCAGCACAGGCACCATGCCTTTACCCTGGGGGTTGGGGTTTTTTCGCTGTTCAGCTCTGCCCGCTAAAGCCATTGTGGAATCTGCTCCTCCTCTGATGGCGGCGTTTAAGACCATTTCCCCCACGGCGAACGCCCATTCGCCGCGTTCCCAGTGGGTGCTATTGCAGGACCCCCGCAATGGCCTGCTCCAGTTCGGGACTGTCCGGCGATATGTTACTGCCAAAGTGCATCACCACCCTGCCAGAGCGATCGAGCAGATACTTGTTGAAATTCCAACTGGGTTCCTCGGTCTGCTCTGCCAGTTCGAGAAAAATTGGGTTAGCGTTCCCCCCGCGCACAGGAGTGGGCGCGATCATCGTGAACGTCACACCGTAATTGACATAACACACCTCAGCGGCCTTTTCCTCGTCCCTCGCCTCCTGCCGGAAATCATCGCTTGCAAAACCCACCACCTCCAGGCCCTGCTCGCGATACTTCTCATACAGTTTCTGCAGCCCCTTGAACTGCGGCGTGTAACCACAGTGGCTCGCGGTGTTGACGATCAGCAACGGCTTACCGCTGCGGACATCACAAAGATTTACCACTTCACTGGAATGCAGCTTGCGCAGGTCGTGATCCAGGAACTCGGGGCAGCTGCCGAGGGCTGCACTGGAAAACAGCACAGCACTCAGCGACGCGCTAACTCGAAACATTACCACCCTCCCTGCCCGAACCGTGTGTCCTCCCCATCCTAGCAGATCGTGGTGGAGGGCGAGCGCTTACCTTTCTGGGTGGTATCTATGTCCAGCAGATACCAGACATAACACCGAGAGAAAATACCATTGAGAATGAGCGCGAGCGACACGAATGTCACGAACCACTCTATTACATTCATCGCAGGCTGCGAGAGTGCCCACATTGCGAAAACCACTCCCAGTAAAAACCTCACGACTCGTTCAAAATTGCCCAGATTGCGTTCTATCATCACCTTTCTCCTATAGTGCATTTGGCTGAATTGACACTGTATACGGAGCAGGTTCAGTTCTGGATCAACCCGCCTGCGTCCGCAGTCGGGAATTCATTCATGCTGATCTTTTCCCTCGCGGCGCCAGAATGGCGAACGTCCAGCCACTGGGGGCGCACTGCATGAGAAATTTGGACAAACGGCGCAGCGCAGGCGTCAGTTCAGCAGAAGCGGGCATGGGCTTTCCCTTAGCGATGACAATGGCATGCGATGCTCGCCGCCGACCGCCAAGGTAATAACTCACAGCGGGCTTTTTCAACAAATTCTTCACCCAGAACGACCGCTGGCCGCGCGCGGTGCTAATGACGCGATAGCGCCCGAGTCGAATACTCCACAGGGGGATTCGGCGCCGCATACCACTTTTGAACCCCTCTGTTTCCAGCACGATCAGGCTGGCGGGTGTCAGGGTTGGCGAGCCGATCCCCATGCGTACTGCGGGTTCTACCACTGCATTGAGACTGCGAAAGACGGTTTGCTCAAATTTTGCAAAGGCACTGCCCGCGCCGCGCTGTGTGCCACCGGGTTTCGCAGGTTTGTTCATGTTGATACTCCAAAGTTGTACGCTGCCCGAATTTGCAGGAAGCATTGGTCACCGGAGATTGCCGGTGAAAGGGATACTGGGCCAGCATACGCAGGCGGCAGCCAGATGGATCAAATCAACGGCGTCAATGCGGATACTACATCGTACATTGATGAGCGCCGGTGGAGTCGATTTTCCGGGATTGGAAGCACCGATAGCCCGGGTTGTGCCTTGCAGCGTGCTGAAAAAGTCTCTAGCGAGTGCAAGGATTTGGGGAAAACTAACTGAGATGAAAACTGATGTTTTTCCCGCCTCCTGGGAAGTGGCTTTGTAGGGCGGTTGCGGATGGAAAATGTGTTTCTCAGTCGCTCCACGTGATTCGCTTGGTGAGAAACACATTTTCCATCCACAACCTCAGTGCA
>JAGRIK010000309.1 GCA_020443325.1 Halioglobus sp.
CCTGGCATTGGGCGGTGAACTGCCGTGAGTATGACAGTGTTGCAAGCGGGCATGCTGAGCCTGTTACAGGACAGCGGGCGGCGCGGACACCATCGCCTCGGCCTGAGCACAGGCGGCCCACTGGACGGTGTGGCTTTCCACTACTGCAACAGGCTGCTGCAGAACCCCGGCAACAGCACTGCCATTGAGATCAGTGTGGGCGGTTTACAGCTGTCCGCGCAGGTCGATACCTACATATGCCTGACAGGGGCAAACATGCCGTTGACTATCAACGGCGAGGAAAAGGGCCTGTGGGAAGTTCACCCGGTCGCCGCCGGCGATGTCCTGGACATCGGCTTTGCGCGGTCCGGCTGTCGCGCCTACCTGGGTGTGGCGGATGGGTTTGCGATCGCACCCAGCTTCGGCAGCAGCGCTACCGTGGTGCGGGAAAAGGTCGGCGGCCTGCACGGCGATCGCCTGCACGCCGGCGACCAACTGCCCTGTAAAATGGTCCGTTCGCGCAAACGCCTCTACCTTCCGGAGCCGGACAGGCCCCGCTACCAGAACACACTGACGGTTCGCGTCATACCGGGCTACCAGCAGCGCCATTTCAGCCGCGTGGAGCAGCGCCGCTTTTTCGGCAGTAGCTTCCGGGTATCCGAACAGTGCGACCGCATGGGCTACCGGTTGGAAGGCCCGCCCATTGACTGCGGGATCAAGGGTGTGCTGTCCGAGGGTATCTGCCTCGGCGCCATCCAGGTGCCTCCCGATGGCCAGCCCATCGTGCTGCTCAATGACCGCCAGACGATCGGCGGCTATCCGAAAATCGGCTCGGCATTGTCGCTGGATGCCGCCCGCCTCAGCCAGATGGTGGCGGGAAGCAGCGTGCACTTCGCGCCGATCACGGTTCGAACCGCGCACCGTGCGCTCGACCTGGCGCAACGGTTTCTACTGCAACGCCCCCTGCTGGAGCGCAAGGCGTGAACGAGCTGGCGTTGAGCGAGGCCATCGAAAGCCTGCTGGTCGCGCGCAACCTGCGCCGGATGGAACTGGCGCGCGCCGCCCTGCAGCCCGGGTATGTCCTGCGCGCAGCCAGGCACTTATACCAATTGCGGGGCACGGTCATTATCGGCACAGGCTTCCCGGTGGCAGGCACATTTGAAACGGACGGTCCCGCCGGTGCAATGGCGCTTTACGCGACCCTGGAAACACTCGGCGCCCGGCCCGTCATCGCCTGTGGCCGTCCACTGTCCCGCGCCTTGCAGGAAGACTACGAGGTACTTGAGCTGTGCGCACGCGACCTGCCCGCCGCCCAGGCCGAGGCGGAGACGCATCTGCGGGCGCTGCAACCACAGGCTGTGATCGCGATCGAGAGTCCTGGGTTTGCAGCTGATGGCTGCTACTATAATATGCGCGGTGAAGACATCTCCGCTCTGTGTACACTGTTCGACCCTTTCGTCAGCCAGGCCATATGCCCTACCATAGCGATCGGGGATGGCGGCAATGAAATCGGCATGGGAAAGATCGGCGATGTGCTGGACAACCTGGACATCAGGCCAGCCGTTTCCGGTTGCGATGAGTTACTGGTCGCAGATGTGTCGAACTGGGGCGCGTATGGCCTGATCGCCTTTTTGGGGTTGTGGGCGCAGCAGGACCTGCTGGCGAGTGTCTTTCCCCTCGAACTCCTCCGCTATCTGCGCTCGCGCGGCAGCGTGGATGGCGTGACCGGGGAAAACACCCTGACGGAAGACGGACTCCCGGCACAGGAAGGTGTGCTGGTGATTGAGCAACTGCGCCAGCTGACACATTTTTCGCACAAACAGCCGCTGTAACCATGCGGCATGCAATGCAGCAATAACGGGTACCCACAATGAGTACGGTTTATCTGAACGGCGATTACCTGCCGATGAGCGAGGCGCGCATCTCCCCGATGGATCGCGGCTTCCTGTTTGGTGACGGCATCTACGAAGTCATCCCCTCCTACGACGGTGCACTGGTGGGTTTTACTGCACACCTGGCGCGCATGCAAAACGGGCTGGACGCCATCGAAATCCCACTGCGCGCCGACCCGGTCCAGTGGCGCGAGATCGCCGCGCAACTGTCCGCTCGCAACGGCGGCGGCAACCTCGGTCTCTACTTTCACGTCAGTCGCGGCGCAGATACCAAGCGTCACCACGCGTATCCCGATGGCGTCACACCCACGGTATTTGCCTTCGCCTACGAAATTCCGCCGGCGCCGGTGCCGGACAAACAGCGGGTGAAGCCGTTCAAGGTGGCTACCGCGGAGGACCTGCGCTGGCACCGCTGCAATATCAAATCGACATCACTGCTGGGGAATGTCATGCACTATCAGCAGGGGCATGTCGAAGGCCAGGACGAAACCATTTTGTACAACAGCCGTAAAGAGCTGACCGAGGCGGCAGCCTGCAACGTGTTTGTGATCAAAGACGGAGTCATCGCCACGCCGTTGCTGGATGAGCAAAAACTACCGGGCATCACCCGCCAGATGTTGCTGGAGATACTGCGTCGCGACGGCAGTATCGCGGTACAGGAGCGGATAGTAACGCTGGACGAACTGGAAACGGCAGACGAGGTGTGGCTTTCCAGTTCCAGCAAGGACATCGTGCCGGTGATTGCCATTGACGGCCGCCCGGTGGGAGATGGCGGTATCGGCGATGTCTGGCTCGCGGCACAAACGCTTTACAGCGCGCACAAGTTCGACTTCTGATGGCGAGGCCGAGCCGGGCTAGGCTGGACCTTTGCGCACTGCGCCACAACGCGGGTGTGGCCCGCCAGTTGGCACCGCACTCCCGGCTCATGGCGGTGGTAAAAGCCAATGCGTACGGCCATGGCGCGGTAACGATAGCGGGCGCACTGCAGAGCGAGACGGACGCGCTGGCGGTCGCCTGTATCGAAGAGGCGCTGGAATTGCGTTACGCCGGCATCTCCGCGCCCATTCTGCTTCTGGAGGGCTGCTTCGAAGCACACGAGTTGCTCACGGCTGCACAACTGGACCTGTGGGTGACCATTGAAAATGAACACCAGTTGCGCTGGCTGGAGGAAGCCAGCTTGCCGACCCCGGTTACCTGCTGGCTGAAGGTCGACACAGGCATGAATCGCATGGGTGTCAAGCCCGGCAGCGCGCCATCGTATTTCCAGCGCCTGCAGGCAACCCACAATGCCGGCAACGAGATCGTGACCTACACCCACTTCGCGTCGGCGGACGACCTGCAAAGCAAGCAAACGCCTCAGCAGTTGGCAATTTTTGACGCCCTGCCCTTTACCAGCCTGCGCAGTGCCGCCAACTCTGCGGGCCTGCTGGCCTGGCCCGCTGCGCACTACGACTGGGTGCGGCCTGGCTACATGCTGTACGGCGACTCACCGATGACGCAGGATCACCCCAGCGTGCACTCCCTGCAACCGGTAATGACACTCACCTCCGCAGTGATCTCGCTGCGCGATGTCGCAGTGGGCGAGGCTGTGGGCTACGGCGGCACCTGGGTCGCACAGCGCGCTTCGCGCATCGCAACCGTGGCCATCGGCTACGGGGACGGGTATCCACGCGAGGCACAAAACGGTACACCGGTCATCGTCAATGGCCAGCGCGCTGCGTTGGCAGGCAGGGTCTCGATGGACATGATCACTGTCGATATCACTGGCCTCGAGGGTGTTGAACTCGGCGCAGAGGTAGTGCTGTGGGGCGCCGGGCTGCCGCTGGCGGAAATCGCGCTGTGCGCCAACACCATAGGCTATGAACTCGTCACCCGCATGCCAGCGCGAACACCGAGAATTGTCGTGCGTGACTGAGCCCGGCTGCACGCAACTCCAACACATTATCGAGCGACAGGCGACGACACAGCCCGAGGGCGTCGCGCTGTGGTGGCAGGGCATCGCAATCAGTTACGCCGCCCTGCAGCGCAAATGTGCGGCCGTTGCCGCGCGCATCGCCGCAACTGGCGCCGCTGGCGACCGGGTTGCCGTGCTCTGTTGGAACTGTCCCGAGTTCGTCGAACTGATGTACGCGGTACCCGCCGCTGGCAGGATCCTGGTCCCCCTCAACGCCCGCCTCGCGGCGGCCGAACTGATTTACCAACTGCAACTGTCAGGCGCCACTCTGCTGTTTGGCGATCGCTCATTGCTGACACCGCTGCTGGAGCACCCCGATTTTCCTGCGGGCATCGACGTTGTCACGCTGGATGATGCCTACACTGAGTGGCAAGCCAGCACCCACACCGCGCCACTGCCAACGACAGAGGCAGACGACCCGACCTGGATTCTGTTTACCTCTGGTTCCACCGGGCGACCGAAGGGTGCCGTACTCACCCACCACTCGTTTATGGCGGGACTGCGCTCTGCTGCACTGGCGCGACCGGTCGACGCCACAGACAAATACTACTACCCGTTCCCCCTGTTTCACGTTGCCGCGCACAATGTGCTGCTACAGCACCTGTACGGTGCGGCCGTGGTGTTAGCGCGCTCTTTCGATGCCGGGGATACATTGAAAACCTGCCGTGACCTGCGGGTCACCACGATGTCGCTGGCACCGACCATGATCGGCCTGTTGCTCGATCACCCGGACTTTCGCGCGGACGACCTCGCCTCTGTACGCACCATTGGATACGGCGCATCTGCGATGCCGCAAACACTGCTCCAGAGATTACTATCCGAAACCAATGTCGGCCTCTGCCAGAGCTATGGCATGACGGAGCTTTCGGGCAGTGTGGCGTTCCTGACAGTGGAGGATCATCGGGAAGCTGCGCACAACAATCCGGAGTTGCTCAACAGTGTGGGCCGGCCGCTGCCAACCGCGCGCCTCAAGGTGGTTAACGAGGCGGGGGATACCTGTGCGGTGGGTGAGGCCGGAGAGATCCTGGTGCAAGCCGGGCAATGTATGGCCGGTTACTGGCAGGATGCAGAGGCTTCCGCGCAGGCGCTGGCCGGCGGCTGGCTGCACACAGGCGATATCGGTCGCTTTGACGACGCGGGCTACCTGTTCATCGTCGACCGCAAGAAAGACATGATCATCAGTGGCGGCGAAAACATCGCCTCAAAGGAAATTGAGGAGGTGTTGCGCCGCCATCCGGCCGTTGCAGATTGCGCCGTCATTGGGCTACCTGACACCAAATGGGGTGAAAGTCCCTGCGCAGTGCTGTGCACCCGAAGCGAGGTCAGCGACGAAGAACTGACGGCACACTGCCGACGCCTGCTGGCCCCCTACAAAACACCCAAACACTGGATTCGCACCGAGGCACTCCCCCTCAATGCATCGGGCAAGGTCGATAAACCGTTGCTGCGACGCACTTACGGCGCAAACACCTAGCGTCCGTTCTGCGAATCCAGAAACTCGTCGAATGCATTCTCATAGAGCCGGAACATCACCAGTGTAATGGAGAATATCAGCGGACCGTAGATCAACCCCATCAGGCCGAACACCTGCAAACCACCGATCAGTGAGAAGAAGACCACCACCGTGTTCATACTGGCCCCCTGCATCAACAGCGGCCGCAGGAAATTATCGACTGAACCCACCACCAGGACACCCCACAGTGCCAGGAACAGTGCCCACCCCCACTCCCCCGTCACCAGCAGGAACAGGGACGCCGGCACCCAGATCAGGGCTGTACCCACCACAGGAATCAACGAGGTAAAGGCCATCACTGCACCCCAGAAAATACCGGGGAAACCGGCGAGCCAGAGCCCGAAGCCCCCTACCACACCCTGCGTGGCAGCTGTTGCAAGCGTCCCCAGCAGTGCCGATTTGCTGACAGCCTTGATCTCGTCAAACAGGGCTTCCTCCTCGCTCCGCGACAGCGGCAGGGCCCGATGGATAAACGCAATCAGTTTGTCGTGATCGCGCAGTACAAAAAACAATACGAAGAGCAGCAGTACGCCATTCATCGCGGAGCGTGTCAGGCTGCCCAGCACGACCGTTGAAATGCCTGCGAATTGCTTTCCCATCACGCCGGCTGCGGCCAGCGCCTTGGCGCGAATATTCTCGGGATGCAATGCGCCATCGGGCAACAGGTTGGTCAGGCGGGAGTGGACCTCCACCACCCAGGGCTGGGACATCAGCTGGTGAATATTGTCCTGCGTCGCCCACTCCTTCACCACCACCGAGTAATTGATGCCCTGCTTGAGCACCGCGACCAACAACACCATCGTGGGGATCAGGAAGATCAGCCAAAGTATCAGGCAACTGAGCAGGGATGCCAGGGTTTTGCGCCCGCGCAGCGCCGCTACGAGTCGCTCATGTGCAGGGTAGGCGAGCAGGCCGATCAGGATGGCCAGGATGATGGGCTCCAGAAAAGGCGCGATCAGGCTGTAACTGGCATACAACGATATTGCGAGAAAGACCAGCAATACCAGACGGTGGGAACGGCCTTCAAACGGGGAGTTCATTTCCGGGCTTCCTTGGGCGACGCGACAGCAAACGGGTAGAGTGGCGACCAACATAGAGCTTTTTCAGGAAAAATCAACGCTGCGCATCGTAGACCTCAGATATCGCCTACTGGATTTCATCTCGCGGACTGTTTATGTTGTGCCCCTTCTATCTTTTTAACGGACCAGACACCTCTATGCCTACACCTGACAACACCCCCATTCTCGTTGGCGCCGGACAACATACCTGGCACGAAACCGACGCCAACAGAACCCCGGTGGATGCCTTGTACGAGGCCGGCGCGAAGGCCATCGCGGACGTCGGCAGCGCGCGTATGACCGGCGAGATCGACGCGCTGGCGATGATCCGGTTTATCGCCGACACCACTCCGGGCGTCGGCGCCCTCTTCCCCCGCAATCCTGGCGGCGCCCTGGCGCAGCGCCTGGGCATAGGCGATCCCGCGATCTACCAGGGCACGATAGGCGGCAATACACCGCAGTACATGGTCAACCACTTCGCCGGAAAACTGGCGCGCGGCGAACACAGTGCGGTACTGCTGGCTGGCGCGGAATTGCTGGCGACGCTGTTCTCGGTCCTGCGCACGGGAGAGGACATTTCAGCCTGGGCCGACGCCGCCGCCGAGCCAACGACCGTGGGCGAAGAGCGCGAGGGCCACACCGCCACTGAATTGGCGCACGGCCTCTACGAGCCGATCAACACCTACCCACTTTTTGAAAACAGCCTGCGCCACCACCTTGGTGTCAGCCAGGAAGACCACATCGCGCATATCGCGGAGTTGTGCAGCCGCATGAGCCGGATCGCTGCCGACAACCCCTACGCGTGGCGTCCGGAATTTCAAACGGCCCAGCAGATCAGCACGGTAGAACAGCGCAATCGCTACATTGGCTACCCCTACACCCGTGCGATGAACCCCGTCCTGGAAGTCGACATGGCGGCTGCAGTGGTGATGACCACGGTGGGCAAGGCGCGCGAACTCGGCATCGATGAGGGCAAGTGGATCTACCTGCGCGGAGGGGCCAACGTCAACGACATCTGGTACGTCAGCGAACGCCCTGTCCTGCACGCCTCACCCGCAATTAACCTGGCGTGGAACGCGGCATCCGCGCAGGCAGGCATCACGGTGGATGAAATTTCGCACTTCGATATTTACAGCTGCTTCCCGAGTGCCGTCCACGTTGCCTGTCGTGAAATTGGCCTGCAGCCACTGGATGATCGCGGTGTCACAGTAACCGGCGGACTCCCCTTCTTCGGCGGCCCCGGCAACAATTATTCGCTGCACGCGATCGCACAGATGGTGGAGACACTGCGCGCTGGTAGCGGCGGTCACGGGCTGGTCACCGCTAACGGCATGTACCTCACAAAACACTCGCTGGGCATTTACTCGACACAGGCGCCTCAATCGGCATGGCGGGACACCGACAACAGCGCCCTGCAGGCACAGATCGATGCCGCGCCGCGCCTGTCTGTAGCTGCCGATCCCTCGGGCAGTGCGACCATTGAGACCTACACCGTGGGTTTCGATCGCGAGGGCCCGAAGCGGGGCATTGTGATCGCGCGCAATGCCGCGGGCGAACGAATAGTCGCCAATACCCCTGACGATGAAGCCGCGCTGCAGCAGCTGATGACGCAGGAGCCGATCGGGCACATCGGCAAGGTTCACGTGAAGGACGGAATCAATATTCTTGAATGGTGATTAGGGGCCTTATCACCACCCAAACATTGTGTTCAGCTTTTGGGTAGTGGCTCGGTTTGATTCCTGGTTGCTTCGAAGGGGGACGCGCCTGAGAGAAAGTGCTGTGGGCAGGACACCGGGACGCCGGCCGCACCAAAAAGCGCACACACCCATAAAGAGGGGTGGGCCCTCCATGTGCGGGCTCGGGTGGCGACGTACCCATAAACAGGGGCAGGCTCTCCTGTCGCCACACGGTCCTGCCCACAGCACTTTCTCTCAGGCACCCACACTCGGAAAATTTCCGGTTGGCCACTACCTAAAGTTTACAGCGTGAGCGCGAAGCACTTTTATCCTCTATACTTTGGCTTCCCGCAATAGCACAGGCCAATTTCCATGAAATCTTCGAACAACTCCTTCGGTACACAATCCACACTTGAGGTGAACGGAAAGAGTTTTCGTTACTACGCCGTCAACGGCGGCGAACTGGCAACACATGCAAGCGTTGCAAATCTCCCGGTGTGCAGCAAGATTCTGCTGGAGAACCTGCTGCGCCACGAGGATGGCGTTAGCTGTACGCGCGAGGATATCGAGGCGCTTGCTGCCTGCGGCGGTAGCGGTGCCGACCAGGAGATCGCCTACCATCCCACGCGCGTGCTGATGCAGGATTTCACCGGCGTACCCGCCGTGGTAGACCTCGCCGCGATGCGTGATGCACTGGTGAAACGCGGCGTGGACCCACAGAAAATTAATCCGTTGTCGCCGGTCGACCTGGTGATCGATCACTCGGTCAGCATCGACAAATTCGCCAGCGAAGATGCCTTTGAGCAAAACGTTGCACTGGAAATGGAGCGCAATCACGAGCGCTACCAGTTCCTGAAATGGGGCCGGGGTGCGTTCGACGATTTCAGGGTTGTGCCTCCCGGCACCGGCATTTGTCACCAGGTCAACCTGGAGTACCTGGCGCAGGTGGTCTGGCAGAAGGGCTATGAGGATGGCGCGCTGGCCTATCCCGACACACTGGTCGGGACCGACAGCCACACCACGATGATTAATGGCCTGGGCGTGCTCGGCTGGGGTGTGGGCGGTATCGAAGCGGAAGCGGCGATGCTCGGGCAACCGATTTCCATGTTGATTCCCGACGTTGTCGGTTTCGAGCTCACCGGTGAAATGCGCGAGGGCATTACCGCCACCGACCTGGTGTTGCAGGTCGTGCAGATGCTGCGCAAACACGGTGTGGTCGGCAAGTTCGTGGAGTTCTATGGCAGCGGGCTCGACCACTTACCGCTGTCGGATCGCGCCACCATCGCCAACATGGCGCCCGAGTACGGCGCCACCTGCGGCTTCTTCCCGGTGGATGCACAGACTATCCGCTACCTGCAACTCACCGGCCGGGATGCCGACACCGTTGCCCTGGTTGAGGCCTACTACAGGGCACAGGGTATGTGGCGCGACGAAAACACTGCCACGCCGGCTTTCTCCGCGACGCTGCACCTGGATATGTCCACGGTGGAACCGAATCTGGCGGGACCGAAGCGCCCGCAGGACCGCGTGCCGGTAAAGGCGCTGCGCGACGCCATCGACCAGTTCATTGAGCTCGATGGAAAAACAAGCCAGCAGGACACCGCATTCCCACTCGATGGTATGGAGGGCTCGCTGCACCACGGCGATGTGGTAATCGCGGCGATTACCTCCTGTACCAACACCTCCAATCCGGCCGTGATGGTCGGCGCCGGGCTGGTCGCGCAAAAAGCACTGGCACGCGGCCTGCAGCGCAAACCCTGGGTGAAGTCTTCACTGGCGCCAGGGTCAAAAGTGGTAACAGAGTACCTGGTGAAAGCCGGCCTGCAATCCTCGCTCGATGCGCTCGGTTTCAACCTGGTGGGCTATGGCTGCACAACCTGCATCGGTAATTCGGGTCCACTGCCGGATGTGGTCGAAAAAGCCATTGCCGACAATGATGTGGTCGCCTGCTCGGTGCTTTCGGGCAACCGCAACTTTGAGGGCCGCATCCACCCACTGGTAAAAGCCAACTGGCTGGCGTCACCGCCGCTGGTCGTCGCCTATGCACTCGCCGGCACCACGCGTATCGATCTCAGTACCGATCCGCTGGGTGAAGACCAGAATGGCGCACCGGTATACCTGCGCGACATCTGGCCCAGCAACGCCGAGATCGAGGCGGTGGTACAAACAGTCAGTACTGGAATGTTCCAGAAGGAATACGGCGCGGTGTTCGATGGCGACCGCACCTGGCAGTCCATAGAGACTGGTGGCGGTGCCACTTACGCCTTCTCTCCGGATTCGACCTACATCCAGCTTCCGCCCTTCTTCGAGGAACAGTACCAGGGTAACAAGCACAACATCCTCGGTGCCCCGATGCTTGCGATGCTGGGCGATTCGGTCACTACGGATCATATCTCGCCGGCCGGCGCGATTCCCGGCGACAGCCCCGCCGCGCAGTACCTGGGGGAACACGGTGTCGCCGAGGCCGACTTCAACTCCTACGGCTCGCGTCGCGGCAACCACCAGGTGATGATGCGCGGCACGTTTGGCAACATTCGTATTCGCAACGAGATGACTCCCGCACTGGAAGGCGGCTATACGCGCCTCAATGGCCAGACCGAACCGATGTTTATCTACGACGCCGCGATGGACTACCAGTCCCGCGGGGTGAGTACGGTGGTGGTCGCCGGACGCGAGTACGGCACCGGCTCCAGTCGCGACTGGGCCGCCAAGGGCACCCTGTTGCTCGGTGTAAAAGCCGTCATTGTTGAGAGTTTCGAGCGCATCCACCGTTCCAATCTCGTCGGCATGGGTGTACTGCCGCTGCAATTTATGCAGGGAGAAACACGCAAGACGCTGTCGCTGGCGGGCGATGAGACATTTGACATACTCGGCCTGGACGGCGAACTCACACCACAGCAAACACTGCAGGCCATCGTGCACTACCCCTCGGGCGAGCAGCGCGAAATACAGTTACTGTCGCGGCTCGACACACTGGTCGAAGTGGAATACTACCGCGCAGGCGGTGTCCTCACCTATGTACTCAACCGGATTGCCAGCGAGTCCTGAACTGGAGCTACCATGCCCGAGACACGCGTCGAGACAGACAGCCTTGGTGAGGTAGAAGTACCCGCCGCGGCACTCTATGGCGCACAGACGCAGCGCGCCCGCGACAACTTCCATATCAGTGGTATCGCGATGCCGGCGGGTTTCATTTGCGCGCTGGGCCTGATCAAGTCCGCAGCCGCTCGCGCCAACGTCGAGCTGGGCCTGCTGGATGCCGCGATGGGTGAAAGCATCAGCGTCGCGGCCCTGTCGATCGCACAGGGACAGCACAGGGAGCAGTTTCCCATCGATGTCTTCCAGACCGGCTCGGGCACCAGCACCAATATGAATGCCAACGAAGTCATCGCCACGCTGGCCAGCTCGCATCTGGGGAAGCCTGTACACCCCAACGATCACGTCAACTGCAGCCAGAGCAGCAATGATGTCATCCCCACCGCCATCCACGTCAGCGCGGAACTGGCGCTGCACCACGCGCTCCTGCCCGCGCTGGAGCGCCTGGTGGCCGCCACCGCGAAGCGCGAGGAATCGCTGGCTGACAGTATCAAGACAGGCCGCACGCACCTGATGGATGCGATGCCACTCAGTCTGGCGCAGGAACTCTCTGGCTGGCGTACACAACTGGAGCAGGCCGGGCAGCGCATAGACACCACGCGCCAGCAGCTGCGCCAACTGGCACAGGGTGGAACAGCAGTGGGAACAGGGATCAACGCAGACCCGAAATTCGCCACACGTTTCTCCGCTTATCTCAGCGAAAGTTGTGACTCAAACTTTGTCCCCGCCGACAATTTCTTTGCCGCAATCGCCAGCCAGGACATCGCCGTCGCACTCTCGGGGCAGCTGAAGTCACTCGCGACAGCGCTGATGAAAATCGCCAACGACCTGCGCTGGATGAACAGCGGCCCCCTATCGGGACTCGGTGAAATCAGCCTCAAAGCCCTGCAACCGGGCAGCAGTATCATGCCCGGCAAGGTCAACCCAGTGATCCCGGAGGCGGTAGCGATGGCCTCAGCCCAGGTAATCGGCAACGACAGCGCCATCACCATCGCAGGGCAATCGGGCAACTTCCAGCTCAACGTGATGCTGCCGCTGATAGCCCACAACCTGCTGCAGAGCATCTCCCTGCTCGCCAACAGCTGTGATGCCCTGGCTGGGCATTGCATCTCAGACTTCGTCGTCAATCGCGAAAATATAGATGCCAACCTGTCGCGGAACCCGATCCTGGTGACCGCCCTGAATCGGGAGATCGGCTACAGCAAAGCGGCCGAAATCGCCAAACGCGCCTACAGCGAGGGGCGACCCATTCTCGAGGTAGCGCTGGAAATGACCGACCTGTCGCGAGAGCAACTGGCGCAGTTGCTGGATCCCGCGAACCTCATTTAGCAGCGTGTTGAAATAGTCTCTCGCGAGTGCAAGACCTGGGGGGAAACTAACCGGGATGAAAACTGAGGTATTTCCCGGCTCTTGGGCAGTGGCGTTGTAGGGCGGTTGCGGATGGACAATGTGTTTCTCAGTCGCTCCACGTGATTCGCTTGGTGAGAAACACATTGTCCATCCGCAACCTCAGTGCATACCATTCGACGAGATAAAAAAAGCTTTCCATCCATGCAACTCGCAATCTAACGTCCGTCACAAGTCGCGCCGTAGCATTGGGATGCAGGGCTCGTACCCCAGCAGGCGTTTCACCAAGCGAATTACGTGGAGCGACTGAAACGCCTGCTGGGGTGCGAGCCCGTCGCCCACGACCGCCCCCCGACAACACTACGAAAGAATTCATCTCGCTGGAACGCCACCGCAGTCGTTACTGGCTAAGGGTCTCCGCAGAACCACGGGCAATCAGCAGTTTTCCATCCTGCAGCGGGATGGTGTCACCGGGATCGTGATCCATCCGCACCTCGCCCGGCACATCACCGATCTGGTACTTCACGTCATAACCCACCGTGCGTTCACTGACATCAAACACGGTTTTGCAAGAGCGTTCCGTTGTCTGGTAGGTGTCGCTTTTCTGCAGGCTTTCCTGTGTCTTGTTGCCGGCGTAACCACCGGCCGCCGCACCGGCGATTTTTGCGGCAGTATTCTTCCCGCCGCCCCCGATAGCGTCTCCAAGCAAGCCACCGGCGACCGCACCGAGAACGGTACCGGCTATTTTATGCTTATCCTTCACGGGTTCCTGTTTCGTTACCACCTGGTCAGTACACTCTTCCCGCGGCGTTTTGATAGTTTCCGTCACCGGCGTTACAGCCAGGACCTGGGCGTACTCCGGCCCTGTCAGCATTTTGTAACCGGCGAAACCGCCTGCCGCAGTCGCGAGACAAGCGCCAAGCACCGTTCCAACCACCATAGATTTGTTCATACCGTTTCCTCCTTTACATTACCGATGCGTTTATTCTGCACTCTCGGAGTTTACAGCACAAATCGGAGTGGGTCGCCCGTCTTCGAAGCCATTAGCAGACTGAAAGAAACGTCGCTGTCGCTGGCACGCGGCGTGGGTTAGGATGCAAGGCAACGCTTTGACTTTCACGCCGACGGTGCCCGTGTGAAAAACTTTCTCAAATACATTCTTTGCGCAATATTGGTCGTGGTGCTGATATGCGCCGTCGCTCTGCTGTGGCTGCGCTACGAATTCCAGCGGGTACAGCACGACAAAACGGATATAGCGACCTGGAATAGTGTCACCGTGCGTTCGCTGCAGGACAAAGCGGAACTCCCGCCCCCCTGCAATCAACAATATCCTCACAACAAAGCGTGGTTCGGCGATCTTCATGTGCACACTGCGGCCTCGTACGACGCCACCTCGTTTGGCGTTACGGCCACGGTCGACGACGCCTACCGCTTCGCGCGTGGCACCCCCATGCGCCTGCACCTGCTCGGCGACCCTGAGGATTACGAGCCACCCGTATTGCAGATCGGCACGCCGCTGGATTTTGTGGCTGTGACAGATCACGCCGAATCACTGGGGGAAACCCGGCTTTGCTATACGCGCGGTTCGGCAGCCTATGACAGCCTGGTCTGCGAACTGTACCGCGGCGAACGCCGCCTGCCGCTGGAACAGAAGCTGCAGTCCCTGACACGGCTCGCCAGTTTCGCAATCTTCGGCCAGGACCGCTCTACCCGCATCTGTGGTGCAGATGGTTCGCTGTGCCGCGAAAAGGCCATCTCGGTCTGGCAGGAAAACCAGCTGAGCACCGAGGCATTCCACGATCACAGTGCGGACTGTGCGTTCACCACGTTTCATGCGTACGAGTATACGCTGGCGGATGACGCCTCCAACCTGCATCGCAATGTCATTTTCAAATCGAGCACGGTTCCCCAGGCCGCCCTGAGCGCCAAGGATGCACCGACGCCGGAGTTGCTGTGGCAATGGCTGGACACAAGCTGCATCGCCGGCAACGAGCGCTGCGACGTGCTGGCCATTCCCCACAACAGCAACTGGAGCAGCGGCCGGATGTGGTACCCCTATACGAATCGCGCTCTATCGCTGCAACAGCAGCAGGAACAGGCGGCACTGCGCGCACGACTGGAGCCGTTGGCAGAGATCATGCAGGTCAAGGGAGACTCTGAATGTCGCAACGGCATTGCCAGCGTACTGGGCGACACGGACGAATTCTGCGATTTCGAAAAACTGCGTCCCGCCAACGAGGTGATCGAGGATTGCGGTGAAGCGTTTGGCAGCGGCGGTATGATGCTGAAGGGCTGCGTCTCGCGTTACAGCTTTGTGCGCTACGCGCTGACCGCGGGCCTGGCAGAACAGGAAGCACTGGGCGTCAATCCGTTCAAGTTCGGTATCCTCGCCTCCACGGATACACATATCGGCGCACCGGCGGCAGTCATCGAGAAAGGTTATCAGGGTTCCCACGGCAACGATCGCAACCTGAGGGACCGACTGATCAGCAGGATCGAGGTTCCCGGCGATATCGCGACCGGCTCACCGGTGCGTTTCAATCCCGGCGGTATCGCCGGCATCTATGCCAGGGAGAACAGCCGCAGCGCACTGTTTGATGCCATGCAACGGCGAGAAACGTTCGGCACCAGCGGTCCGCGCATCGAGCCGCGTTTCTTCGCCGGCTGGAACCTGGACAGGGACGTGTGCCAGAGCGGCGAGTACCTGGCGGAGGCCTACCGCGAGGGCGTACCGATGGGATCAGACCTGCCCGGCGCGCCGGCAGGCGCCCAACGCAGCCCGGTGTTCGTCGCCTCGGCCACGCGCGACCCGCGCGTGGGCGGCAACCTGTTGCAGCGCATCCAGATCATCAAGGGCTGGATTGACAGCGCGGGACAAACGCAGCAGGCCGTATACGATGTCGCCGGTGGGCCTGCGGGCGTTGCGACCGTGGACCCACAGACCTGTGCCGTTTCAGGCAGGGGATATCCCCAGCTGTGTGCCAGCTGGGAGGATCCGGATTTTGACCCGCAGCGCGCTGCTGTCTACTACGTCCGCGTATTGGAAAACCCCAGTTGCCGCTGGAGTCGCTACGACTGCCTGTCACTCCCCGAGGCCGAGAGGCCAGCAAGCTGCAGCGATCCCGATCTGCCCTGGCAGATACAGGAACGCGCCTGGACCTCGCCCATCTGGTATCAACCCTCGTCCGGATGACGCAATCTCCCGGCCACAATCAAACGCAACGTTGACAGCCAACAAACCTGCGTGAAATGTGCGCGAGGCGACTGAATGCTTTACCATTGGCTTCGCGCCCTATCTCACACGGAATCATTACCCATTGGAAGAAGACAATCAGGAAAGCCTTCCCGAAGGTAGTCAGCTTGCCGCGATAGACCTCGGCAGCAACTCGTTTCACCTCATCATCGTCAAAATTGAACACGGCGAAATGCGCCCGGTGCAAGCCCTGGCCGAAAAAGTGCAACTGGGTGCGGGACTGAAAGACGACCTGCTTAGTGACGAGGCCATCGAACGCGGCCTGGAGTGCCTGTCCCGCTTCGCGCAACTGCTGGAAAGTGTCGGCCCCGAGCGCATCCGCGTCGTCGGCACCCACGCGTTGCGACTGGCCAAAAATCGACGGGCGTTTACGGTGCCTGCGAAACGTATTCTCGGCACGCGTGTGGATGTCATTTACGGCCGCGAGGAAGCCCGGCTGGTCTACCTGGGCGTCGCCCACTCACTGGCTGACGATGCGCAGTCACGACTGGTCATCGACATCGGCGGTGGCAGCACGGAATGCATTGTCGGCCAACGCTTCGAACCGCAGTTCCTGGAGAGCCTGCAGATGGGCTGCGTCTCCTATGGCAACACGTTTTTTCCCGATGGGCGGATCACCCGCGGCAACTATCGACGCACCTACGAGGAAGCGCGCGCACAGCTCTACCCCATCCGCCACCGCTTCGGCGCCAATCGCTGGGAGGAGTGTGTCGGCTCCTCGGGGACACTGCAGGCCATAGAGACAATACTGACACAAAACGGCTGGGCGGAAGGCGGCATTTCCCGCAGCGGACTGGCAACGCTTGAGAAGCGCATGCTCAAATTCAAGTCGATGGAGGACATTGACCTGGACGGACTCGCGACACAGCGGCGCAACGTAATCCTGCCCGGCGTCGCGATTACCAGCGCGTTGTTCGATGTGCTGGGCATTGAACACATGCGCACGTCAAAGGGCGCGCTACGGGAAGGGGTCATTTACGACCTGATGGGGCGACTCAGCCACGAGGATGTGCGCGAGCGCACGGTTAACGCACTCATGCAGCGCTACGCGGTGGATA
Source organism: Halioglobus sp. (assembly GCA_020443325.1). Taxonomy (GTDB): domain Bacteria; phylum Pseudomonadota; class Gammaproteobacteria; order Pseudomonadales; family Halieaceae; genus Marimicrobium. The sequence goes on from JAGRIK010000309.1 coordinate 16,827, forward strand.
CCGATACGGCGGATATCTTCGAGCGCCGGGCGCGCACCTTCTACATGGCCACACGCGCCAGCTGGCAGTTGACACCGTACGACTGGGACCTGCTGCACTGGCTGACCCGCACCCATGAAATCGGCATGGCGATCGCGCACAAGCACTTTAACCGGCATTCCGCCTATGTGCTGGGAAACGCGGATTTACCCGGTTTTTCGCAGGAGGAGCAGGAATTGCTCGCCATACTTGCGCTGGGCCAACGAGGCAAGCTGAAGGCGGACTTCTTTGCGGAGATTGCCGATGCCGATCTGACGCGGATACTGTACCTGCTGGCAATTATTCGACTGGCTAGCTGTTTCAAGCATGTGGAAGTTCTGGAGCAACTGCCCGACTTCTCCATTACCGCAGACGAAAATTCCCTGACGCTGGGATTCCCGGAGGGCTGGCTGGACAATCACCCCCTCACGGAGCGCGAGTTGCTGACGGAAAAACAGGTACTGGGGAAGGCCGGGCTGAAACTGAAGATAAGCTGACGCGATGCCCACAGCAACCAGCGGCTAATCGCGCTGCTGAATATCCTCAAGATAGTCGAGCAGAATGGCGTTGACCTCTGCGGAAGCTTCCAACTGGACCATATGCCCCGCGCCGGCGATCATGCGCACAGCACGCAGATCCGGAAATATAGCGCGCATCTGGCTGATCGGGTCGTCGCCGTGAAAGCCCTCGAGATCAACATCGTGTTCACTGCCCAGGAAGTAGGCGGGAACGGCACTGCTCACACCTTCATAAGGCTTGCGTTGCTCCCATTTCAGGTCGAAAGAACGGTACCAGTTGAGGCCGCCGGTAAAGCCGCTGCGGCTGTACTCGCTGACAAAAAATTCCAGCTCCAGTTCGGACAACCACGACCAGGGCAACGGCGGCGGCTCCGCCATGGCGTCGATGTAGGACGTGCCAGGCGGGTAGTTGAACACATCGAAATAGTTTCCCGCGCCACTCAGCGTGTGAAAAACCTTGTGCAAAAAACGCCGCGGTTCAGCAGCCAGTTCTTCATCTGCCCGCGGTGGCACGCGAAAATACTCTATATGGAGAAAATGTTCCTCACCCATGCGCCGGTATTCAGTGAGCGGTGATTCCTCGGGATTGTGCGGTGCCGCGGGATTCTCGAGCCCGATCACCGCGATCACGCGCTCGGGGTGCCGCAGTGCCAGGTCGTAGATCGCAAAGGCGCCGAAATCGAGGCCGGCAAATACGGCCCGCGCCACGCCGATATGATCGAGCAGGCCCAGCAGATCGCCTGTGATGTGGTCGATATCATAGGCGCCGGGCTCGGCCGGTGCCTCGGTCTGACCCATACCGCGCATATCGGGGGCAATCACCCGGTACCCGGCGGCCGCCAGCGCACTGATTTGCCGGTGCCAGCTGAACCACAGGTGCGGGAAACCGTGGCACAGCACCACCGGCATGCCCTCCCCCTGCTCTACATAGTGTGTCCGGATACCGTTGATGGTGGTATGGCGGTGCTGCCAGTTCACGTGCTCTACCCCCTATAAAAAAGGCCACCGGAGGTGGCCTGAATTTCACGCAGACACTTATCTACAGATCGTAGCCGCGCTCGTCGTGCAGCACCAGGTCGAGCCCCTGGTTTTCCTCGTCGGCATCAACCCGCAGCCCGACCATCATATTCACCAGCTTGAGAATGATATAGCTCATCACGGCCGTGTAGGCAAAGGTCACGACAACACCTGTCGCCTGTACGGCAAACTGTCCGCCGATGCTGTCGATGCCATCCGAGAAGCCGTTACCGCTGAAAATACCGAGCTGCGTGGAACAGAATATACCGGCCAGCAGCGTGCCCAGTATGCCCCCGACACCGTGAACGGGAAAGACATCCAGGCTGTCGTCAATCCTGAGCTTGTTCTTCAGCAGGTTGGTGGCGAAGTAGCACACAACACCGGCGCTGAGGCCGATGACAATCGCGGCGGCGGGCCCCACAGA
>JAGRIK010000310.1 GCA_020443325.1 Halioglobus sp.
CCCGTGGTCCCAGGCAGGAAAGCCGCAGGGATAAACACAGACGCCATCACCAGCACCACCGCGATCAGGGAGGTGGAGATTTCACCCATGGATTTAATGGTGGCTTCTTTTGGTGGCAAATTGTGATCGTGCATATTGCGCTCGACGTTTTCAACCACCACGATCGCATCGTCCACCACCATGCCGATCGCGAGCACCAGTCCGAAAAGTGTAATCAGGTTGATCGAAAAACCCAGCGCCAGCATACCGACAAACGTGGATATCAACGCGACCACGATCGCTACGGTACAGATAATCGTGGTGCGGAAGCTTTGCAGGAACAGGAATACCACCAGCACCACCAGCAGCACTGCCTCAATCAGGGTGTGTATCACCTCCTCAATCGATATTTTCACAAAGTCGTTGGTATCCAGGGAAATCACGTACTCCAACCCCTGTGGAAAACGTGACTGCATATCCTCCAGCGTCTTCCTGACTCCCGCCGACACTGTAAGGCCGTTGGCACCGGGCTGCAGATAGACAGCGATGAACGTTGCCGCAGTCCCGTTGAGTTTGGAGTCGACTATATACTGGCGCAACCCGACCTCGGCGCGGGCTACATCACCAAGCCGTACAATAGCGCTGTTGTCCGGGTCAGCGCGAAGAATAATGTTCTCGTACTCTCTGGGGTCGACAAACGGTGACTGGGTCACAACAGGCAGTGTTAGCTGCACCGGACCGTCCGTTGGTTGCTGTCCTATCTGGCCAGCGCCGAACAACGCATTCTGCTCAGAAACCGCTGTTGCGATATCGCTGGTGGTAATACCCAGTGAGGCCATTCTGTCCGGGTTCATCCAGATTCGCATGGCCTGGTCAGGTACGCCCATAATTTGTGCCTGCCCTGCACCGGGTACCCGCTTCAGCGCATCCAGGATATACACGTTCGCATAATTGGCGATGTAATCCGCACTGTAGCGGTCCCCCTTACCGTAGACACCAATCAGCATCATGATGGAGGAGGACTTTTTCTGCACCGAGACGCCCTGCTGGGTCACGGCAGACGGCAACTGCGGCAACGCGAGGTTCACACGATTCTGCACCTGTACCTGTGCAATATCAGGGTCGGTATCGAGCGAGAAGTAAACCGTCATTGTCAGCTGGCCCGTCGCCGAACTAGTCGACGTCATGTACAGCATATTGTCGACGCCGTTGATCTGCGCCTCTATCGGCGCTGCCACGGAGTCAGCCAGCGTTTTGGAGTCAGCACCCGGGTAGGTGGCGGAGACATTAATTTGTACCGGCGTAATAGTTGGATACTGTTGCACCGGCAACACAGACAGGGACACTGCGCCAGCGAGGCAAAGCACGATCGCCACTACACTGGCAAAAATGGGCCTTTCGATAAAAAATCGCGAGAACATAACAGCGGGTTCCTGGCTAGTTGCTCGCCGTCGCGGTCGAGACAGAGCCCGTGTCGGCTCCGGCGTCTTTCACAGTGACGGGCGTACCGGGTCCGAGTCGCAACGCGCCATCGACAACGACATGATCGCCACTGGCCAGACCCTCGTTGATAAACCAGCTGTCTTCGTGCCAGCTGCCCACCACGACCGGACGCATCTCAGCCTGCTCCGACGCATTGACAATCCAGACAAAATGGCCCTGTGCACTTTGCTGTACCGCGCGCTGGGGCACGAGAATGGCATTGGGCCGTGTCGCGCCGACCAACCGCGTACGGACATACTGATTCGGACGCAGCACACCGTCGGGGTTGTCGACGACCGCACGTATCAGGAAGGTTCCCGTTTCCGGGTTGTATGAGGGATCGGCAAAATCGATTTTGCCCTTCTGCGGAAAGAGGCTGCCGTCACCCAATTCGATCTCCACAATAAACTTGTCATCCTCAGGGGGTTTCAGCTGCCCGGCTTTTTCTTCATTGCGGATTCGCTCCATATCGTTTTCAGAGAGGCTGAAATTTATCCACATGGGCGAGAGTACGGACACCGTTGTCAGCTGTGCATTCTGGGCATCGAGGTAAGTGCCGTCTGCGACCACAGAGAAACTGCTGACACCATCTACCGGTGAAGTGATTGTCGCGTACGACAGATTCAGTTGCGCGGTCTCCAGCTGCGCCTGGGACTGTGCCACCGCCGCCGCAGACTTTTCAAACTGTCCCCGCGCATCGTCCAGATCCCGCTGCGATAAAGCATTTAACTCGACCAGCGGTTTGGTGCGCGCGAGATTGGCACGCGCCACCTCCAACGCCGCCTTGTTTCGCTGCAATGCGGCTTCAGCGCCATCCACCTGCGCCTGAAAGGGTCTTTTATCCATTTCAAAGAGTATCTGCCCAGCCTTAACTGCAGCGCCCTCGGTGTAAACGCGCTTCTCGAGAAAGCCGGAAACACGGGCCTGGATATTTACCGCCTGGGAACTCTGCGTCTGCGCGACAAACACGGTCGTGACCGGCACATCCGCCGGCACCACTTTCAGCGCTGTCACCGCGACTGGCGGCGCAGCGGGAGGTTTCTCCGCCCCACCACACGCGGAAAGCAGCGCAGCCGCCAACAGGAGTGATGACTGCATTAACCCGACAGACGCCCTGGTATGTATGAACCTCATAAGCATGCCCTGATTATATTATCCTGAGCTATACGAAAAGCTGGAAGCTCTCCGCAACACATAAATGCATCTGGCAGTCAAAATGGAGGCTACCGAAAGTAACAGCAAGCAGGGCATGATTAAAATGCAGTTGTTGAGTGATAGCAACCCTTAAGCGATGCGGGGCGCCCAGCGGGCGACGTTTTTCCCTGCCCGTCATGCAGTTCGTGCAATGATTTGACCGTCAATCAGAGCAAGCTGCGGCGCCGGCGCGAGGCTGCATCTGGCATCACCAGGCTGCAGGCACTGCCCGGATTCGAGATCAAATTCATAGCCGTGCCAGGGGCAGCGCAGCCTGCCAGCGGACAGGTCTGCATCTGTCAGGGGGCCCAGCAGGTGTGGGCATATTGCAGAGTGCGCTATCAGACTGCCCCGCCACTCGCGAAGCTGGTACTCCTGGCGCTGCAGTTGAAAGAGGATCGTCGCTCCCCCTGCGAGGCTTTCCAGCAGGGACGCCTCGGTACCCAGCGCGACTTCAGTAGCACTATCGCGCTTTTCTTCCAGGCGATGATGCCGCTGGCACATCATCGCCTCATCTTCATCCCAAAGCCTGGTGTACAGTGACAGCATCGCGTTACCGAGTGGTTCTATCGATGCTGCGTCAGCGCCGGGAAAATAGAACTCCACGTGTACCTCGGTATGGGCGCCTGCGGTCGTCAACGTCGTCCATATCTCCGACACCTGCTGGCCGGACAAATAGCTTCGTGCCACGTAGCGCGCATTATCGACAACGGTAAGTTCCACATGGTCAGTATGTCCGGCGTTGGACCATGTGCGCCAACCCCAGTCACCGGCTTGTACCAGTTCGACATAGTCAAATGAGGTCTCATGAAGATGGGGCAGGTGCGCCCAGTCCATGACGTTCTCCCAGACGCGCACGAGAGGCGCAGCCACCACGCGATCATAGGTGGCAACACGCACGAGATTCAGTGCGTTGGGATCAAATGCTGTTGCGTGTGCTTGCGATGGAGGCATACCCTGCACCCTCGAACCTGGTGCAGGGTATTCTAACCCAATATTGCCCGGCCTAGTTGCCGGCGCAGTCGTTCGCCGGCATGCTGTTAATCCACTCCTCGATCAACGCTACCGCCTCGGTGTGAATGACGGTACGACCGATCTCCGGCATGCGCACTTCGGTGTCATTGGAGTCCATACGATAGTGCAGGATGGAGGCCGCCGCATCCCCGGGCACGATATCGTAATCCAGTCCACCACCACCGCCGCCAGCGGCCACGGGCTTTTTACACTCGCCGGTGTCGAAACCGAAGGGGCGGAAATACTCCAGGAACAAACCGGATGTATCTGCCGCACCGCCAGGTGTATGACAGTGCATGCAGTTGGCATCCAGGTAGCCGCGAGCACGGTCATCCAGATCGGCCATGGTATCGCCCCACAGGGGAATCGTATCAATTGACCCCGTATCCGTGGGCGCTCCCGTCAGGATTCCCTGCGCAGTCCAGTGATCCAGTTGATTCGCGCTGCCACTGTCGTACATATACTCTTTGTTGAGCGCGCGCGCCTTGGGCCCAATGGGCAGGATTTCCTCGTTGAAGTTATGGCAGTTGGCGCAATTGTTGGTGTTCGGAATGACATAATCCGTTGACTGTTGATCGCCATTGCTATCGATCCAACTCACGTTCTGGGTTCCACCTGCCAGCGTCAGGGTCGCATCTGTCCGGCTCGCATTCCAGGTGTAGGGCAATGCCGTCCACCCTTCCTTACGGCGGATCAGCAAGCGTGTTTCAATAATATCCTCGGCGCTGTTGTCATCGCGCAAATCAGCCTTTATGACAAAGGTTTTGGCGATAACAGTTCCCACCGGGAATGCAAACACATCCTGCGAGCGGTATGTGGCCTGTGTGCCTTCGGGTACGAAGACGAAGCGGTACTTGCCGGCGTAATCGGTGAACAACGGCGTATTCAGGTCGTAAATGATACCGCCGCCATTGGGGTTCTGCGTGGGATCACTGGCGTCCGCGAACAGGCGGTAATCCGACAGGTTGGGACAGTCGGCCACGAAGGCCTCACTATTGAGTCCCTCGCCCTGTGCACCACACAATTTCGCAGTATCCACGGGAGGGGCATCCGGGTCATCCGGGTCCACCGGCGGCTCGAGCACGACCGGCGGCAATGAGGGGTGGGTGCAGTTAAATCGTTCACGATCGTCATTGATATCGGGATCGCCCGGAATACCGGAAAGCAATACGGAGCCGTTGGCCTGCCCCATAGTGGTTTCCGGTCTGTTGTCCTGGAAGCACATCGCCTGGCTTTCCGTCAGGCCATCAGGGTACTCAAGCAACAACATACCGGAATCGGTGCCGATACCAGAGCTGTCATAGAAGATCACCGGCAGTCCGTTCGGGAAAATGACACCGACCAGCGCGGCGAGGTCCTGGGGATCATACCCGTTGTTGCTGATGTCATTGTCGTGAATGTAGATTTTCTCGGGGATAGGGTCGTAGGTGGGCTTGCTGATAAAGGCATCCACCATGTAATAGCTTACAACGTAGATGGCGCCGGACATGTTGCCAGTAATGACGTTATCAAAAATCTCGTCATCGTCGTTCGCCATGACCAGGATGCCGGTACCCTGGGGCACGACTTCCAGCACGCTGCCCTTGCGGGCGAAATTGGGCTCATTGTTATCGTGGATATTGTTGTTGAATACCCGTGTTGCCTCACCGCCCTGCACCTCGGGTCCCGGGAGGTCGAACACCAGTATACCCCCGGTATTGCCGGTGGCCTCGTTCTCGTAGACATCGGCAAACTTTGAGTTTTCAATCTCGATCCCGGCCACGTTTTCCCAGACGTAATTGCGACGCACAATAATATTGACGGACTGGCCCACGTAGATTCCGGAATCGCTGGCACCGCGAATCCAGCTGTCCTCGATAAGTACGTTGCGGGTCTGCACCGGATAGAGGGCGTAGCCACCGTTATCCGTATTCGGCCCGCGGGTCCACTCCACGCGCACGCGGCGGATAGTGACGCCGTTGGAGCCCTCGACCTTGATCGAGTCTCCGGGAGTGTTCTCCACGGCAATATCCTCGATGACAAAGTTGTTGCCCGTCGCGTAGATACCCTGTGCGCCCGTCACCTGGTTATCAAAACGCAATACGGTGCCTGCTTCGCTGTCCATACCGGTACCGCGAATAACGATATTATCGACGCTGGAACTCAGCTCACTGGTAAAGTCATAGGTTCCCGCCGGAAACTGGATCACGGTCCTGGGCGACGCACTGATCAGGGCTTCGAGGGCTCTTGTCTCCAGATCATCGCCCGGTTCCAACTCGACAATGGTGTATCCCGGGTAGGCGGGGTCGACCGGCGGATCAATCGGTCCGGCGGCCTGATTGCTGTTACCGCTGTCAGAACAGGCGGCCACAAAGGCCATCGCACCCATGAGCAGCAGCGATTTAAACCCGGTTTTACTGGCGAAGAAGGAAACGAGCATACTAAATCCTCAATATCGGGGCGAACTCCCCGGCATTTATCGTGGAATCCTGATTGCGTATGAGATCAGGCTACGTGCCCCTGTTTTTATCTACCATAAAACGGCCAGGTGGCGCGTTTTTCAGGCTATTTTTACTGGAGGCGCTGAGTGGGCCAAATTGTAGCAGAAAAACAGGTAAGTACTAGCAAAAATGCGCCCATCGGCAACCCCACGGACGGGCGGTGACCGGCGTCTCTCCCTGGCTTACTCGCAGGGAAACTGCGCCCGAAAGGCAGATATGGCCAACGCCGCCGCTGAAAATTGCCGCAGCGGGTGATTATCCCCGAGGTACTTGCGATAGATCGTCACCAACTCCGCCGATGTCGTTTCTCGCGGAATACAGAAAGGCAGCGCCAGTTGTTCAGCGGCACCGTAGAAAGCGGTGGCATCGACCACACCCTCAACAAAGGCCTGGCAGGCGGCGTCCGCCACCTCACCTTCCTGCACGGTGCACATTTTCACGATTCTGTTCGGCTTGGGCGATGCCGTCTGTATCGCGTATGCCCACTGGGCTTGAGTGGCCGCGATGAACAGCGCGGCGGTGATCAGCTTTCTCATAGTATTCCCGGTGCAAATTTTTCGAGACACTACACAACACCCACGGATTCGTAAACCAATTTAGCCTCAACCCTACCTATTAGTCGCATGGCACATACTTATGCCTCGAGACGGCTGTCGGGGATAGTGGGTATTGATGGCATGACTGCCCTCCTCTGGTAAACAGGTTCGTTTGGCTAGGTGGCGTTCTTCAGGTTCGAAAATGCCGCGTGGAACAGTTGCTCGGATGCCGCCTTTGCCTTGTCGATATCGCGCTTCTTCATGCCTGATGTGATTGCATTGTGAACCAGCCACTGGACCGCCACCAACAGGGCCACCAGGTACTCCTTCGAGGGCGACATGCCATAGGACGCCTTGCACCAGCGCTGCATGCGCCTGGCGGCTTTGTCGAACGCCTTGTGTATCACCCGGTATGCATGGGAGTTGGGATCTGCAGATTCGACGAACAACAACTGTGCAACCTTGTGCTGCTCGAGGATCGCATCGATGGTCTGGTCGAACACCCGGTGCAGCCATTCCTGGTTGTTGTAATCCAGGTCCCAGGCGTTCAGCACGGTCTCGATGTGATCGTTCACGGAAGTCTGGTAGAGCTCATCGATCAGGGCATCTTTATCGGTAAAACAGCGGTAATAGGTATCCCGGGAAACCCGGGCACGCTTGCAGATATCGGACACGGAGACGCCATTGCTACCGTGAACACTCAACAGGTCGACGGCGGCAGCGCGGATACGTTTGCGCTGCTCCGCCATACCGGGACGTTTTCTGCGCGATTGCTGTGCGGCGGATTCCATGCTCGGTGCCCCCTGCTCGTGGATATTGTCCCCGCGCCAAAGGCCCCCGAGACATCAGCTTCGCACTCTAGCGGCTTGCGCCGGCCTTGACAATAAGCGGACACTGGTGTCAGACTAATTTTTCGTACAGTTGCTGCAGCAGCAGGGCAGCCCCCACCGACGGACGCACGCTATGCAGACTCAAGCACACGTTGCACAAGGCTTTCCCTCTCTTCTGGACTGGGAACATCCGGCCCACACCGGTTTCAATATTCGCCGCAATGCCTATATCGCCTCAGCTATCATGGTTCCCGGCGCCTTCTGCGTCGCCTGGACGCTGATCCTCACCGGTGTCATCAACCCGATGCCGGCGGACAAGTATGTCTCCATCAGCCTTTTTATCGGCTATTGGGCGGCGCTGTTCGCGTTCGTCGACAACAAGGGTGAGCAGCGCAGTTGGTCGGCCAAATGGCACGAGTTCCTGATCGTCTGGCTGCTCACCAGCGGCGGCGCGCAACTGGGCTGGGAACTCCCTGCGGTCTATATGAAAGTCAGCTACCTGTACCAGCTCGGCTCGGAACTGCAGCCCGATCAGCTAATCTTCTGGCCGTGGTGGCTCTATTCGGTGGCCGACACCCGCTATATGCGGCCGCATGAAGCGCAACTGGCGCATGAGGCAATGCTGGCGCATTCAGGATTTCTGGAGATTTTCGCCGCGTACCTGCTCTCCAAACGCAAGTACTACAAAACAGCTGTCGGGATTGCCATCCTCACCAACTGGGGCGCATTTTACGGCAACACATCGGTGATCTACCTCGGGGAGATCCTGGTGAACTTCCGCAACCTGGAGGACGGCGCATGGGGGTTCTGGCTGAAATGGGTCGGGTTGAACCTGCAGTGGTCCGTCCTGAGCCCGGCGGCGTCGATTGGCGGTATCTGGCTGCTGGTACAACGGGTTCGTGCCGAGACTGCAGAGCAGCTTGGCAACGCCAGGCAACAGGAGTAGGACGATGCAATCCAGGCGAGCCCTGATAACGGGCGCAAGTTCAGGAATCGGCAGGGCGTTTGCGCGGCAACTCGCCCTGCAGGGTTACAGCATTACCGGGGTTGCACGGCGCGAGGATAAGCTGCGCGAGCTGATGGGGGAACTGCCGGGGGACCAGCATCGCTATCTGGTGGCCGACCTGTCACACGATGCGGGCGTACAGTCTGTCACCGAGGCACTTGCACAGGATCGCTTCCACCTGCTGGTGAACAATGCCGGCTACAGTGTCTTTGAACCGTTCTCCCAATCAGAGCTGGCGCTGCAGCAGAATATACTGAACGTCAACTGCGCTGCAGTCGTCACGCTGGCACATGCGTTTCTGCAACAGGCACAGCGCGGTGATGCCCTGATCAACCTCGCCTCTGTGGTGTCCTACCTGCCAACGCCCGCGCAACCCATGTACAGTGCGAGCAAAGCGTTCGTCGCCTCGCTCTCGGAATGCCTCTGGGTTGAACAGAAGGAGCGCGGTGTCTATGTGATGGGACTGTGCCCCGGTGTCACGGCAACTGAATTTATCAGTACCGCATCCGGCGGTGCTGCCGATGGCAGCAATCTCCCAAGTGCTGTGACGCAAAGCGCAGAAGAGGTTGTCGCAGAGGCGCTTGTTGCACTGAACAAGCGTCGCAAGGCAATCGTCGTGACAGGCCGCGCCAATCGGGCAATGCTGTGGATGCCTCGACTGCTCAGCCGCCACCGGCTGATCAGCATCCTGGCCGTTGCCGGCGATCCGAAGCGCATGTTATAGGAGAAAGCGCGGACAGATCAGAATACAATTTGCCCGTTGACTTTCTGCTGAATGATCAGCAGGTCCCCTGCCTCGAACAGGCCGTCGGGTGCCGGCACACCACCCACCAGCGGCGCCACATCGCCACGCTGTATCTGCGCAGCCGTGGGAGACACCATGCCCAGCAGGATTTTCTGCCCCAGTAATATATCGGCAACATCCACGACAGAATCCCCGTTGATATCGCCATCGGCAACTGTGGGCACACTTTCATCGTCATTCGGGTCGCTGCCCGCTGCCACTTCCTCGCCATCACTGTACGTATCATCGTCGCTATCGGCGTCGTACGGATCGGTCAGGTAAATGCCCGTCTCGTCATCGTTGCTGAGGCCATCCCCGTCGATATCACTGTCGCAGGCGTCACCCGCGCTATCGCCATCCAGGTCGGGTTGCGCGGCATTGGGTACGGAGGGGCAATTGTCCAAAACAGAGGGTGTGATCGTAGCGCTAAAAGGGTAGTCGACCGTGTTTCCCCAACTGGAACCATTGGCGGAGAAGAAACCCGCTCCCTCTGAATAACTCCCCGCCGAACTGACAAACCAGCGGCAAGAGCCCAGGGCCTGGGCTATCACGGCCAGGCTACTGCCCCCCGATACACTCGCGGGCGAGTCAAAGATATAGTCGACGGCGCCCTGATAGGTGGTAGGCACACCGGCACCCGAGGCAAACTGTTTCGAGGCGAGGTTGGAGCCATTGGGTTTTCCGGAACCATTGAGCCCCTGAATGGAAAGTACGAGATCGCCTGAGGTGCAGTAAATCGGCAGGGTCACGGTAGTCAGCGAGCCTGAAAAGGTTACCGGAAAGCTCATCGCCCGATAGGCATTTGAGCCCACCGCGAATGAGTAATAACTGTTGCCCAGCGAATCCAGGCCGAAACTGGCATCCACACCGGTGCCGTTGTATACACCATCGCCGTCAATATCGGCATCGCAGGCATCCCCTGCACCATCGGCATCCACGTCAGACTGGGACGCGTTGGCCGTCGCGGGGCAGTTGTCGAGGGCGAACCCCACACCATCGGAGTCGCTGTCATATCGGACGGCAGCACCGGCGATATCGTCGGCCTGCGGTATTTTTGTGTTTCCTGCGGACGGCCACATAATCGCGGTGCTATCGGAAGAGTGATTCAATCCCAGGCCATGCCCGAGTTCATGCACAGCGACGCGCTTAAATTCTGCGGTACCGGTCCAGTTACCGGTATAAAGATCCCACTGCTTGGTATTGTTGAAGACGGTGCCCGTTTTCGAAGTCGCTGAGCCGGAGAACCACGTTTGCTGCACGGCCAGTGTGGTGCCCCCGAACGCGGATCCGCAACTCGTGTCGGCAAACAATACACTGTTTTGAGGGGCTGTAGCGGGGGTTTCACAGGGGTCGGCGTAACCGCTATTACTGGTCGCGGTGTAGTGGAACGTCGAGTTGTTATTCCACGCCGTCATCGCCTGCAGGTAAGCGTTCTGCAAGGCGGAGGTTGAAGGTCCGCCCGAAACGATATTGGGCTGGTTCGCGCCTGGCGGATTGCTCGCCGCCAGGTCAACATGGACATGAGCCTCTCCTGACTGCCAGTACGAGCCCGCCAACTGGTATGCCAGTGTGCCGCCACTGTGCGACAAGCCGCCGCAAAGCAGTACTGCCAGTACTGCTTTTCCGCGGTTATTCATTGGGCAGCAGCTGCTTTTTTCGATTTATCGTTTGCAGCCTCCACCAGTGACAGGCGCGCTCTCAACGCGCTCTTGAAATCCTGTTTGTCGATGGCCGTATCCGCTGCATCGTGTGACGACCCCACACGCAGGCCCTGGGCAACTCCCTCACTGAGCGGCAGGGCCACCGACACCTCCTGCGCATTCTCACCCTGGAGACTCGCGGGGGCTGCGTCGTCTATCCCCTGAATCGGAACATCGCTTTCCGTGAACATCCGCTGCGTGCCTTGCTCATCCATCTTGACTTTGAAGTGCCCCTGGCTCCAACCCACCATCGGGTTCACCTGTGGACGATCGGGGTTCTCAATAAAGTAGATGCCGGTTTCGCCAAGCTGCGGGTAAACCATGCCACTGACCTCCAGCGTGGTATCCCCCACCGTGCCACCGGCAAAGCTCTGGGTGATGGTGGCCGACGGCAACTCACCCTTCAACACATCGTCGACCCTGAAAGTGACCCACGTTGAAATATAGGTGTTGTCCGCATTCCACTTCGCGTCGCTGGCAATCACTTCACCCTCGAAGATCACCGCAGCATCATTGAGCAACTGCTCCATATCCACCTGCAGCACCGAGGTGGCGTGCAACCACTGCGGCAGGCACAGAAAAATGAGCATCAATGCGGCCCACGTTTTCACTCGCAGGATCCCGGTGTTCACACTCGTCATGTCGCTACCCTGTTCCCCGGCCTGTCGCGGCCTCACTACACTACTCGCCTTTCGGATGAACGCCTTTTCAGGATCAACGCTTGATATAGCCCATCATCTCCTGGGCCAGCGCATTCATGTCCAGCGTATCCGGCTTCTGGCGCGGCGGAAACTGCTGGAACGTCGCCAGGAATTTGTAGGACTCAAGGCCAGCACCGTAAAGCATAAAGATATGCTCGAAATACCAGCGCTCATAGCCGCCCGCCTCCTGCCGCGCTCGCTCAAACGGATCCTGCCGGAGATTGAACAGCAGGGGCATCCGCAGCTTGGTGAAGGGATACTGCCATACCGCATTACCGGTGGCCTCCTGGATGGAGTACATGATCTTCCAGTCACCCCATCGCAGCGCCGAATAATCGCCGTCATCGGTAAAATAGTGGAACGTGTTGCGCGGCGAGGTTTCCGATTTGCCACTCAGGTAATCGGTCAGGTCGAAGCCGTCGAGGTGGACCTTATAGGTGTTCGCGCCGGCCTGGTAACCCTGCATCAGTTTTTCCTTGATACCCTCAACGCCGGCGGCGGTCAGGAGCGTGGGCAGCCAGTCGTTATGGGCCGCCATCTCGTTAAAGCGTGTACCGGGCTTTACGGTACCCGGCCAGCGAATAAGTGCCGGCACGCGGAAACCGCCTTCCCAGGTCGTGTTCTTCTCACCGCGATACTGTGTTGTACCGCCATCGGGCCAACTGAAAATCTCCGCACCGTTGTCTGTGGAGTAAACAACAATCGTGTTATCGGCAATCCCCTTTTCATCCAGAAAATCCAGAAGTTGCCCCACGTGATTGTCATGCTCTACCAGGCCATCGCCATAGAGCCCTCCTCTCTTTGAAAGCCCCTGGCTCTCCTCTTTAAGACGGGTCCAGATGTGCATGCGGGTGGCGTTCCACCAGACAAAAAACGGCTTGTCCTCCTGCACGGCCTTGTCCATGAACTTGATCGCACGGGTGGTGATTTCCTCGTCCACCGTCTCCATGCGTTTTTTGGTTAACGGCCCGGTGTCATTAATCTTGCCATCGGCGAAGGAATGAATGACACCGCGCGGGGAGAACAGTTTCTGGAACATCGCGTCCTTTGGGTAATCCACATGCTCGGGCTCATCCTCGGCGTTCAGGTGGTAGAGATTGCCAAAGAATTCGTCGAAGCCGTGTTGCGTGGGTAAATGCTCATCGCGATCCCCCAGGTGGTTCTTGCCAAACTGGCCGGTGACATACCCGAGCGGACGCAGCAATCCCGCAATTGTCGGGTCTTCCTTCTGCATACCCGCTTCGCGGCCGGGACTGCCAACCTTGGTGAGGCCGGTGCGCACTGGATGCTGGCCGGTGATAAATGCGGAGCGACCCGCCGTGCAGGAGTTCTCCCCATAGTAGTCTGTGAACAAGGCACCTTCATTGGCGATACGGTCTATATTGGGTGTCTGGAAACCCATGGAACCGAGGTTGTAGGCGCTGAGATTCCATGTACCAATATCGTCACCCCAGATCACCAGGATATTGGGTTTATCAGCAGCCATCACACCACTGGCTGCCATCAGGGACAGCGCACAGGCACGGAGCGTCACAATGAAAGCGCGTTGTATAGTTATCATGATATGGTTTTCCTGTACCGATGCATCAACTGGCATCGTATAGGTTTTTGTCGCTATTACCAACTCGCGACGTCCGCTCACTCTGCCTGAAAAGGCGATGGAACACATCTCACTCCGAGTGTACGATTGCGCTCACTTGCCCCATAAATACATGGAATAAGCATGAAGCAAAGATATGGAAGCCTATACCTGCTGGGCATACTGCTTGCCTGTGGGGTTCTGATCGGTAGTTGTAGCAACTCAAACTCCAATTCGACACAGCCTGGCAACGGAATTACTGAACCGGTTGAGCCGGTCGATCCGCCTCCCACAGAGCCACCGGTGGTAACGGTCGCTACCGACTGGTCGGCCGCGATGGTGACCCTGACGCTGGATATATCCATTGTCCACTTTACGCCAACACGGGTGCGACTGTACCCCAGGGGCATTGAGGGTGACTGGATTGAAACGGATGACGCAGCCCCCTGGTCGTTCACCATCGATATCACCGATCTCGCACCAGGCGATCACGAGATGCTGGTCATTGCAGACAACGAGGACGCCGAGATCCAGAAGAGCGAAGTAGTATCCATCAACGGCTGTAACGGAGAGCAATCACTGTGTAATCGCAGTTACGACCAGGTGCGTTATGTCACCACGCACAACGCCATGTCGAATTCGATGGATGGCTGGAGAGGACCCAACCAGAACCTGGATGTACCCGCGCAATTGCAGGCAGGCGTCCGTGGGCTCATGCTCGACCTCTATCGCGCCGGGAGCCTGAATCAGTTCGATCAGGTGCAGGTGCCCGATGCCGACCCCGATGCCAGCTTCCTGTGCCACTCCGTCTGCGCGCTCGGCAAACAACCCCTTGCCGAAGGCCTGGCAGAAATTCGCGCATTTCTCGATGACAATCCCGGCGCAGTCATCACGTTTATTATTGAATCCTACCTCAGTCACGAGCTCACCGCAGAGGCGTTTGACGAGGCGGGGCTTACCCCTTACACCTACACGCACACGGGTGACGCGTGGCCATCACTGGGCCAGATGATAGATGCCGGCACACGCCTTGTGGTCCTTCAGGACAAGGCGGTCGACCCGGCGTACCCGTGGCTGATGAACGTCTGGAACCATGCGTTTGAAACGCACTACTCAGCGGCGGCACCCGAAGATTTTTCCTGTGCGGTGAATCGCGGCACGCCCTCAAATGACCTGTTTATATTCAATCACTTCCTCACGGGGTTATTCGGGGCGCCGGAGCTGGCTGAACAGGTCAACTACAATCCATTGCTGTTGAACCGCATCAACGAGTGCGAGGCGTTTCATGGCGCGCCGGGGAATTTTGTCACTGTTGATTTTGTCGATATTGGCGACGCGATTTCGGCAGTGAAGACACTGAATGATGCTGGCGGATTCTGACAGTTTTCGCTAGACGCTACTGGCCGCCTGTCGCTGCCGCTGCTTTTGAAACACCAAAGCACAGCGGTATTGCTGTAGTCAGTAAACGCATATCGCATCTCTCCGGCAAAAGTAACGCGTAGATTCAACGTCTGGACTAAGAGGCTATCACACTGCGGTCTGCGGTGGCACAAGCGACGATCAGGGCGAGTCCGTTAAGGCACCTGGAACTCCTGTCTTGACTTGAGTAAATACAGCGTACGTTCGGTGCTTCCAATGTGCTCGGATGCGACAATATCGAAAAATTCTGAAAAGTACTTCTCAAAGCCCTTGCTATCGTACTCTGGAAACACATCCTCTCTTGTTGCCAGCAAACGCTCAACCTGCGAATCGGCCTTGGGCACGAACTCGATAATCAAGTGCCTGCCGAGCCCGCTGAAAAATTCGGCAATATCCCGCAACGGTACATTGTTTGAGAGTGCAAGGTGGTGGATCAGCGCAAGCGCCAGAAGCACATCGACACTACCACGCTCTGCCAGGGACATACGCTCGGCATTCGCCCATCCGATAGCCGGGCTGGGGTTAACAAGATTCTGGACCAGCGGCAGCAGTGTTTCCCCGGAGGACTTCACCTTGAGATAATTCTTCTCTACCGCCACCTCGTCGATATCCTGGGCAATGACTATGTCGGCATGCCTGGCGGCAATCCGGCTAAACTCACCATTGTTGGCCCCCATATCCATGGCAACCGTTACCGGCCCGACCCTGGTGAGAAAATCCTCTACCAGTGCGCGCTTTCTCGACATCGCCTCGTCTCTATAGTTCGTATCCTCGTAGTAATCACCCCACTCTGTCTTTTCGAGTCTCCATGAAAGATTGCTTACAGCCCCTTCCAACTGGTCAATCATCGCGAGCATCTGTGTCTTGCTCATTTTCTTCGGACGAACACTACCGGGCTTGCCACTCCCCGCCGCGCTGTTCGCAAATTTTGTCTGGGCCTTTGCATGCAGGTGGATGTGTGCGAGTACTGAAAAGTTCAGGTACGTCTTTGGGGGTAATAACTTG
The DNA here is from genome assembly GCA_020443325.1 of Halioglobus sp. Taxonomy (GTDB): domain Bacteria; phylum Pseudomonadota; class Gammaproteobacteria; order Pseudomonadales; family Halieaceae; genus Marimicrobium. Next base: position 15,710 of record JAGRIK010000310.1, read on the forward strand.
CTCGTCAAGTCCAGCGGAATCCCATCGACATCGGTGCGTAACAACTGCCCCAGTCGGCGATCGGTATGGGCCTTCAACGCAAGCGGTGCCAGAAAATGCTGGCAGAATTGCTTGTAAGCTACCCAGGGTGTCTCGGTGTAGGTCTCAAACGACAGAGTGTCGATAAATATCGGCTTGCCGTCCATGAACTGCACATTGTAGGCACTCGCGTCCTTCAGGGACATGCCGCGTTTGATGGCGATTTTCTGTATGCGTAACGTCAGCAACGCAGCGTCTTTCAGTTGACTGAAACACCATTCATAGGGGTAACTGATATAGGGCACCAATGTTGGTCGAAGAACCCTGTAGGCATTCTCCGGATCCATAGCGAGATCACTGGATTCCTCAACATGCGCAACCAGGTACCGCTTTTTTACCAGCGTCTCCAACAGGCCGCTGTTTACGAGCGTATCGTAATCTTCCTTGTAACGATTATTGACCTGGCGATAAAGAGTACCGTCGCGTCTATACAAAAAACCGCCTGGATCTCGAAAGGACCCGGCGATTCTTGAGTTAGGTGACATCGTTTGTAACTCCCAGGTTGGATTGGGCATACATTCTTATTATTGTCTTACGCCGTTAAGCATTTATCGTGGTTGCCGGGAATTTTACATTAAGTTACCCCCTTGTTACACTCGAGAGGCTTTTTCCACGCATTGTTTATTGATTTTGGGCCTATTATGTCGAAGTTAATCAGTACATTAATGATGATATCGGGCTTCTTTTTTTGCTACAGCCCGGCTGTTCACGCTTATCTGGATCCAGGCACAGGCAGCATGATTCTACAGGGGATAATTGCTTCGGTAGCCATCGGCTTCGCAACAATAAAAATGTGGTGGTACAAGGTTGCCGCCATTTTCGGCGCCAGGAAACCCGTCATCGAAGAAGAGACTGACGACGACTAACTCCCCCGCCGCTGCAAAGCCATTGGAATTATTCCCTCTTCCAATTTTTTACTTCCAGTTCCTCGAAAACCCCGTCAGCACCCGAATCGTTATAAACAAAAACTTCCAGATGATTCTTCCCCTCAACAATAGCCTTCTCCGGCAGGATCGCCTCGATATCGCCCGGGTTGTCCGCAGAGACGTAACGCGTAATGCGTACTACTCCGTTCAATGCTATCGCTACCATAAACTCTTCAGAGTTTGACAGCTTTGGAATCCTCATCCTGAGATATCCCGGAAGATACCCTATCGACAAATCCATTTTCCTTAAATGACCAAGCCCCCTGACTTCGGCAACCCGCTCACCAACCATTTTGTTCAGCGATGCGGTAGAGATACCCAACCAACTCGTATCGTAGCTTCTATCGTATAGAAAGATTGATTCGTCATCCCCCGTCACCCTGACAGATTCATCACGCCATATTTTGTCAAAAATATTACTGTCCGAGACGGTTATGAGCCTTGGTCTCGATTTGTTCTCATCCGTACTGGTGAAGGGTATTGTGCGCAGTATCGTTTTGGATTCTTCCGGTTTTGCCGCCAGATTGCGCAGCGAGTATCCATCGATAGACCAGTTGTGCTCAACCCCGAGCACGTCTGCAATTGTAGGCAGAATATCTGTATTTTCCGCGTTGAGGCTATTCGCCTCCGGCTGGACCTGTCTCGGGTATTTCACCCAGAGCGGGATAGACATCAGGTCGGCTACATTTTTTTGCGTTGCCCATCTGAATAACTCGTCAGGCGCGATATTGGACCCGTGATCCGCGACGACAATTATCAACGCGTTTTCAAAATTTCCTGACTCTTCTATCGCATCAAGGAACTCTCCCAGCAATTTGTCGGAGTAGGCAATCTGTAAGCTCTGCCTGCGCCTCGCAACAGCCAGTTCATCCTTATTGGAGCTCCACAAATGCCCATTCGCATTCATCCACTCAATGCCGAGTGGGTTCAGTTCCTCGACAAAATAACTCGGCCTGTATCTCTTGCCGGACGCATAGTAAATCCAGGGATGATGCGGCATATTCATATGTATGAAATGGACATCATTCTGTTTCGCCCTGCTGATATCCGAGAACGCTTTATGGACATTCACTTCATTATAAAATAGTCCAACTATCTCCAATTCCAGAGAGTCCCCCTGAAATCCTCCCCAGTTACTGTTGATGGGCGGCAGATATTGTAAAAATATTTCGGGAGAAACCAGATACAGATACACGATCACCGTATCCGCCGCCGCCGAGGACAACTGCGCGGACCGCGAAATGGTTTGGGAAGGCTCATCCGAGCAAATGGAATCAGGGCACAAGCGAGTAATCGTTTCGCTGGCATAGATGTTATGCGTTGCACTCAGCATCGAGAACAAGTTTCGCGGATAATTCACCGCTGTGGGGGAGATATCGAAACTCTCCGCAGTGGGCGCTGGTTTGTTCCCGGTGAGGATTGCCGGAATGGCCAGTGCTGTAGCGTCCGTGATTGTGCTCGCATTCTTATACCAGGTGGCAGTCGCGTTAAGCCGTGCGAAATTGGGATATCGCCTTCCGTCTATTTCCCGGTTTCTGTCCAGTAATACGGAAAGCGGCAGTTCATCAAACACCAGGACAAAAACTGGAGTATCAGCATTCTCAACCGTGATGGTGCCGCTTCCTGCGCCCGCTTCACTGCGAAGACTGCTGTAACTATTCCAGAGAAACAGTAACGGTGCGACGACAGCAATGATCACCATGTACCCTACGACGCGATAAAAAATCCCGCGCCGATAGTAATAGAACGCCGCAACGATGCTTGCAATAAGTGCTAAGCCAATAAGAAGGAAACTGTTCCCAATTCCGGCATTTTTGGCCAGCAGCAAGGCAAAAAGCGCGAAGAACACCACAGTCCATGTACCGAACAGCAGCGAGCCGAGACGGCGATTCAGTCGACCCAGCAGATTGGTCACGAGAAAAAGACCGAGCGGCACGAGGAGCCCGACCAGTATCGCGTAAAGCGTGATTTCGAGCATCGTGCTCTCTCTAAACAGAAAGAACTGAACATTTTTCCCCAACATATCAAAAATCGGCTGGGCAACCGAGAGAGAAAAAAGTGTCAGGAAATGACCGAAACCAAAAGATAAACTGCGAAATTCCACTGTGTCAGGCCCCATGAACGGCAGCTTGTCCGCTGATGAAATTGAAACACAACAGCAAAACAGTATTGCAATGACAAGTCAGCGCCCATCACGCTCTGCCATCGAGGATAAAGCGTGTAAGCGACATCTGGCCTAAAAGGCTAACACAGAGCGGGGTACGGCGGTACAAGCGAGGGACAGCAGATGCCCTCAAGCTAGATCAGCGAGAATCTAAAGGTTGGAGCCATCCTGGCTCCACGAAACACATCCTTATTATAACTAGGGTATTTGAAGCAGGTAGCCATCGCACTAGGTAAAAACCTAGCCGGGTACTTTTTTATAGAGTTCCAGTTCGGTTTGGGCGGGATTCGCCAGATCAATCGGGACCAGCGCCAGATAGATCAAGCCCGATGCGGTAACCTTGCTCATCATTTCTTCAGTGGTATCCGTTTCCAGCGCTATCTTGAGTCTGGAAATCCGGTAATCCACTGTCTTGATTCCAATATTCAGGATCTGGGCGATACGGCTGTGTTTCAGCCCTTTCAGGAGCAGATGGAGAACGACAAACTCCGCAAAGGAAATGGACATACCGCTGTCCAACTCCAGCCGCTGGCTGACTAGGTTTATCCGGGCCAGCCATTCCGCACGGGGATCGAACCGCGTGATATCCAGCAACTGGACCAGCACATGGTTGCCGCTGACCGGTATCGAGATACGAGCCACCTTGCGCCAGATGGCATCGTACTTCATCCATTCAAAGACTGTCTCTGAACGGCCCGTGCTGACGGCGTTGCGGGCAACTTCAAGATGATGCTGCTCAGAAAGCGTACGCAATTCAGGTAAAGACCCAAGCAATGCCGGGAACTCGGCAGAAGCGGGCGTGCAGCCAACTATCGCCAGCGTCTCGACATCCAGCACCCAAAGGAGAGGCTCGCTGGTCGATATGTGTTCCAGAACGGTGTTCCATTCACCATTGATTGCCATATTCGCTCACTCCATTGAAAAACTATCACGCGCCACACAGCGCAAATCCATGTCGCAACCACTGCGACTGCCCCGCCAATACTGCACAATGAGCAGTACACGCCTGTACACGCTCCAGCGCGTTCCCTCGCCCTTCCCGAACTGTCAATTGCTTACAGGAACTGTCGAAAGCGGTGCAGATGCAACCTGGCCTACCGCTATAGCTGCGTTTTTCGTTCTTGCCGGTTATGCTTGGCTCCGGCTCACAGGAGATGGATACCACAATGAACGCGACACCAATACTCACGGCGATTCTGGCATTACTGCTGAGCGGAAATAGCATTGCGGATGAACTCGCAGACGCTGCCAACGCGCTGTGTGACACCATCAAGACCTGCGCACTCGAAACCGTGGGGGGACCGGACCTCTCGGAGCAATTGCGGCAGCAGATGGAACCTGCACTGGAGAACAACTGTGCCCAAATGCGCGGCCGGGTGCAGGCCGTGCCTTCCAACCACCCACTCCACCAGCCAGCCATCAGCTGCCTGCACAGCATGGCGTCGCTCAGTTGCCTGCAGTTATACGATTCGAGCGAGTTCAAAACGCCTGAATGTATGGCGTATGAGCGACTGTCCAAAGCCGCCAGCACCATGACGCCGTAAGCGTTAATCAAACCGTAATCCCCGGCTGTATCATCTAACACGCCGCTGCTACCTTTTATGGTTTTACACCAGTACGGCGCCAGTAAAAAAGGGCGCCTTTTCGAGGCGCCCTTTCCATTAACGTTTACTCATCCTGCTTTCAGCAACAGACTCTAGTGACCCTGGTGGCTGACGTGTTTAGCATCCTGCATCGAGTGGATTATATTATCCAGGTTGTAGCTGGCAGGAATCTGCAGCGACGGGAAGGTCTTGTAGGTCTCAAGTTCCTTCAGCCAAAGCAGCTGGCCTATGGGCAGCAGGTTCCAGTCATAGATCATCGCCGTGCTTGGCGCGGCCAGTGCGCCTCCGTAGCCCAGAAGCGTACCATCAACCGATGCCACCGATCGCTCGAAGGGATCACGCTTGAGGTTGTTGACCATGGTCCAGTGATAGGTCACCGGGGAGCTGAACGCGCCCGTCGCTTCGGAAGGCACCATCGTGTAGTAGAACTTCCAGTTCTTAAAACGTACTGCCGAAGGCTGTGCTCCGGTGTAGTAGAAGAACGTGTCGCGTGCCGAATCGGCCTTGCCTTCCAGGTAATCCCGCTGGTCAACACCGTCGAGCGTGGTTTTGACGATACCGGGGTACTTGCCCGCCTCAATCTGCTTCTTCAGGCCGTCGCCTTTAGGCCCGCCGGCGATATTGACGAGGGTGGGCACCCAGTCCAGTGACGAGAAGATCTGATCCGGATTCGTGCCAGCCTTGACGTGTCCCGGCCAGCGAATGACCATTGGGGCCCGCATACCGCCTTCCCAGGTGGTGAGTTTGCCACCCCTGAAGGGCGTGATGCCGCCGTCAGGATAGGTGATCCCCTCGGCGCCGTTGTCGGTAGTAAAGACGACGATGGTGTTGTCGAGTTCACCCATGTCTTCCAGCTTTTTCAGCACGTAGCCGATGTTGTCGTCCATCTGCTTCATGCCGGCTTCATTGGGACCCCAGTCCTTGCCACCCTTTGTGCCCAGCATATCCATGTACTTGTCAGAGAGCACAGTGGTGACGTGCATGCGCGCCGGGTTATACCAGACGAAGAACGGCTTGCCGGTTTTCTCGGGGTCGTTGCGGTCGAGGAAGTCGATCACCTTGGCAGAGATTTCCTCATCCACCGTCTTGGAACGCTCCAGCGTCAGTGGCCCTTCGTCCTTGCAGCTCTGGTTCGCTTCGCTACCGTCGCTGGACGTACAATGCATCATCGGCCGTGGCGGGGTCATACAGAGCGCTTTCATCGGATCCACCGCACCGGGGACCGGTGGGAGGCCTTTGACCGGGGTGTTCTCACAGGGCGGCACAACAGTCTGGGCAGTCGGGTCGCTGTTGATATCCGGGAAGCTCACACCCTGCATCGCATCGAGGTGGTACAGGTAGCCCCAGAATTCCTGGAAGCCGTGTGCGGTCGGCAGCGAAGCCGACTTATCGCCCAGATGGTTTTTGCCGAACTCGCCGGTGGTGTAGCCGAGGTCCAGCAGGAATTTTGCGATCGCAGGCGTGCCCGGTAACAGCGAACTGGTAGCACCTGGAAGCTGCGGCATTACCATGCCAGCACGCAACGGGTGCATGCCGGTGGAGAAGGCGGTGCGACCAGCCGTGCAGCTCTGCTCGGCGTAGTAGGTCATGAACCGCGCGCCTTCATTTGCGATGCGATCGATGTTGGGCGTCTCGCCTACCATCAGGCCCTGGTGGTAGGCGCCCACGTTCATGATGCCAATATCGTCGCCCATGATGAAAAGGATATTGGGTTTCTCGGATGCTGCCTGCGCCACCATGGGCAAAGCCGCGGCAAGCCCCAGGCATGCAAACAAACCTTTCAAGCGGTTTTTCATATATAGCTCCTGCCAACAAGTCGTATTTTTTGATGTTCCACTGAGCGCTGGGCGCCCTACACGCGATACTGACTGGGCCTTGAACAGCCCAGGACCAATCGCACGCCAATGAGCAATCGCGCGCAGGAAGCTTAGGGGCATTTATCTATAAAGGGAAATATATAGAAGGCTTCAACTTGATAACCTGTATGCTATATTTCTATCGCGCTCGGCCGGAATCCTGTGCGCTTGCGAGACATTTGCAACTGAATTAGCTGTCAGTTAACAATCTGGACGTCCAATGGTCATTACCGAAACCCGCCTGACTCACCTGATTAGCGTCGTCCGCCATGGGCATTTTGGCCTGGCCGCGACTTCACTGGGCATTTCGCAACCTGCACTGTCGAAAAGCATCCAGGGGCTGGAAGCCACGCTTGGTGTGAAACTGCTGGATCGCCAACGGGACAGGGTGGTACCCACGACCTTCGGTGAGATCGTCATGCAATATGGTACTCAGATGTTACACGGCCAACAGGAGATGCTGGCAAACCTGAGATCCCTGAACGATCTCGATTCCGGACAGGTCAAAGTGAGTTTTGGTCCTTATCCCAGTGTCGCTTCCGGTTACCCGGCGGCCGGTCGGCTGCTCGAAAAGCACCCTAACATAAAGCTGTCCCTGCAAATCCAGGACTGGCGCGACGTGCTGGATGCGGTGATCGAAAACCGCGTGGATTTTGGCGTTGCTGAGCAAAACGAATTGGAATCGGATACACGGTTCCAGTTCGAAGTATTGGGCACCCACCTCGCACGCCTGTTCTGTGACCCGGAACATCCTATCCTGCGCCAGCCTCGCATTACCCTGGCAGACACCCTCCAATACCCCTGGGCAAGCCCGCGGTTACCCGCTCGACTCAGCAACGCGTTTCCCAGAGAGCCCTTCCCCGCCGGTCGTATCGACCCACTGAATGGCGACTTCGTCCCCAGTGTGAAATTCGATGCGCCTATTCACCTGAGCGACTTTACCCGGGGTAAGAGTGTGCTCGTTCTGGCATCCCTGGGGCTGGCGGAACAGGAACTGGCAGCGGGCAAAATGGTGCCGCTGCCCGGCCTGACCTTCCGCGGTAGATACGGCTTTCTCAGCCTGAAGTCACACGCTCTCTCCCCCGCCGCCCAGGCATTCATTGCGGAAATTCGCGCGGTGGAGGCGGAGTACGTGCAGCGCGAGGAACGGCTGGCCACTATTTATGGCTGAATAAGCGTGCGCCTCGGATGTAGCGCTATTCAGTCAGGAACCCGATTCGTCAAAAGTAGCAAAACCCACCTGCTCGAATCCTATGGCATGCACCGCCCTGATAGCTTCCTGTACCGCATAAACTGTTGCCTCGCTGGAAGCCGATATCACCACGGATGTTGCCTCCCTGGAAATCGCCTCGTCGATACAGCCATACATTCCGCCGAACCCTTCACCGCACAAATACAGGTCATCCGCCGTGATGGTGATGTAGAAATCGCCAATTGAATCCGTTTCAGCAGTATCGCCACCGTGTACAAGTACCGGGACAAACACGAAAATTGCACTTAAAAGCAGACCATATATCTTCATAACTCCACCTCAATACGCACTAGGCATTTGGGGGCATGGTTGGTAGCCGGCCAGTGCTTCGCGCCGCTGCGCGTTACGCTGTATACCGGTACTCCGTGATGCAGGAACAACAGGCCGGGATACACTGGCCACCGTTGTGAAAGAGAGAAATAACTTGAGATAGACATAACCGTACACCCCTGTGATGTACCCGGGATCTGGCGACACCCGATGCCTCCGACGGAATATCCGGGGAACCGGATCGCCTGCCGCGAAAGTAAACAGTACGCCTACCCGGTGCCGCTAGCAAACAGAATTTGCACCGTCACCTGCGGGCAGGCCTTGCACGTCATACTTCACCATTACAACCCAACTGAGCGGCGACCAACCCTCGCCTTCAGGCTAAAGCCTGATCATGCTTACACGGGCCTATGGCTGCTATTTGAGAGAAGACCCCCACGCTTGTTGGAGCGGTGGCTATCAAACTATTCGCGACTCTCCAGGCAACAATTTGTTGACAAGAAATCCCGTCCTGGGTGACATTCTGCGAAATCTGGCCTGGTAAATCCGAATTACCCTCAGGCCCAGTATCAACAACACTTTAGAGTAATTGCCCATGAAAAAAATATTGGCTATTGCTGCCGCACTATTACTTACCTCCACCCAGTCTCACGCGGTTCCCACGACCTGGGAACTGCTGAATAACCAACGCGATGTCGTTGGCACTTTTTTGCTTGATCTCGACACCGGAACAACCAGCAATGTGCAGATCGCCGGAGACCTGGATTTCTACACCAGGTCTTCAACATTTACCCGGCTGAACACAGCCACTTTTGTGGATGGTTATCCCGTCACAAATTATTTCAAGTTCTTTTCCACACGGGCAGGCACGGTATACCGATATGACCTGGGTGGCGGTGATTACAGCGAAGTCAGGGTCAACGATGCGGCAATAGACATCGGGACACGGGGTGTGCTCTCACTGGCTGGCGGGCTCTACGATGCCTTTATCCACGAAATTTATAATTTTGATGAAATCATTTCTTATTGCGCTTACTACGAAGAAATCTATGACGATGAGGGTAACTATATCGGGGAAGGTCCCTGTGCCCTGCGGGATTCTTACGGCAATTACAATATTGAGGGTGGCTATTCGTATGAAGGCTATTTCCTGAGGAGCGCGCCCATAGTGACTGGTGTTCCCCTGCCATCCACCGCCTGGTTGCTGTTGGCAGCACTGGCGGGTCTGGGTGCCAAAAGACTCCGCAGAACTGGCTGAGACTTCTCGTCACCTGTCTCCCGATTATCGTCGCTTGGACTGCGTCGATACACTTTTTTGCCGCTCCTGATTTTCTCCTGAATCGTTATCGAGTACTTCACCCGGTAACGAGCCCAGTGGCACTTCGCAGGTAATAGTTGCCAAACATAGCGGCGTGCTATATTGTTTCCCAAAAATATAACATGTGTAACATAACATATGTCACAGCGAATGGTGTACCAGACGGAGGAAACCCGTCAGAAAATTCTCGTCGCCGCAGAGGCCATGTTCATCGAGAAGGGATTCTTCGAAACCCAGATGAAGGATGTGGCGACAGCCGTGGGCATAAGCCGCAACAGCCTGTACCGCTATTTTCACGACAAGGGTGACCTCGGTTATGCAGTGCTGGGCATGGTATATGCCAGAAGTGCGCCGGGCCTGGACCAGACGCTCACGGATATTCGTGCGAACACCGAACTGAGCGGCCGGGAGCAATTACACCTGTTCCTGAAAAAGTGGCTTACGAATAAGCACCTGCAGGCAGACCTCAAGTTTATGGCGGAGTTCGACAACTATTTTTCCGGTGACCGAATTCCTCCCGATTTCCGCTCCCGTGCCGGTGGCCCGCAACCATTATCCGCGTTATCCAGAATCGCTGACCTGGTGGTCGCCGGTGTGCAGGACGGCTCAATCCGCGAGGATATCAAGCCAAAGGAATTGCTCCCGATGGTGGTGTATTCGCTAAAGACCCTGCAGCAACTGGTTCTTCTACGCGGCTCAGCGCTGGTGGATCTCTCTGAGAAAGACACGAAACGCCTGTTGCCCAACTTGCTCACGGTCCTGATGGACGGCTTGAAGCCGGTATTACCGGAATAGAGAGGTATCCAAACCGATGAATTCGCCCATACCCGAACCAAATTTCAGGCCATTGCTAAAGAGTGCCACCGAGCTGGTGCAACAACTCAGCAACGCGGAGAAAGCGAAGCTGTGTTCCGGCAGAACGTTCTGGGAATTGCACGGCGTCGAGCGGCTGCAGCTACCGTCACTGTGGGTGACGGATGGCCCTCACGGCCTGCGTAAACAGCAGGGTGATTCAGATCATATCGGCCTGAATAACAGCGTGCCGGCCATCTGCTTTCCGCCGGCGGTGGGCCTGGCCAGTACCTGGAACCGGGATCTGCTCCATGAGATTGGGGTAGCCCTGGGAGAAGCCTGTGTATCGGAGAAGGTTAGCGTACTGCTTGGCCCCGGGGTCAATATTAAACGCAGCCCACTGTGCGGGCGCAATTTCGAATACTTTTCCGAGGATCCCCATCTCTCGGGAGAGTTGGGTGCCGCCTGGGTACTGGGTGTGCAAAGCCAGGGTGTCGGCACCAGCCTGAAACACTACGCGGCAAATAACCAGGAAGGCCATCGCATGGTGGTCGATGCCATTATCGATGAGCGCACACTGCGTGAAATCTACCTGCCGGGTTTTGAGATCATCGTCAAGAGAGCGCAACCCTGGACCGTAATGTGTTCCTACAATTTGCTCAACGGTACCTACCTGGCCGAAAACCCTCTGCTGCTCACCCGTATCCTGAAAGAAGAGTGGGGTCACACCGGCCTGGTTGTCACCGACTGGGGTGCCTGCAATGACCGGGTAAAGGGCCTTGCCGCCGGATTGGAGCTGGAAATGCCAGGTAATGGCGGCATCCACTCCCCCGCCGTACTGGCCGCGCTGGGCAGCGGCGAACTCAGCGAGGCGCAGCTGGATGCCGCAGCCACCCGGGTCGTTGAACTGATCCTGAAGTCCAGACCGGCTTTGGAAAAAGACACCGCTTACGATCGCGCTGCCCATCACCTCCTGGCCCGGCGCGCAGCTGAAGAAGCCTGCGTGCTGCTGAAGAACGACGGGAACCTGCTGCCCCTCGCGAAGAAAGGGAAACTAGCCGTGATCGGCGCGCTGGCAGCCACGCCCCGCTACCAGGGCAATGGCAGCTCGCAGATCAACCCCACCCGGATCGATATTCCGCTGGAAGAAATCCAGCAGCTGCTAGGTAGCGACCACGCGCCCCAGTACGCTCCCGGTTACAGCCTGGCGAACGATGCCATCGACCAGCAGTTGATCGACGAGGCGCTCACTCTCGTGCGTGACACCGACACCGTAGTGCTCTTTGCCGGTCTGCCCGACAGCTATGAGTCCGAGGGTTTCGACCGGACACATATGAGGTTGCCCACGGCGCAGTTGCACTTGATCGAGGCCGTTGCACAGCTCACCGACCGACTGGTGGTGGTGTTGCAGAATGGCGCACCGGTTGAACTGCCTTTTATAGACAGGATACCGGCGCTGCTGGAATCCTACCTCGGGGGCCAGGCAGGAGGCTCCGCCGTCGCCCGGATAATATTCGGTGACGCGAACCCATCCGGGAAGCTGGCAGAGACCTTCCCACTCAAGCTGGAGGATGCGCCCTGCCACGACTGGTTTCCCGGGGAACCCCGACAGGTGCAGTACCGCGAAGGGCTATGGGTCGGTTACCGCTATTTCAACACCACGGAAACGCCGGTGGCCTTCCCCTTCGGCCACGGCTTGTCCTACACCACGTTTGAGTACAGCAACTTACGCGTGGATGGCGAGGCACATAACTGGCTGGTGGACGCTGCACAGTTGGGTGACTGGGACGGAATCCGCGTGGAGTGCGAAATCAAAAATACCGGCGCGGTCGCCGGGTACGAAGTGGCGCAGCTTTACATCGGCACCCGGACAAGCGCGGTTTACCGGCCCCGGCGAGAGTTGCGGGGCTTCACCAAGATCTGGCTTGAACCCGGACAGACCGGAAAAGCGGTTTTCGAACTGGGTTCCCGCGCATTCGCCCACTGGTGTGCCGATGCCCATGCCTGGAAGATCGAGGAAGGTGAATGCTGTATCGAGGTTGGCGCCTCCTCCGCCGACATCCGAATGGACGGCCCGGTTCGCGTACTCTCTACAGACCAGGTAAGCCCACGCGACCCGGCCCTGGCGCCCTATTTCGAGCCCGAGAAACGCGCATTTGATGAGCCCGCCTTTACCGCGCTGCTGGGCCATTCGATCCCGGCAGCTTCTCCGGCGACGCCCTATCACCAGAACTCCACCATCGGGGAAGTGAGTTCCACGCTGCTAGGCAAGTTGTTGCACTGGGTCATTCTCCGCTCCATGAAGTCGATGGCGCCCGCCGAGGGTGATGAAAAAATTGAGCGCATGATGGCCGCGATGGTGGCGGAAATGCCCCTGAGAAACCTGGTGGTGTTTTCCGCAGGCAAGTTTTCGCCACAGGGGCTACAGCTGTGTATCCAACTGATGAACGGCCAGTACGGAACAGCGTTGAAAAACCTGATCAGCGGGAGGAACCGCTGAACCCACGACGATAATAATCATCCGCGAGGAAACGACAATGAAGAGCCCGATCACGCACCGCAGAGTCCTTTTTACCGCTGTCGCAGCGGCAGTATGTACACTCAGTTTCGGTGCCCAGGCCCAACCGCCGGTGATCGAAGAAGTGATGGTCACCGCACAGAAACGGGCGCAAAACGCCCAGGACATTCCCGTTGCCCTGACGGCGATCGATGCAGACACCATCGCGGAAGCGGGCATACAGTCCACCCAGGACGTGGTGCGGCTGGCGCCCTCCCTGACAGTTAATGAAGCCAATCACAAGCAGACCAGTTCCTTCAGTATCCGCGGTATCGGCACCAGTGTGTATGGCATCGGTGTCGAGCAGGGTGTTGCGCTGCTGGTAGACGACGTGGCGGCAGTGCAGCCGGGGCAGGCCCTGGCCAGCCTCGTTGATATCGAGCGCATCGAGGTATTGCGCGGACCCCAGAGCACCCTGTTTGGCAAAAACGCCTCGGCGGGAGTGATCAGCGTCACCACGAAAGCTCCGGCAGAGTCCTTCGAAGGGGCTATCGAGGCGACAGCCACCGACGATGACGAGACCGCCCTCGTAGGCTCGGTTTCGGGGCCGATAAACGACGAATTGCGCTACCGCCTGACCGGGAAATGGAGTGACCGGGATGGTTACATCAACAACCTCACCCCCGGGGCTGCTGACAAGCACGATGCAAAGATCAGGAATACCCGGGCCAAACTGGACTGGGACGCCACCGACACCATCCGGGTGGAGCTGGGGGCCTATTATATGTACGATAAGACGAAATGCTGTTCCTTCACCTGGGACACATTGCCTGCGGGCAATTCGATTCTGGGTGCGCCCATCGGTTATCCTGCAGACGGCATAAATCCCGGCAGTGACAATTTCGATTTCCGTGGCGACGACGGACCCTACAGCAAATCCGAAACCACCGGGGGATACGCCAGGTTCAACGTGGAACTGGACGAATTCGAACTGGTTTCGATTACGGCGCTGGATAACTGGAACTATAACGTCGAAGAAGACGTCGACTTCAGCGACCTGGACGTACTGGGTTACTTTACTGGCGGGCAGGAACATGGCGGCTGGTACTCCACCAGCGATATTCGCACCAACTTCTTTTCGCAGGAGTTGCGCCTGCTATCGCCCTCCTACGACAAGTACGAATATCTGGTAGGACTTTACTACTCGGATGCCGACACCAAACAGGACTTCTTTCGTACCCTGAGCTTATCGCGCGCGGATAATTCCACCCGCGCCGAGACAGAAAGCTTCAGCGTATTCGGCCAATTCACCTGGCGTTTCAGTGAGACGACCAGCGCCAACGCCGGCCTGCGCTGGCTCAACGAACAGATATCTGCTGACAAAATCGAGCACCGGGACCCTGAGCCGGCAAAGCAGTCAAGGACCGAGAGCGAAAGCCCTGTGGTCGGCAAAGTTTCGCTGCAACATTTCCTTAATCAGCAAGTGATGGCGTATATCAGCTATGCACGAGGGCATAAGGGCCAGGCGTTTGATTTGGCTGGATTTAACGCGCCTGGAGCTAACGACCCGGCGGATTCGGAGAGCTCTGACGCTTACGAAACCGGGGTAAAAAGTATGCTGTGGGAGCAACGCCTGCAGCTTAACGTCACTGCCTTCCATACCACCTACGATAATTTCCAGGTCCAGCGTTCAGAACTTATCGATGGCACGGCCCGCTTCAGACTGGACAATGTAGGCCAGTTGGAAACCCAGGGGGTTGAACTGGAATCCCTGGCGCTGCTCAGCGAAAATATCGCGCTAACGCTGAATGCCTCCTACGTCGACGCCTCTGTAAACGACTATACCGGCGCCGCCTGCTACGGCCAGCAAACAGAGGCCCAGGGCTGTGTGGGAAATCTACAGGATATCGACAACGGCAAATTACCGGTTTCACCAAAGTGGAAGTATACGGCGATGCTGGACTACAAGATTCCCTTGGAGTCACTGCCCTTCAATGGCTTTGCCAATATCATTTATACCTGGCAGGACGATGTCATCTTCAACATCAACCAGGACCCCCTCGCGACCCAGGATAGCTATGGCGTGGCCAACCTGCGCATTGGGTTGACCGACAAGGAGGAACGCTATCGCGTGACGTTCTTCGTTAACAACCTGTTCGACGAAGCTTACGCGGGCAGCAGATTCAATCTCACCGGCTTGTATCAGCCCGGCCCTGCCATTGGACAAATCCTGCCGCGCAACGCCCAGCGCTATGCCGGTGTGCAGGCGATCTATAACTTCTGAAATCGTTACCGGCCCAGATATTTGCGCAATCGCCTTTACAATTCTTAACGAATATCTAAGCTACTTCACACCGCCAAGTGCTCTAATAGCATCAGGCATCAATCAAGGAGAACGTCTGTGAAAAAAACGATAGCGACAATCACAATGGCACTGGTCTGCGGCATGGCGCTGGCACAAACGGAAAGCGAATCCACCGACAGCAGCACCGCGAAAAGTGGCAAGCCACCGCATATGGCACGCATGGAAAGCGCGCTGGGCTTGTCTGATGAGCAGGTCCAGAAGATGCGTGAAATTCGCGACAACGGCGGCTCGAAGGCCGATATGCGCGCTGTGTTAACGCCCGAGCAACAGGCCAAGGCGGCTGCTCTGCAAAAAGAACGCAAGGGTGGAGATGATGGCCGACGGGCACAGATGCAGAAATCGCTGGGCCTTAGCGATGAGCAGATGGAAAAAATGTCCGAGATTCGCAAGGCAGGTGGCTCGCGAGAGGAAATACGCGCTGTGCTGACCCCTGAACAACAGGCCAAGTTCGACACGATGCGCGGCAAGGCTGGCGGCAAGGGGTCATCCAATCCGGAGAGCTGAGTAAATTAGCTGCTGCTACAATTGTGTGGCGGCAGCCCTATCTTTCGGTGTGGATTACTGTCAGTGACAGCCTGACGCTTTCCATGGAGAGACTGGCTCACCCGCGAGTCATCCCGCAGTAGCTCTTACAGACCAACGCTGAGACCATTAGACTTCGCGCTCCATCATCTCAGTCCATTCTTGCTGTACTAAAACTATTCATGTAACGCACAACCTGATACATCCTACTGCATAATTCAATTGACCAAATGATCACCATGCATATTGAACGGCATGTCAGAATGGCTGACAAACGGCACACAAAAAAGCCAGTAGGGCAATATTAGAAACCAACCCAAGTTTGCCACAGTGAACCTTATACATGAGCAGTTAGTTCCTGGTCCAGAGCTGCAAGATCATGTCCGCGCCTTTCTCGGCGATCATTACCGTAGGTGCGTGGATATTGCTGCCGGTGATGGTCGGCATAATGGATGAGTCGATAACGCGAAGCCCTGTTAGCCCGTGCACTTCAAGGCTGGCGTTGACCACCGCCATGTCGTCGCTGCCCATTTTGCAGCTGCCGGCAGTGTGATAAACAGTTTTCACATGCAGCTTGATCCACTCTTTAATCTGCTCATCGCTTTGCACTTCGACGCCAGGACGCTCTTCGCCGCCATTAAAAGCCGCCATAGCAGGCTGGTTAAGAATGTCACGGCAAAGACGTATGCCCTTAGCCAGAGCGTTCAGCTCTTTCTCTTTTTCAAAGTAATTCGCCTCAATCCTTGGCGCAGCAAAGGGGTCTTTACTGGCCAGTTTAACGCTGCCACGACTGTCTGGGCGCAAGTGGCAAACATGTAGCACATAGCCACTTTTCATTGAAGTGAACAAACCATTACCGTGGGGCTCCATACGCACAGACCCGAACTGTAGCTGCAAATCAGGGATTGGCTCATCCGGGCTGGACTTAATAAAGCCGCCCGCATCGGTAGGGGTATAAATAAATTTTTTAGCGAACAGCACTTTGTTGAAAAACCTGAGCGTTTCCATAGACAGCGATGTGGTCAGCGAGCCGCCCGCTTTGCTCAAGTAACGAACAATTACATCGGGATGGTCTTGCAGATTTTCACCGACACCAGGCAAGTCATGCACCAGCCGAATATTGTGCTGCGCTAACTCTGCCGCTGGACCAACACCAGACAGCTTTAACACCTGCGGGCTATTGATCACGCCAGCACTGAGGATCACTTCTTTGCCGGCCTTTAGCTGTTCACGCCCACCTTGCTTACCAGCCCGACTTATCTCTACGCCAACGGCTTGCTTGCCGCCTTCACCGCCAAACAGCACCTTTGTGACCTGCACATCGGTCAGCACTGTCAGATTGGGGCGCTCTAATACATCATCTAAAAAAGAATAGGCTGAATTCGCACGATGGCCAGCAGGCGTTTGCGTGACCTGAAAAAAGCCACAGCCTTCTTGGTCGGCGTCATTAAAGTCATTCGTTAAAGGAAAGCACGCTTCGCCACAGGCTTGAACAAAAGCTTCGCTGGTGGGAAAGTGAAAATTAGTATCGACCACATCCATCGTGCCTTCATTGGAGTGGTACTCGTTCGCACCACGCGCCCAGCGCTCAGACTTTTTAAACCACGGCAAAATGTCGTTATAACTCCAGCCGTCATTACCCAGCGCCGCCCAGTGATCAAAATCCCACGGATGCCCACGCGCATAGATCATCGCATTAACCGAACTACTGCCACCCAAGACCCTGCCGCGCGGCCAGAAAAAGCGGCGATTGCCAGTACGCGCCTCCGGCTCACAGCGATAGCCCCAGTTAAACCGCTTGCTCTTCATCAACATCAGCATATTTAATGGATTGGTACGGCGCACCAGATAATTACGATCGCTGCCCCCCGCTTCAATTAGACAAACGTTATGAGCAGGGTTGGCGCTTAAGCGATTGGCCAACACACAACCTGCCGAACCTGCGCCGATAATGATGAAGTCGTACATTGTGGAATCTCTTGTGGTTTGGGCAAGTATCCTCTAATGGCAGTTCCTGCTAAGACATGGAGTTTAGAATACCAATAGTCCAAGCATTGATACGAGAGATTTGAAATACGAAAATTGACTGATTAGCGACTATTGCCGCTGTAGCGCGCCCTTAATACCCTATCAGGCTGTCAATTTTCCCAGGTTCGAACACCCTAATCGTTTCAAGCTGGAATGTTTGGCTGAAACCGAAGATTTGGGAGGCATTTCAACCTATATCAGCAGCAATGCCGGGGAATCCCAGCCGCCGGCAACCCAACCCCGTCGAAGCGGGTAAAGTCCAGGTCATCGATTGTCAGGGCCCGCTCGCCAGGCAAGCTGTTGTCTCGGGCATCTTCGTAAACACGATGTATGCCCGGGCTGTGGACGATGGTCGACGGCGCCAGCACTAACAGCACCAACAGGGAGAGAATCGCACCGGCGCGACAACACTTCAAAATTCAATGGCCTACCACCAAACTACCTCTTTTGAAGGTAATACAACCTCCTTTCACCCGCAGAGGGCCAGCATTCTCAACCGATAATCACCTAATCCCAATAGGCCGTTAATATGTTCTATCCATCGCCAAATGCTTGATCAAGGCTTTGTCAGGCACTTCCCTCGCCGGTCAAGTGCCTCAGTAGTTTTTCCTGTGTCATCAGAAAGTCTATAAAAGCCCGTACTTTGGGCGGCAGATGGATTCGACCGGGATATTGCAAATAGAGTCTGTCCGCCCTTAGTTCCCACTCGGTCAGAATCGATACCAGTTCTCCCGAAGCGATATGAGCGCTCACCAGAGATTTCGGGAGCATTGCTATTCCCAGCCCCGAGAGCGTACTGGCTAAAACCGACGCTACGTCATTGGCAGAATATTTAGCTGTAATGGAAATTCGCTTTTCCACACCGCTGCGTCGCAGTTGCCATTCGTGGCTATCATGCCAGGAAGAAAAAGCCAGAGTATCGTGCGTCGATAGTTGTTCTGGTTGTAGCGGCATACCTCGTTCCTCAAGATACGACGCGCTTGCACAAATGATTCTTGGGGCCGTCGCGATATGACGCGAAATGGAAGTGGAACTTGTGGCAGGGTTGGCGCTCAGTGCCAGATCGATGTTTTGCGCCAGCAGATCAACGGCGCTGTCGGTGAGCAATAATTCAACTTTCAATTCCTCATGATGCTGCAGAAACACCTTAAGCAGCGGTGGCAGAATATCTGTACCTACCGCCATGGGCGCGCTGATGCGCAAGGTGCCGGTGGGTTTGGATTGCAGCCCTGAAACGACCTCCTCCGCCAGGCGTGCCTGCTCCACAATCTGTCGACAATACTCATAGTAAACCCTGCCTTCTTCCGTTACGCGCATAGCGCGCGTTGTACGATGTAATAGTCGGGTTTGCAGGCGCTTTTCAAGCTGGGAAACCTTCCTCGACACCGTGGACTTGGGAATTGCCAGTCGATTCGCTGCAGAAGTGAAGCTGCCCGCATCGACCACCTCCACGAAAATTGCTATCTGATTGAAATCAAACATAATTTTAATACCCCTATGAGTGTTTTCATGGTGCGCGCATTGTTCCATATATAGAACAGTATAAAGAATATCCCGATATAGTTTATAGAATAGAGGCCTTATACACTGTCATTTTTCGCAGCGGTAATGGCAAATGGACACTAGACAGGCGCAACCACGACCACAATCCCTTAAGCATGCAACCGGGCCTCATCCCTTCGCAGAACTGATTGGCTTGGAAATAGATGGGCATTCCCCCGATGCCTGCGATTGTTCAGTGCTGGTAAAGCCGGAGTTACTCAACCCGCATGGCGTAGTGCATGGTGCTGTGCTCTACGCGCTGGCAGATACGGGTATGGGTGGGGCGATTGCGCCGGGGCTGGATGAAGGGCAGCTCTGTGCCACCGTCGAGATCAAGTTCAACTACTACAAAGCTGTGCAGGCGGGATGGATATCTTGTCGCAGTACAGTGCTTAACCGCGGCAAACGTTTCGCGAACCTTGAATCGCGTCTCTACGTCGACGATGCGTTGGTCGCGACAGCGAACGGCACCTTCGCTATTTTTACGCCTACTCAGGGGTAACTGGAGAATGGCCGGGGAGCGCAATTCACGCCGACGCTGGTTAAGCCTGCTTGGACTATTTGTAGTGGTGGCCGTTGTTGGTGGGCTCGCAAGCTTCTGGCATTTGTCGATAGGGCAGTGGCGGGAAACAACAGACAATGCGTATGTCGCGGGTAATCTTGTTCCTGTCACCGCCAGATTGGAAGGAACCGTTGTCTGGATCGGCGCAGATGAAAATCAGCATGTTGAGGCGGGCCAGCTGTTATTGCGGCTTGATGATAGTAACGAGCTGCGACAACTGCAGGTAGTGGAGCAGGAACTCGCTCTGGCGGTGCGAGAGGTCAGAGCCTTACGCGAGCAGGTGCGAAGTCAGGCTGCGCAAGTCAGGCAACGCGAAGTTACCCATCAATTGGCTGCTGATGAGTATGCTCGGCGAAAAAAACTTGCCGCTGTTGCAATGGTGTCTGACGAGGAACTGGATGCCGCGCGAACACGAGCAGAAGAAGCCCGCATCTCATTGGATCTTTCACGCAGTGCACTGGAAAAAGCACGTTTGTTGTCCGGCACGATGCCAGTGCAGAAACATCCCCAGGTACAACTAGCCTCGGCCAGGTTCCATCAAGCGCATCTTGCGCTGGCGAAAACCCGAATAGTTGCTCCGGTGGCGGGGCAGGTAGCCAGTCGCCGCGTGCAGGTGGGGCAGCGTGTATTGCCGGGTACCGAGTTGATGAACATAGTGCAACAGGACGCCCTGTGGGTAGAGGCCAACTTCAAAGAAACTCAACTAGAGCATTTGCGCCCTGGGCAGGCCGTCAAGCTGACCTCGGATATCTACGGTACTGATGAGCATATGGCGGGACGAGTGAGTGGCGTTAGCCCTGCTACAGGCGCTATTTTCTCCATATTACCGCCACAAAATGCCACCGGTAACTGGATAAAAATAGTGCAGCGGGTGCCCGTACGCATTGCAATAGAAGCCTCTCAACAGTCCCCCTGGCCTTTACCACTGGGCGCATCGTTGGCGGTCGAGGTGGACACGCATGAACGGTCCGGGCCCATGCTTAGTATACTCGACCAATCGAGCCCGGCCATTGACGCCTCTTTCCTGATCCCCGAGACCACTGAGGTAGAAAAGCGCATCGCCAAGATCATTGCCCTGAACATGCAGCCGGATATCTGATAGGCAAGCCGTGAGTAAATCAGAGAGTGACGCAAGCGAAAAAATCGATCTGGTACCCCTGCAGGGGCTAAAGCTGGGGCTGGCAACACTGGCGATCGTCATTCCCAATTTTATGAATGTGCTGGACACCACAATCGCTGTGGTATCTCTCCCGGCAATGGCGGGCTCGCTTGGCTCAACACCGAGTCAGAGCACCTGGATTCTAACCTCATACACCGTATGCCTGGCAGTCGTGCTGCCCTTATCAGGTTGGTTGAGTCAACGGTTTGGCGAATTGCAGGTCTTTGTTTTTTCGATATTGGGCTTCACCTTGTGTTCTGCCTTGTGCGGTATGTCTAGTGGCTTTTACGAGCTGGTTTTTATTCGTGCTTTGCAGGGCTTTTCGGGAGGTCTACTACTGCCGTTGTCACAGTCACTTACCTTGCGTATTTTCCCGCAGGAAAAGAAGGGTCTGGCGCTTGGGCTCTGGAGTCTTTCCAGCGCCCTGGCGCCTGTGCTGGGACCCATTCTGGGTGGCGTCATAACAGACAATTGGGGTTGGCCGTGGATTTTTTTCATCAATATCCCGTTCGGACTGCTCAGCATCTATCTGTGCCTGCTGTATCGGCGTTCTCTGCCTTCGGAGCATATTAAAACACCTGTCGATTTTCAGGGCCTCATGCTTTTGATTGGAGGGATTGTCTGTCTTCAGCTTGCGCTCGATCGCGGTCAGGAAATGGATTGGCTGAACGCAATCCAGATCAGAATATTCTTTGCTGTAGCAGTCATTTCACTACTCGTATTTGTGCTATGGGAGCGTGATGAACCTCATCCGGTAGTGGACTTAGGCCTTTTTCGGATCGGCACGTTTACGCTTGGATCGTTATTGGTGGCGGGTGTTTACATTACCTACATCACTTCCATGGTGCTCTACCCAATCTGGTTGCAGTCAGTGATGGGTTATACAGCAACCTGGAGCGGTCTGGTATTGGCGCCGACATTACTAACCCCGTTTGTGCTTATGCCATTGGTAGGGAAGCTTGTTAACCGAGCGCCGATACAGTGGTTTGTTTTGTTGGGTGTGATTTTGATGGCCTATGGAATGTACCTGCACGGAAGCGCCTGGGTCGGATTGGATGCTGCACATATAGCATGGTCTCGCGTCATCATTGGTACTTCGATGCCCTTTCTGTGGGTGCCGTTGACAGTTGTGTCTTTGAGTCAAGTGCCAGCCGACAAAATGTCATCCGCCACTGGCTTGCACAATTTTATGCGCATGCTGGGCGCGAGCGTGGGCACTGCGGTTAGTGTGTCCATGTGGGATCACCGCACAATCTATCATCGCAGCCAGTTGGTGGAGTCTGTTGCAATGCCTCAGTCGGCTATGGATGCGCAATCTCATACTGTGGAGCAACTCGCTTTGCTGGAGTTGGAGATACAGCGGCAGGCGACCACGCTGTCTATGAATGACACATTCTACGCTATGATCGTATTGCTGCTGTTGATCGCTGTAGTGAGTTTTGCGCTGCCGGCCCGAATTGCAGCGCCGCCAAACTAAACAAACAGGACACAACTATCATGCCAATGAGTGCGGAACAGGTAGAGCAGTTTCGGAATGAATTCCGGACAAAATACATCTCTGCGCGATACAGTGGTTGGCGCCATCTCGGGCTGACGGTTTCAATCACGTTGTTGGTCATGATTGCTTGCATCCTGGCGTTAAATAACGTGTTGCCGCTGGAGTGGTTGGCTGTGCCTGTAACCTTCGTATATGCCAACCTCACAGAATACTTGGGGCACAAGGGACCAATGCATCACAAAACGCGCATTCTGCCGCTGCCATTTCAGCGCCATACCGTGGAGCACCACGCCTTTTTCACAGAGACACGCACTACCTTCGACAATTCCAGAGATTTCAAGGCGGTGCTCTTCCCGCCCGTTATGTTGCTGTTCTTCTTTGGTGGGTTTGCACTGCCGGTGGGGTTGTTGCTCTACTACACTCTGTCTCCAAACGTGGCATTCCTATTTGTACTTACGTCAGCCGCGTATTTTCTGAACTACGAATTGCTGCATTTCTGTTATCACATCGATGAAAACAGCTGGGTGTCCAAATTACCGTTCATGAGCACATTGAGACGGCATCACACGTTTCACCACAACCGCCGTTTGATGAGTAACTACAACTTCAATATTACCTATCCAATTTGTGACTATCTGTTTGGTAGCTATTATCGGGGAGATTAAATTTATGGGTAAATTTATGGGGACGCATTTATTTACTCGTTTGAGATTAGAGGTGGCCCCAGTTCTTTGAACAGCAAACCCGATTCTATAAGTGGACTCCTGCACTGGGTTTAAGCTGCGCTGGGTAGTGGTAACGAGTTAAAGTAAAACTGATCGGTATCTCTTTTCCATGCAAATTCTGGGTCAAACGCGGATGCAGTTCCACAAATAAAGCCAGCCGTGTGGCAGAAATGTTAAGGCTATGGGATTTTTGCCACGAGACCACGAGCATCGCTGCTCACTTTCAATTGCCTGGCACTGCGATCCTAGATGCTATGGTGCAAGTCGTTGATTTAGAGAATGCCAATACGTTGCCCGAATCTGGCGGCCGGGATTAACAGGCTGCGTATAATCAGTGATTGTTTCTTAGGGTTGGCAACTTGCTGCGGCTTTTCTAGTGGAAACGGTAGTTTCTGCATGTTCTCCTTGGCGAGACCTTCAGCAAAGGCCTTGGCCATCAAGGGTGCCATCACATTCCCCCATGCATTGAAATACATCAGTCCATAAACGCCATTATCAATTTGGTACGCCCCTGGAAACTCATGATCGCGCATCGCTACACGACCGGTCCAATAGTGTTCAAGCTCCAGATTGGTTGATTTGAGCTGAGGCCAGGTGCGCTGCAACCACGCGAGGTGATTATTGAAATGCCATTGGCCATTTTCTGGTTGCGAAGTACTAGGCATCGAAGCGGTAATGATACGGTTGTGTTCATCAATAACCAAGGGATGGAGGTCAAGCGGAGCCTGAGCCAGCGTAGATCGCGAAGGCATAATACTGTCGGCCAGATCAGCTGGAAGTGGTTTAGTGCACAGTGCATAAGCGGTCATGGGGTAACAGCTGCCGATTAGTGCCTGGGCAGCACCACTGGCGTAAGCATTGGTGCAGAAGACGACCCTGGCGGCAGTAACACTCCCCTCGGCGGTTCTTACTCTCCATTGCTGATTGTGTTTCAGCAGCTCCAGAGCTTCGCAGTCCCCATAGGCTTTTGCACCATGTGCAACGGCAGCAGACAGCATGCCATTACTGAACAGGTAAGGGTTGACGCGGCCCCCGGAATTATAGCGAACACCGTAGCTATAATAAGACGACCCCGTTGCCTGTTCCATTTCCGTACTTCCCAAAAAGTCTACTTGCTGGCCCTGTTGTTGCCAGAACCCAGCTTCATTTTGTTGGCTTTTGAAAACACTTTCACGGGTGATTGCGTTTAGGTAACCGGTCTGCTGCGCATCGCAATTTATGTTGTACTTTTTGGCTAAATCGAAGGGAATGGTGTGGTGTTCTTGAAACAGTTCGAAAAATGCTTTGCCGCCGTCGGGGAACTGCTGAATATAATTGGTATCGCGCAAAGTGGGTAAAACATGGCCAGCATTGCGCCCGGAGGCTCCCCAGCCGGGCTGGTGCTTTTCCAGCACGACGGCATGAACGCCGACCTCGGCCAAATGCAATGCCAGTGAACAACCAGCGAGGCCTGCGCCGACGATAACGACATCTGCGCTGATATCATCCTTTAAGCTGAGATAGCCGGGTAAAACGCCGTGATAAGCCGTCCAACCACTGTTTTCGATGGGAACTTCGCCGGCCTCATAAATAGCCCGTTGCGTTGATGTGTTCTCCTCTGTTCGTTCCTGTTCGGGCGAAGAGCAAGCAGCAACCGTTGCTCCGGCCACTAAGGTGGCGGAATACTTTAATGAATCGCGGCGAGTGATTTTTTTCATCGTGTGCTGTACTCGTATAAATGTATTAGAGGGGACGGATTGAACCTCCCCCAGTTTAACGGACACTTTTGATCAGAGGCAAAGCCTCATTAAGGAGTATCCAATGACAAACAAACGAAGACCCTACAAAACCTACCCCAAAGCGTTCAAACTGGAGGCCCCGAGGCTGATGGAAGAATCCAACAAGCCCGCCTCTGAAGTGGCGATGCAGTTGGGTCTCAGGCGCAATTGAGATTAAAGGGGACGGAGGATATTAGGTACCATCACCTGCATATATCTGGTCTCGCTATAAGTTAGCCAGGCCCCATGCCAATATCAGCAACCACCGCGATGTGCCTTGCAATGCCACGATGAGCGAGAATGAACGAGCCTGGACTTCCCTGCCACGTGTTTCATGGAGGCAATAACCCCTCCGTCCCCTTTGCCGTGCCAGCTGTCTGTGCCATGCCAACAAGAATGTGGGCTATTACATTAGCGGGCTGCTTCATGATTAGGTTTTGTGGGGATAGCTCAGCCTCCGTCCCCTTTGCCGCTCATGGAGGCAATAACTCCTCCGTCCCCTTTGCCGGTCCCCTTTGCCGTTACCGATCCAGAGACGAATGACTGACTCTTTGATTCTGAGCCTGACCTACTGATTCGCAATGTACAGGCATACGCATGTAAACTGTTTCGAACTAACCAAAAAAATATGGAGAATAGCGATGAAAGCCTTATTCCTGACACTGGGCATCCTCGTAGCCACGGTCACGCAAGCCCACAACGGTCCGGCAGTTCCAGAGCCCATGGAACTGAGCGAGTTGCTGACAGCCTTCGGTATGGGGTTGGACGACGCAGAGATTGTGGTGGAGAAAGTTACGGATGACCTGTTCGTCCTGTTCGGGGCGGGTGGCAACATTGCCGTCAGTATTGGCGAAGATGGCGTCCTGATCGTAGACGACCAGTTCCCGGAGCTGATCCCCCGGATCGAGGCTGAAATCAACCAACTGGGGGGTAAGCAAATAGACTTTGCCATCAACACCCACTGGCATTTTGACCATGCAGAGGGCAATTTGGTGCTTGGCCCAGGTGGAACCTGGCTGGTTTCCCAGGCTAATTCCCGTCGCATGATGCAGGACGATCATATTATCAATCTGGTTGGTACGGCC
The DNA here is from genome assembly GCA_020443325.1 of Halioglobus sp. Lineage (GTDB taxonomy): Bacteria > Pseudomonadota > Gammaproteobacteria > Pseudomonadales > Halieaceae > Marimicrobium. Next base: position 41,710 of record JAGRIK010000310.1, read on the forward strand.
TATGAGCAAAAGGCTTACCCGGCCAAGGCGCTACCCGTTATTACCTATGATGAGACTATGCAGTTTCATTTCAACGGCCAGCAGGTAGACCTGATGCACTTTGGGCCAGCGCATACTACCGGTGATACAGCAATTATCTTCCGCGGTAACAATGCGGTACACCTGGGTGACGTATTTAACAACGCCGGCTATCCCTTTATAGATGCGGGGAACGGCGGCTCTCTGGAGGGTGTTATCAATTTCTGCCAAAGCACGCTGGCCGAGATTGACGAGGAGACTGTGGTGATTCCCGGACATGGCCCCATCACGAACTACCAGGCATTGGTCGACTATACCGCCATGCTGACCACTGTAAGGGACAAAATGCTGGCGCTCATAATGCAGGGCGCGACCCTGGAGGAAGTGGCCGCTGCCAAAATTACTGCGGAATTTGATGAAAAACTCGGCGACAGCAGCCAGTTTATCAATCGAGCCTATATGAGCATGACGCATAATTTCGTCGATCGATAAGATACTGAGCAAACGATAAAGGGGACGGAGGAAATAAAGCACCATCACCTGCACATATCTGGTCTCGCTATCTGTTAGCCAGACCCCATGCCAATAGCAGCAACCACCGCGATGTGCCTTGGGTATTAAAGGGGACGGATTTATTTATTCAGATGCGCAGTCTGTCGAGGGGCTGGGTAATAGAAATAGATTCGTCCCCATTAATCCACCCCGCGTAACCCCCGCCAACAATTACAATTCTGGTTACACGCGTTTTTCTCCCCAAAAATAGTTATCGCTGTTGCACTTATGTATTACAATATGACACCATGCCATAGACAGTAACGGTTTTTCGAGGTCCAGAAAATAATGAGTGACCAGAGCAAGCCCTCGCCTGACCAGATTGACAGCGAATTCCGCTGGCAACTACCAGGCACATTCAATTTCGCCACGGATGTCGTGGACCGCTGGGCCTCGGATCCGGATCGGCTGGCCTTGATCGCAGAGAATGCCGACGGCGACCTGGATACCCTGAGCTACGCGGACGTATCACTGCGCTCCTGTCAGTTGGCCAACCTGCTCCGGGATCACGGGATCAAGCAGGGAGATCGGGTCATTGTCATGCTGCCCCGTATTCCGCAGTGGCAGATCGCCATGGTTGCCGTGCTGCGGCTGGGTGCGGTGCCCATTCCGTGCATCACCATGCTAATGCCGAAGGACCTGGCATACCGTGCCGAGCACTCCGGCGCAGCCGGGGTCATCACCCTGGCCTCCGAGTGCCACAAACTGGAATCCATACCGGGCCTGGTCACGAGGATCTGTGTGGGTGAAGCGCCGGACGGCTGGACCAGCCTTGCCGAGGCGGACGCACAGCCCGAGGCCTGTGCTAACGTGGAGGTCGGTATCGACGACCCGGCCATCATTTATTACACCTCGGGCTCCACGGGCTTACCCAAGGGTGTCACCCACGCATCCCGCGCCCTCTGGGCCTGGCAGAGCTCTGCCGAACACTGGCTGGACCTGGGCCCGAAAGATCGTATCTGGTGTACCGCAGATACAGGCTGGTCCAAGGCCGGCACGAGCATTCTGTTCGGCCCCTGGAGTCGCGGCGCTGCGGTGCTGTTCTATGACGGCCCATTTGAGCCAGCGAAACGCTTTGAACTGCTGGCACGGCACAAGATCAACTGCTTCTGTGCGGCGGCCACTGAATTGCGACAACTGGTGCTGGAAGACGCCACTGGCTACGATCTCTCTTCGCTCCGCCAGACAGTGTCAGCCGGCGAATCCGTAAACCCGGAGATTCTCACCCGCTGGAAAGCGCTGACAGGGACCTCGGTACTGGACGGTTATGGCCAGACCGAAACGCTGATGACCATTACCAATCGACCGGACCGCCCAGTCAAGGCTGGCTCCATGGGTCGACCGCTGCCAGGCGTTGAGATCGCGGTGCGCACTGCAGAGGGTGAAGCACAATCTTCCTCTGCGCTGGGCGAACTTCTCATCGGTCTTCCCAATCCACAGGTCATGCTCGGCTACTGGCAGGACCCGAAGCGAACAGAGGCAGCACGCCTGGAAATCGGTGGCCGGGAGTGGTTCGCCACAGGAGACAACGTTGAGATCGACAAGGACGGCTACGTTTTCTTCACGGGCCGCGCTGACGACATTATCAATTCCTCCGGCTATCGCATCGGTCCCCAGGAAGTGGAAAACGCCCTCAGTGGCCACCCCTCGGTGAAAGAATGTGCCGTAGTAGGTATTCCCGATGACACGCGCGGCGAACTGGTAAAGGCGTGGATTATTCTCAAAGGCGGCTTCGACGCGAGCGAAGAGCTTGTAGTTGAGCTCCAGAACCACGTCAAATCGACCACAGCTCCTTACAAATATCCCCGCCGCATCGCATTTACAGATGAGCTTCCAAAGACCGTGACCGGAAAAATTCGCCGCAATGTACTGAGAGAGCGCAACTAATACAACGATGAGCAGGGAACAGGGAAATTCATGACAGTAAATATCGACCTCAGCGGGCGCACAGCCCTGATCGCTGGAGGTTCCAGCGGCATTGGCCTTGGCATCGCCCATAAATTTCGTGAGGCTGGGGCACAGGTTCACGTGACCGGCACACGCCCGAACGCATCCGACTATGGTGAGGGCGAACTCGATGACCTCATTTTTCACTCTCTGGACGTTGCCGATTCCGCGGCAGTTGAAGCCTTCGCTACACAATTCAACGCGCTCGACATACTTGTCTCGAGTGTCGGCATCGTGGCGTACGGTGGCGCCGAATACGAGATCGAAACATTTCGGAAGGTGATCGACGTCAATCTTAACGGTGTCATGCATCTGTGCGTTTGTTTCAGGGATCTCCTCCAGGGCACAGAAACGCGCGAAGGCACCATTGTGCTGGTCGGTTCAACCTCGAGCTTTATCGCCACACCGGGGCAACCGGCTTACAGCGCCAGCAAGGGTGCCCTGTTGACGCTAACCAAGTCGCTGGCGCAAGCCTGGGCCCGCAAGGGTATCCGGGTCAACGGTATTGCGCCGGGATTCGTGAAAACCAAACTGACCCAACGCAGTTGGGAAGATAAAAAGTGTCCAGCGAAGCGACCAAGAGAATTCCGCTCAGGCGCTGGGGTGAACCGGAGGAAATGGGCAACACCGCCCTGTTCCTGGCTTCACCAATGGCCTCCTATATAACGGGACAGATGTTGCTGGTGGACGGCGGCATCACCCTCATGTGATAGCACTGGAGTAACTCATGGCCATAAATGTGGCAGAAGACGTCGCACCCGTCAGGGCAGACGAACATATGGACTGGCCCAGCCTGGAGCACTGGTTGAAGCAGCACATCGACGGCCTGACAGGGCCTATGAGCGTGGCTCAGTTTCACGGCGGGCACGCGAACCTCACTTACTGCGTTTCCTTCTGCGATTACGATCTGGTGGTGCGGCGCCAACCCCACGGCGACATCCCCCCCGGCGCTCACGATATGGCGCGAGAACACCGCGTCCTCAGCGCACTGGGCAAAGCCTTCCCACCTGCTCCTGCCTCACTGGCATACTGTGAGGACAACTCCGTCATCGGGGCACCCTTTGTGGTGATGGAGCGCAAGTACGGAGTCGTTATTCGCGATCACATTCCCGCTGCTCTGGCTGTCCACGAGAATGTAGAGCAACGTGTCAGCATGGCACTGATCGACGCGATGGCAGCATTGCACTCCATCGTGCCGGCTGATATCGGTCTGGAAAAGCTGGGACGTCCCGAGGGTTTTGTCAGCCGGCAGCTCGCTGGGTGGAACAAGCGCTGGGAACTGGCTTGCAGTGAAGAAGTGCCTCTGTTTGCAGAGATATACCAGCACTTGCTGGCAACCCAGCCCGAATCCTCACACGCCTGCATCGTGCACAACGATCTCAAACTGGATAACTGCATGTTCGCCCCGGACAACCCGGACCAGGTGAGCGCAATTTTTGACTGGGACATGGCCACCCTGGGAGACCCCCTCGTTGAACTGGGCACGCTGCTGAGTTACTGGCGGGAGGCTGGCGACAAGCTACATCGAGCGCCCACCATCGAACTGGACATGGACCGTTTCCCGACTCGCGCTGAACTGGTAGAGCGCTATGCCCGTTCCGGTATCGAGATCACGCACATCGACTGGTACGAGGCCTTCGGCCACTGGAAGCACGCTGTCGTACTGCAACAGTTATACAGGCGGTTCGCCACAGGCCAGACCAAGGACAGTCGCCTGGGCGCCCTCAAACCGAACATTGCTATCACACTTGGAGTTGCACGCGCCGTTCTGTCAAAGGTGTAGCACCAACAACCCAACGAGAGAGAATCATGATTGATTTCCAGATAACTGAAGAACAGCTGGCACTGCGGGAACGTGTCAAGACATTCGTAGTCGATAAAATTATTCCCTTCGAGAAAGACCCGCGCCTCACTTCCCACGGCCCGACGGATGAACTGCGCATAGAGCTGAACGCCCTGGCCAAAGAAGCCGGCCTGTTTGCACCCCATGTGCCTGCTCACTGGGGAGGCATGGGTCTGGATCACATGTCCTGCGCCATCGTGTTCGAGGCAGCGGGTTACTCACCACTGGGCCCCATCGCGATGCATTGCGCCGCACCGGACGAAGGCAATATGAATCTCCTGGAGAAGGTCGCGACCCAGGCGCAGAAAGACCGCTGGCTGAAGCCCTTCGCTGCAGGGGAAATACGCTCCAACTTCTGCATGACTGAACCCGGTGGCGCCGGAGCTGATCCCTCCAACATGCTGACCAAGGCCCGCTACGATGGCGATGACTTCATCGTGAATGGCGTCAAGTGGCTGATTACCGGGGCCAAGGGATCTGCTTTCACCATTATTTTCTGTGACGTGGAAGCCGAGGCTGGCAAGCCGGGTGGCCCTACCATGTTGATCTCGGACATGGACCAACCCGGCATCAGCATCAGCCGCGAACTGGACACCATGGACAACAGCTTCACCGGTGGACATGGCGAGGTGACCTTCAAAGACCTGCGGATTCCTGCCGAAAACGTGCTCGGCGAAGTGGGTGAAGGCTTCCGCTACGTGCAAGTGCGCCTGGCGCCAGCCCGCCTCACCCACTGCATGCGCTGGCTGGGTGCAGCTCGCCGCAGCCACGACATCGCCCTGGATTATGCCCGCAACCGCCAGGCCTTCGGCAAGCCGATTGGTGAGCACGAGGGTATCGGCTTCATGCTGGCCGACAACGAAATCGACCTGCAGCAAAGCCAGTTGATGATCTGGTGGACAGCCGCGGCACTGGACGGCGGAAGTAAAGGCCGTCACGAATCGAGCATGACCAAGACGGCCGTCTCCGAAGCCGTATTTCGCATCGCCGACCGCTGCGTACAGATACTCGGCGGCCTGGGTGTAACACAGGACACAGTGGTAGAGTGGATATTCCGTGAAGCCCGCGCCTTTCGCATCTACGACGGCCCCTCGGAAGTGCACCGTTGGGCGATAGCCAAACGGATTCTCAGGAATGGCTGAGCGGTTTCACGGTGTGTATTGCAACGGAGCTTAATAATGATTAAGAACGGCGAGTATTTTTTCCTCGACCAGGAGCGTGTGATCTTCGGCCGGGAGGCCGGCGAGGCAGCCGCTTCCGAGATAGAGAAACGAGGAGCCAGCAGGGTGCTGGTGGTCTCCTCCCCAACACTCAACCGTTCCCTGGGCGCCACCGAATGCCTGCGCCAGCGCATCGGTGAACGCTTGGTCGATGTCTACGACGAGATCGCGCCACACGCGCCGCTGGACAACATCCTGCAACTGCGGCGGGTACTGCAGCGTGAGAAGCCTGACCTTATCATTTCTATCGGCGGTGGCAGCGTCATCGACACGGTCAAGGTAGCCACCCTGGCCGATGCAGCCGACGCGAAGTCCACCGAAGAAATTGCTGCCCTCAGGGTCACCGTTAACGAACAGGGAGAGCAAGTCGCGCCCTTCCAGCCCGATGCCCTGCTGCGACAGGTAAGCATTCCGACAACCCTGTCAGGCGCTGAATTTGGCACCATTGGTGGCGCGGTTGATCGCCAGCGCAACATTAAGGATATTTATACCCATCCGCAGATGTGCTCCGCCAGCATTATTTACGATGCCCAGCTTTGCCGCTTGACGCCCAATGAGCTCTGGGTTGCCACCGCAATGCGCGCAGTAGACCATGCAATCGAAACTGTGCTGTCGACCGGGGCTACGCCCTATACAGACGGGCCTGCGCTACACGCCCTGAAACTGTTTGGGCGCTCACTGCAAAGGGGCAACCAGCAAGACATGAGCCTGGAGGCCATCCAGGAGTGCCAGTTCGCAGTTTGGTCGGCGACCATCGGCCTGATGCGCGCTCCCTATGGTGCAAGTCACGGCATAGGACACCAGGTAGGCGCCATCGCCGGTGTTCAGCACGGCATTTGCTCCTGCGCCATGTTGCCTGCGGTTCTTCGCTACAACGCAGAAGTATCCGGCGAACGGGATGCCTGGATCGCCGAGGCTCTCGGCGCACAAGGGAGCAGCGCTGCCGACGCGGTACTGGCTCTGGTGCGGCGGCTCGGATTACCAGACAGCCTGAAAGCAGCGGGAGCAAGGAAAGACCAATTCGAACAGATAGCTACAGGCGCACTGCCCAGTTACTTCGTTCGCAACAATCCCAGGCCAATAAGCAGTGAATCCCAGATCATGGAGATCCTGAACATGGCATGGGAAACCTGAGCCAGATAAGTGCACCCCCAGCGCAAACTTGTCCCCGAATCACGGAAATCTTTCGGGTTTTGCGCACAGAGCCGCTGCAGACTTTAGCCATCAACAAGCGTAGCGGCCTATCCACAAAATTTGCACCCTTGCAGACCAGAAGCGAGTGAATTGAAAGTCATGCGTTACTTACGCCTTATTATTACCCTGCTTTATCTGTTCTCACTGCCTGCACAGGCGTTCGATGATGCCGCAGAGCAAAAGAAGGCACAGCCGAATATACTCGTCATTGTTGTCGATGACATGGGCTACACGGATGTTGGCGCCTTTGGTGGAGAAATACCTACGCCAACAATTGACAGCCTTGCCGCGCAGGGAATTCGCTTTACCAACTTCCACGTGCTTCCCACATGCGCACCAACCCGCTCGGTATTACTGACGGGTACGGACAACCATACGGCGGGTATAGGCGCACAAGTCCTTTCGCCGGGGCAAGTGGGACAACCAGGATACGAGGGATATCTAAGCGACCGTGTGGTAACCACGGCAGAAGTACTGGGTAATGCCGGATATCACACCTACATGTCAGGAAAATGGCATCTGGGGATGGAAGACAATCAAAGCCCGCACGCTCGGGGCTTTCAGGAGACGTTTGTCCTGGCGTCTGGCGGTGGAAGTCACTTTTCCGACGCTATGCCCATCCATCCACGAGAGCCTGTGGTCTATCGGCGCAACGGGAAAGTAGTGCCTGAGTTGCCGAAGTCATTTTATTCGACAATATACTACACCGACATGCTGCTATCCTTTTTGGATCGGGACAGAGACTCAGGAAAGCCGTTTTTTGCTTACCTGGCCTATACCGCGCCACATGACCCGCTTCAAGCTCCCAGGGATTACATTCAGAAATATCAGGGTAAATACGATGCTGGCTACGAAGATCTTCGGGAAAAACGGCACCAGGGGTTGAAGGCCCAGGGGATTATCCCCAACAATTCAGCACTTCCCAAATGGCCGTCCATCGTTAGCGAGTGGGACGACCTGTCTTCGGCGGAGCAGGCCAACCAGCGGCGCGATATGGAGACATACGCGGCAATGGTAGACATTCTGGATGAGCAGATCGGCCGCGTTGTGCAGTGGTTAAAAGAGAACAACCAATATGACAATACATTGATTGTCTTTCTGAGCGACAACGGCGCAAATGCCGCCCCTACCTCTGCGTACGTCCAGGATGGAAATTACAGCTACTACGATCAGTTCGATAACAGCCTGGAAAATCGTGGTTCCAGGGGCTCTTTTACAGTGATGGGGCCCGGCTGGGCGACTGCGAGTTCGGCGGGATTACGGTTGTTTAAGGCATTTTCGACCGAAGGCGGTATCCGCACTCCGGCCATTATTAAACCGGCCGGTAAACCCGAGGCGGGAACCATCAACCGCAGTTTTGTGCATGTCAGCGACTTGATGCCCACGTTCCTGGACGCAGCCGATGCCACTCACCCTTCCTCTAGCAATCCCGAGCTGGCTCCCATGCAGGGGCATTCTCTTGCACCGCTGCTGGCAGGAGAAGAAGCCCAACTGCGATCCGCACCGGGTGTCGGATATGAATTGCACGGGACCCAGGCATATTTCAAAGGGGACTGGAAAATCCTCAAAATGCCCATCCCCATGGGGAGCGGACAATGGGAGCTTTTCAATCTCAACGAGGACCCTTTTGAGCTGAACAACCTCGCTCTATCTGAGCAAGACAAGCTCGCTGAACTTATCGCTGAGAACAAGGCCTATGAGGAGCGCGTGGGCGTGGTGTATGACCTCGTCCCTCAGCTAAAGGTATTCGCCACGATTGCGACTGCGCTATTGGCGGTAATGACCCTGGTGTTTGCCGGACTGGTGTGGGTTCTTGTTCGTCGCCGCCAGATCGGTACCTCAATTTTGGCCTTGATCCAGATACCTGGCGTTGTAGGCCTATTCAGTGCGTATTTTCAGCAGGCTGCCTGGTTTCTTCTCACTATGGCCGTGCTTAGCTTTATATACCTGGTGATTGTGAAAGCGAAATGGACTGTCCGGGCGCTACCTCTGACAGGAGCGCTGTTGGTCGCGGCATACCTGTGGCTCATTTCCGGGCAGTTGCTTGCACTTAGGCTCTGAGCTCTGCGGGTAACCGCTCAGGTTGTGCACCACGTCAGCAGATTTCTGTCACCCTATTGACCAATGTATCATTGTATGACAATATCGAGCCTTTAGTGCACATTTCATCACTTTGAGTACAGTTTTTTTCGGGACCGGAGAAGTGAATAATGATTAGACCCAATGCCCTTCATCACATCGCTATTTCCACCGGCGACATAAAAAAGCAGATCGAATATTTTAGCGATGTACTCGGGATGGAGCTCATCGCACTGTACTGGATGCACGGAGTTGAAGGCGCATGGCATGGCTTCATGCGGCTCGGTGAAGGTGCTGTAGCTTTTGTCTTTACAGAACAAAATCCAGAACTGGAAACCACCATTGGACATACACACCCAGGTAATGCAGGAGGGGCTTCTGCCCCGGGAACGCTGCAGCACCTCGCGTTGAATGTAGATACCCACGAAGAAATGCTGGCAATGCGCGATCGAATTCGCTCCCGCGGCATTCCAGTGATGGGCCCGATTGATCACGGCCTTTGCTTTTCCATCTATTTTGCCGGTCCTGAAAACCTGTCCCTGGAAATCTCGACGAACGACAAGGCAGACTATCCGCTGGACCTGGACGGCACCTGGATAGACCCCGAAGTCGTGAAGCTTGCGGGTATTTCGGAAGCAGAACTGGCTCGCTACCAGAACCCGGCGCCCTTTGAGACACCCACACAAAGCGTACCCCAACCCGAGTATGACGAATCCAAACCTCACCTCGCATACCCGCTTGAGGCCTATAAAGAGATGTTGAAACTACCCGATGAAGTCATTGCTGCATCCATGACTGACAAAGAGCCACCGGCCAAAAACTGATCCACAGAAGGGCAACCTGCAGGTGAAGTGTCCTTCTTGACGTATAACTCATGCAATACCCACTAGGTGAAGCCAATGAAAATTGAATCTCATACACTCAATGACTTACATGCATACCGTTACTTTGACGATGAAAAGGAACAGCAGTATGCATTGGTAATATCACACGGCCTTGGTGGCCATGGGGGAATCTACGGCACTTTTTGCGAACACCATGCCGCGCATGGCGCCGATATCTGGAGCTATGATGCCCCAGGACACGGGCTCTCAAATAGAGCGCGCGCACGCGGTACCTTCACCATGGACGAATGGGCACAGGCGACCCGTGATTTCGCAGCACATATTAAAGCAAAAACAGGCCTGCCCGTTTTTGCTTTGGGCTCCAGCCTGGGCGTTGCTGCCGCTATCTCTGCTGTAAATTCTCCCGCAATCTCTGGCGTCATCTGTATGGGGTCACTTGCAGTACCTGGAAGCCCGACAGTTAAGTCAATGATGGGGCACTGGAGCAGCGAACCCGTAAAGCAAGTTCTGACAGAACTCGGTCGCGGCGCTCGACTGGATCTCGCCCTATTCTTTGATTTTGACAAAGACTATGGCTTTTTGGGAGCTGCTGAAGCCAAACGCCAGGATCCCTTGAACACATGGAGCTACGACTTGGCCTCCTGGGCTTCATTCCTGAACTACGTTCCACCCGAGCCTCTTATTGAGAACGTTAAACCGATCTTTTATACCGCCGGGACCGAAGATCCCAACATCCCCGAGGGCTTCATCGAGATTCTCGTAAGCGAAATCGGAGGCCCGGTTACCCTGAAAAAATTCGAGGGCGCGGGGCATCAACTGATGCTGTTCAACACTGAAGAGTACTCCAGTGCAGTTCACGAATTCTGTCTCAGCAATATTTAGGGGCTTCCCGACATTCAGCTACGACAAGCGAACACACCATAAAACAGTAGAGATATGGCTGTCAGCTGAGTACAGGTGGCTCTAGTTCAAACTGCGCAATTTCCGGGCCTGGCTCAGGCCCGGAGAATATGGATAGCGTGTACGGCAACTTAATACTTCTTATATTTGGTGGTGTGCTGACTTCAGCGACACTGCAGCTGAAACCGATTGCCTGATTGGTATTGCCAGGTGACTTGACGGTGATGGAGCCCAGAGGTGGCCTGCAGGTTGCGATCCCTCAGGCGTTAGCAGCGTCTTGTTGGGCAGGTAGGATTTGAAATATCGGCTTGTAGTTCAGTAGAAGGACAAAAATCGTCGTACGACACTGACCTTGTCCCTGTCCTGCGCCTGGCGCAACAACATGTCTGCAATGCATTGCTCAAGACGCTTACGGGCCTCATCGCGAATGCCTTCCTGCTGTTTTTTCGACAGGGTCTTGCCTTTATAGGCGCGCGTGGAAATAGCCTCGCCAATGCTGACGTAGGCACGCTGTGGCCTGGGCAGCAAGGTGCCGAACATGCCCCTGGGAATGGGTGGTACCTGGTCAGATTGCAGGAATTCATCGGAGGCGCCGCCAAGTTTCATCAGCGCCCCCAGCCAGGAGTTGGCGACGTTTTCCCTGTTCATATAGCGGCCAAACCATTCGTCGGGCCCAACAATACCCACCGGGACAATCGGTACGCCGTGCCTGGCAGCCATGCGCACGAACCCGGTCCGTTGTTTCCATTTGATCGTGTAACGCTCGTGCAGGTCTTTATTGGCTTCATGGGCACCGCCGGGAAACAGCAGAATGTCCTTGCCTGCCTCAAACAGGGCGTCGCCGATTTTCGCATGCCCCATCACCGCACCACTGGAAGCGATAAGCTCCCGCAATTTCTCGTTGCGGTACATGATCTCATCCGACATGCCGCGCACAAAGCGGCCGCTGGCCTTTTGTAAGGCAGGCAATGCCACCATCACGTCCATCGCCATGGTGGAGTGGTTGCCAATGTAGAGCACCGGGCCCGGGGGAATATTTTCCGCGCCGACTACCGTGGGATTGGCAAAAAGCTTTACCAAGCCGTACAGGCGGTCCGCCAGCGCGATCTGCTTCTCCTCGTCAATGGCCAGGCTGTAATCAATGATTTCCTGAAGTATTGCCGGGTCTGTAGCCTGGGCTTTGTTTTTTGTTGATTTGGCCACTATCGATACTCAAAACAACGCGCGGGGAGATTGGCCCTGAGCGTGTGGTTGGTTGCAGAAACAAGTACAAAGCTTAGCACAGGCTTCACGATGCCGGGTCGACTTTCGATGAGTTGTGCGGGGCCGCCCAGGCAATCACGATTCCGAGCAAAAATACACCAAGATTGCGAACCTTTCTGGTTCAGCAACTAGATCACAGGAGAAAGTTTGCTCACAACATCCCCTTAATACTTCTTATACTTGGATCGTTATATTGAAGTAGTGTTGTCTGCGATGTGGGAGCAAAATCTGAAAATGGATGCTCCACAAGTAGCGGCAACAGCCCCTCAATCACCTGTTTTCGCCTGATGACCTTCGATCTTGGCGGGGGCGGGTGACGGTTTAAATTCGGTTTCGTCCATCATCGCCAACGCTTGGGCGCGATCTTCTGCGGTAAAGGTTCCGGTCGTCAGGCAGAATTCAACCATATTGCCATTTGGATCATTGGTGTAAATCGAATGGCACCAGTTGTGGTCAATTTCCAGCACATCAAGGCCCGCTTCTGTCCACTTGCGAAGCCAGTCATCAAGTGCCTCCCTGCTGTCAACACTGAATGAGTAATGGTTAGTGCCGCCCGGCAGGTTTGCGCCCTTGTTTAAATCATAGATGTGGTTTTCCTGGCCGGGCACGTCGTGCAGTTCCCAGAAAGCGATGAATTTGGAATCATCGCCATCCATGCGGTAGAAAAAATGTTTGCCCCAACCGCCGCCGGGAATCGGGGCAACCTCAACCTTCACCAGCTCGAACTCCAGGATATTTTCGTAAAAATGGTGGGTGGCCTTCATGTCTTTTGCAGCCAATGCCAGATGATGATAGCTCATGGTCAGTTCTCCTGTTCGGGGCGTTACTTGTCGGTGTCGACCATTGCCATCACGTCGGCCGAGGTGCCTTCTGGTGCCGCGATTTCAACGCAGGGGTCATCCTTGTCATCGTATTCAAGGCGGAGTGCACGGCTCATAATCGCATGCATCATGTAAGTGCAGGTAATGTAGGTGAATTCAAGAATTTCTTCATCTGACAGATGCGTTTTCAGTTCGCCAAACAATGTTTCCGGGACGCGTCCCCGCTCCAGTACGAGGCAATCGGTATAGGCCAGCAACGCGCGCTGAACCGCACTAAAGCAGGTGGCGATGGGCCAGTTGGGAATGGCCTCAATCTGTTCTTCTGTCATGCCAACATCGCGACAGGCTTTGCAATGCTGGGAGAATACGAATTGTGAGCCGACAGTGTAGCCGGCCCGAATTTGTCCCAGCTCGCGCAACAGGGGGTCAATTTTGCGAGCCGGGTCACGATAGAAACGGAACCCATCCGTTGTGTGGTTGAAGGCATCGGGGACAATATTGAACACGGTCCACCAATTGCCTGGCGTTCCCGTTTCTGTTCCTGGTTCGGTCAACGGATCGCGGTCACCAAACAGCATGTCAAAGATTGCATTGGCGTACGGGTTGCCAGCCTCACGGCCAGCCTCTTTTAATCGCGGCATCTAATACTCCTTTAAGTTGCAACTACGGGATAGTCGATTGACTCGCTAAAATTACACTACCCGATCTCTCTTTCGGTGCCCTCCCAATAGGGCGCGCGAAGAATCTTCTTGAGAATTTTACCTGATGGATTGCGCGGTAGTTCGTCGACAATTTCGAGCTGGCGGGGAATTTTGTATCCCGCGATTTGATCCCGACAGAATTCGACCATTTCCTCCACGGCTAATGTCATGCCCGGTTTGGTAACAACGAAAGCCAGCAGTGCCTCTCCAAATTTTTCATTGGGCACACCAATCACGGCGACATCTGCCACCGCCTCGATCTTGGCCAATGCATTTTCCACCTCCACGGGGTAGATATTTTCACCGCCACTAACAACCATGTCTTTGATGCGATCCTTGAGGTAAAGATAGCCTTCATCGTCGAGGTAACCGGCATCACCGGTGTGCAGCCAGCCATCGGTCAGGTTGGCGGCAGTAGCCTCGGGCAAATTGTAGTAGTGCAGCATATTTGTGTCGGATTTGACGTAGATCTCACCGACCTCGCCGGTGTCGACTTCATTTCCCTTAGGATCCATGATCTTGAGTTTAGCCCCGATAGAGGGTCGACCGCAGGACCGAAGCAGTTCAGGCTTTCCGGCCAATGCCCGCCGGTGGTCATCGGGAGACAGGGCAACCACTGTGCCGGTGGCTTCGGTCATACCGTACATCTGGATGAACTCACACTTGAAGACCTCGATTGCGCGGCGTAACACGGTCTCCGAGATCGGCGAGGCGCCGTAAAACATGGTTTGGAGCGAGCTGAAATCGCGCTTCTCGACCCCGGGCACTTGTAATACGGCCATGATCATTGCCGGGACCATAAAAATACTGAAGACAGGGTAGCGTTCTATGTCGTCCAATACTTGCACCGGATCAAATACCCGGTGCAGCAGTGTGTGTTGTCCGCTGTAGATGCCTGCCAGGGCTGAGCCAGCGCCACCGATATGAAACATCGGTGCGCACAGGATGCCGGCGAACCCGGTATTCGGTCGCTTCGGGTTGGCCATGAGATTCATCATGGTCCCTTGCAGTATATTGAAGTGCGAGCTGACCACGCCCTTGGGGTTTCCCGTCGTGCCGCTGGTATATAACTGTAAGTATGGTGCGTCTTTATCGATGTCAACGGGTGGGCAGGTTTCGGGGCAGCCGGCTATCCATTCATCCCAGTGCAAGCTGTCGGGTTGGTTCGCAGTGACAATGACAATGTCGGACGGCAGTTGCCCACGCAAGGCCTCCAGCGTCGCTTCCATGCCCTCCAGCACAATCAGTACCCGGGTATTGGAGTCTTGTATAACAAACGCGAGTTCCGACGGCGCCAATCGATAATTGAGCGGGACGGCGACAGCACCCACCTTGCTGGCAGCCATGAAAACTACGCAGTGTTCCAGGCTGTTCTCTCCCAGAATTGCGACCCGTTGCCCCGCCTGTACGCCGAGCGAGAGAAAGCCATTGCCCAGTTGATTGGCAGTCGCATTGAGTGCACTGAAGCTCATGCACGTTTCGGCATAGCTGAAACAGGGGGCGTCAGGGGTGTTTCTTGCGTAAAACTCAAGATAGTGGTGAACGAGCATGGTGGCCTCTGGTTATTTATTTCGGTCTATTGTCTAACAGTGTCAGGGTTCTCTGCCACTAGATTCTGGATTCTTGTTTTTTGAAAACTCCACTCGCGCGGGGAACCTCGATACGGATCGTATCCTCTACTACTATAGAGCAGGGTCGCTTTCAATCTGTCAGTGAAGCAGTCCGCGCCGGACGTCGGAAGCTGGAACAGGCAACAGCCCTCTTGACTCGCGACCCGACAA
>JAGRIK010000311.1 GCA_020443325.1 Halioglobus sp.
CCACGTGATTCGCTTTGTGAAACGCCTACTGGGGTACGAGCCCTGCATCCCAATGCTACGGCACGACGTGTGACGAACGTTAGATTATGAGGTGCATCAATGGAACGTTTTTCTTGATCTGGTCGAATGGTGTGCACTGAGGTTGCGGATAGAAAATGTGTTTCTCACCAAGCGAATTACGTTGGTCCGGCATCCCGGGAGCGACTGAGAAACACATTTTCTATCCGTAACCGCCCTACAAAGCCAGTTCCCAGAAAGCGGAAATACCTCAGTTTTCATCCCGGTCAGTTTCCCCGCCCCGGTCTTGCACTCGCTAGAGACTTTTTCAACACGCTAGTTAAATTTGGCCGACTCGCCTACTCTTTGGTCAAAGATTGTCCCGCAGGAGAAGTGAGTTGTGACTGCAATGCTGATTGAGCCCGGCGAATTCGCCCGCGGCTGTAATGCGATTATTTTTGACTGCCGGTTTTCACTGGCTGACCCAGAGGCAGGCCGAGAGAGTTATGAACGGGAGCATGTCCCGGGCGCGCATTACCTGGACCTGAATCGGGATCTGGCTGGTCCGCTGGGCGAGCATGGAGGGCGCCACCCGTTACCCGATCCCGCCGTGTTCGCCGCTACCCTCGCACGCTTTGGTGTCGGCGCCGATAGCGACGTCGTGGCCTACGATGATTCGCGCCTGGCGTTTGCCGCGCGCCTGTGGTGGCTGATGCGTGCGCTGGGCTATCGGCCGCCGCGGCTGCTGAATGGCGGGTATGAAGGGTTTCTGAAGGCGGGTGGCCAGCCTGAGACGGGTGTGCCACCTGTCCAGTCGCGGGAACCAATGCCTGTCGGGGACTACGCGGGATACTGCGATATCGATGGTTTGCGCGATTTACAGGCGGGCGGGGCTTTGCTGGTCGACTCCCGAGAGCCGCGTCGCTACGAGGGGCTGGAAGAGCCGATAGACCCGGTAGCCGGGCATATACCGGGGGCGATCAATCGGCCCTGGCAGGGCGTGACCACGGCTGACAGTAACGTGTTGGGCACCGCCGAATTGCAATCGCACTGGGGCGACGCGCTGGATGCTGGGCAACTGGTCGTTTATTGCGGTTCGGGTGTGACAGCCTGCGTAAACCTGTTCTCGCTGGCACTGTCGGGGCGTGAGGATGCGACGCTCTATGCCGGCAGCTGGAGCGACTGGTGCAGCTATCTCTAGAAATCGGGCGGGCAGTCACCTTCCAGCCACTGGCCTGTGGTGGGGTGGGTGAACGCCAGTGTTGACGCGTGCAGCATCAGGCGATCGGCCATCCCCAGTGCAGTTTCATGCGCGTACATATCGCAGCCCAGGATGGGGTGACCCAACTCCCGCATGTGGATACGCAACTGGTGTGAGCGCCCGGTGACAGGCTTCAGGAGCAGGCGGCTGCGGTCTTTCTGTCGCGCCAGGACTTCGAACCGGGTGAGTGCTGCGCGGCCGTTTTCGTGGCAGATCTTCTGCAGCGGGCGGCGTTCCCAATCGCAGGTAATGGGGAGGTCTACCTCACCCGTATCGGGTTCCACCACACCGTAGACCATCGCGTGATAGGTCTTGTGGACCTCGCGCTGCTGGAACTGGCGGCTGATATGCGCGTGGGTGGGCTTGTTCAGGGGGATTACCATGATTCCCGAGGTATCCAGGTCCAGCCGGTGCACAATACTCGCCGTGGGATAGCGCTGCTGCAGGCGGGTGACCAGGCAGTCCTTGTTGAGCGGGTGGCGCCCCGGAATGCTCAGTAACAGCGTCGGTTTGCGCACCAGCAGTAAATCGCGATCCTCATACAGGATCGCGATTTCCTCGGTGCTGTGCGGGACAAGGTAGGGCGGTAGTTCCTGCATGGCGATCAATCTGCGCTCTGGCGGGCCGGGGGATTCTTCGGCCCCGGGGACGTATATACTGCGGCCTCTCTGCACTGGGGAAGTCCGC
>JAGRIK010000312.1 GCA_020443325.1 Halioglobus sp.
CTGGTTCAATGTGTCGATAGCACTGCTGGGCGCATTCGGCAGTGCCGTGGCATACGTACTCGTCAGGCGGCTGAGCCCGCACGAGGATGCCTCAGTCATTATTTTCTATTTCCCGCTCATTGCGCTGCCGCTATCGATTGTGCTCCCGGGCGATGGGTTTGTGATGCCCGATGCCGGCTCACTCGCGTTGCTGCTGCTGGTCGGGATCTTCACACAGATTGGCCAGTTGGGCCTCACCCACGCGATGCGCTGGGAAACGGCAGGAAAAGCGGCTGCCTACTCCTATGTCCAGGTCATTTTCGCGGTTGCGCTCGGCTGGGCGCTGTTCAATGAGGTGCCTTCCCTCTGGACGTGGCTGGGTGGCGCGCTGATTGTGTCGGGCGCGCTGCTGAACCTTGTTCGGCGCTAGTGCGGCTACACGCACGGGCGTCGAATAGCGCCTGCAACGGCGGAACTCTGCAGTTTTATGTCGCCCCGGCTCCGTAATAGAGTATCATCCGCGACTCACCAAACCCTGTGTATATGAACGGCCTGAAGGAAGATGAGTATGACCACCGAATCCCCGGGAGATGACTCCGAACACAAGCTCAATTTGCGACATCTCGTCAAAAGCGACTATCCCGATCTCAAGCGGATTATGGACCAGGTGTACCCTGAACTGGGTGGGGCGTGGACCGAGAAACAGTTCCAGATTCAGCTGAGTGTTTTCCCGGATGGCCAGATCTGCATCGAAGACCACGGCGTCGTGGTAGCAGCAGCACTTGCTGTCATCGTTGATCACGCCAAATTCGGTGGACAACACACCTATGACGACATCACCGGGGACTCCTACTTCACAACACATGACCCCAAGGGCGATGTGCTCTACGGGGTGGATGTCTGTGTGTCACCCGACTACCACGGCATGCGACTCGGGCGCCGACTGTATGAGGCGCGCAAGGAACTGTGCCAGAACCTTAACCTGAAAAGCATTGTCGCCGGCGGGCGCATCCCCAACTATGGCAAGTACTCGCATGAGATGACGCCGCAGGCCTATATCGAGAGCGTGAAACGCAAGGAAATCTACGACCCCATCCTGACGTTTCAACTGTCCAACGAATTTGAGGTGAAGCGCATCCTCAAAAACTACTTACCCGAGGACAAGGAATCACACGGCTACGCCACCTTACTCGAGTGGCAAAACCTGTATTACGATCCGGAGAAGACCCCGCTGATAGGCGCCACACGCAGTACCGCGCGTATCGGCTGCGTACAGTGGCAGATGCGCCCGCTGAAATCGGTTGAGGAATTGATCCAGCAGGTGGAGTTTTTCGTGGATGCGCTATCCGACTACCAGTGCGACCTGGCGCTATTCCCGGAATTCTTCAACGCGCCGCTGATGGGCATGGAGACCCACAAAACGTCGGTCGACGCAATCAAGGCCCTGGCAGAATGCAGCGCCGAAATCATAGAGTCGATCTCGAAACTGGCCGTTTCCTACAATATCAACATTATCGCGGGCTCTATTCCTGTACTGGAAAACGACGAAATCCTGAACGTGGCGTACCTGTGCCGGCGAGACGGCACGGTGGATTCCCAGTACAAGATCCACCCGACACCGTACGAAAAACGTGCCTACATTATGCAGGGCGGCAACGATCTCAAGGTGTTCGATACCGACTTCGGTAAAATTGGCATTCTCATTTGCTACGATGTTGAGTTTCCCGAACTTGCACGACTGCAGTCGGAGCACAACATGCAGATGCTGTTTGTCCCCTTCTGGACCGACACCAAGAACGGCTATCTCCGGGTGCGCTGCTGTGCCCAGGCCAGGGCAATTGAAAACGAGTGCTATGTCGCCATCGCCGGCAGCGTGGGCAACCTGCCGAATGTCGACGGCGCCGATATCCAGTATGCACAGTCCGCCGTTTTCTCACCCTCTGACTTTTCCTTTCCGCACGATGCGATCATGGCGGAAACCACGCCGAATACAGAGATGACCCTGATCGTGGATCTCGACCTGGAGCAACTGGATCGGTTGAAGAATGAGGGCTCTGTACGCAATTACCTCGACCGAAGAAGGGACTTATACAAGATAACCTGGCTGGGAGAGTGACCGGGTCGGCCTGGCGCGTTACTGCGCGGGGTCGACTGATTGATGCCCGCGCGCTTTCCGGCGTACACTTCGCTCTCACCGCTCAGTTTCCAGCATTCACCCGGGGGTATTGCAATGCAACAGTCACCCACTGACAACATGGTCAACCTGACCTACCTGATCTACGGGCTGCATTTGTTCAGCGCAATCAACGGTGTACTGACGAGTGCCTTCGTGGTCACGGCATTTCTCAGCGGCTGGCCGTCCATACTCGCCGTGATTCTCAATTATGTGCAACGCGATGCAACGCGCGGCACCTACCTGGAATCGCATTTTCGCTGGCAGATCCGCACCTTCTGGTTTGCCCTGCTGTGGTTGCTCATCGGTGCGGCGCTCGTGGTGACGATTGTCGGCATACCCGTGGCATGGATTATGGTGACGCTTGTTGGCTTGTGGGTGCTGTACCGAATGCTGCGCGGCCTGGCCCGACTGATGGACAAGGCGGCGATGCCTGTCGATTAGTTTGCGGCCTGAAAATTAAGTGGACCAGGGCAAGTCGCAGCAGCAAGAAAACACTACGTGACCTGCTGCATCATCACTTTATTAAACACTGGAGCACGAAATCTGTGAAGGTAGTTCTCTGCGCGGTCCTGTTCATCTTTATCGCCGCCTGCGGCGATGCAGTGCCAGAGTCGGCCACTGCAACTGAAGGCAGGATAACCAAAATTCGGGTGGAACAACCCGTGCAGCGCGATATCGAGGAAGTACTCACCGCCCTGGGCAGTATTGAGAGCATCGATGATCCCACCGTTTCTGCAGAAACTTCGGGACAGGTACAGCAGATAGATGTTCATGAGGGCGACGCTGTTGGGACAGGCCAGTTGCTCGCCGCATTAGACGATACGGTGCACGCGATCGAGACCGCGAAAGCGGCTGCTGAAGTGCGACGCTACGATGTACTGGTACAAAACCAGGAGAACGAAGTAAAACGCCTGCAGCGACTGGATGAATCCCAGTCGGTGTCCCGGGACACGCTGGAAGATGAACAGGCACAGCTGGAAATGCTTGCAGCGGAGCGAGATATCGCTCGCAAGCAGTGGGAGCACGCCCGGTACATGGAGTCCAAAACACGCGTTACCGCACCGCTTCAGGGGCTGGTCACGCGTCGGTACATATCACCCGGTGACTACGTCAGTGCCGGACAGCCGTTGTTTGACCTGGTCAGCGTGGATCGCCTGCGAGCACGCATCGCATTTCCGGAGCGCAACGCCGCCAGGGTTGTGGTTGGCGAGAAAGTGTATTTACAGACGCCTGCTGCACCCGACATCACAGCAACAGGTGAAGTCGCGGCGGTGAACCCCCAGATCAAGACGCATAATCGCGCGGTGGAGATCATCGTCGAGTTTGATAACCCCGGCGGCTGGCTGCCCGGCGCCAGCGTCGACGCCAGGCTGGTTGTCGAGCGGCGCGCAAAGGCCCTGACACTGCCATTGCTGGCGCTGGCAAACCGGGAGGGTCGCGACGTCGTATTCGTCGCTACCGGCAGCAGTGTTCGCGCTGTCCCGATCACTGCAGGCTGGCGCGAGGCGGGCCGGGTAGAGATTCTCAGCGGCATTACCCCGGATGATCGGGTGGTAGTCGAGGGTGCAAGCATGCTCAGCGATGGCAGCCAGGTGAGTGTGGAGAGCGCTGAGAGCGCCGCCCGGTGAATCTCGTTGCGCTATTTGTCCGCCGCAGGGTACTGGCCTACATGCTCAGTGCGGCCATGGTGCTCTTTGGCATCATAGGGCTGCGCGGTATCGGCCTTGATCGCCTGCCCGATATCGATCCACCGATGATAACGGTCACGACAGTGAATCCCGGCGCGAGTCCCGAAGTGATGGATGCCAGTGTCAGCGCAGTGCTGGAGTCGGCCGTCAATTCGGTTGCCGGCATCAACCACATCCAGTCGATGTCCGTTCCAGGCGTATCCGAGGTCTGGGTGGAGTTCATCATCACCAAGGATCCGGATGTCGCCTTTAACGAAGTCCAGGCAAAGGTGAACCAGGTCATCAATGATCTGCCCAGTGAGGTGGAAACGCCGGTCGTGGCGAAACTGGACATGAATGCCGAGCCTATCCTGTGGCTGGTGCTTAAGGGTGACCGGGGCCTCAATGACCTGAACCAGATTGCGCGCACCACCATCAAGCGCCAACTGGAGAACATCGACGGCGTTGGCGGCGTAAGAATCGGCGGTGGGCGCGAGCGCAAGATCCGCGTCGACCTCGACCTGACACGGATGGCGGCACTGGGCATCACCGCCCAGGATGTGATCGCGGCGTTTGGCCGTGAGCACGTACAGCTCGCCGGAGGTTACCTGGTGGGCGGTATGCTGGAAAAGCTGTTGCACCTGGACCTCGAATACCACAGTACGGCGGAACTGGACGACCTGGTCGTCACCTGGCGCGAACAGATACCCGTAACACTGGGCGAGATCGCCGCCATCACTGATGGTCTGGACGACAAGCGCAGCCTCGCCCGATTCAACGGCGAGGAGGCGCTGGCAATAGCGGTGCGCAAGGTGAGAAATGCCAATACAGTAACGATCGTCGAAGAAATCACGCGACGACTGGACACCGCGATTATCCCGTCGCTGCCCGACGGCGTGGAGTTGGTTGTGGCAACCGATGAAGCGGGCATTATTTCCCGCACAGCCAACGCACTCTCAACCCATATTGTTGAAGGCACCCTGCTGGCGGCTTTCGTTGTCTGGCTATTCCTGCTGAACCTGCGGGCCACCGTGATCATTACCACCGCGATACCCGTCTCCCTGGCCGGCGCAGTGGTCGTGATGTATTTCGGTGGCTACACCTTCAATATCATGACCCTGAGCGGCTTGCTGCTGTTGATCGGCGTTGTAGTCGACGACGCCATCGTGGTGCTGGAGAACATTCACCGGCATGTGGAGGCCGGTGAAACCGATCTCAATGTCGCCGCTACCAAGGGGACCGGTGAAGTGGTCTTTGCAGTGCTGGCAGCCACTCTGACGCTGGTCTGTATTTTTGCCACCGTCATTTTCATGGACGGCATGATCGGTGTCTTCATGCGCTCCTTTGCCGTGGTGGTAACGGTCGGCGTCCTGGCGTCGCTGTTTGTATCCTTGAGCCTCACACCGGCGCTGTGCGCACGCTTCCTGAAACAGGAGTCCGCCCCGCGCGGTGCGCTCACGCAAAGCATCACCCGGTTTCACCAGTGGCTGGAACACCGCTACCACCAATTGCTGGAGTTCGGCCTCAAGTTTCGCGCGCTGGTGCTCGCGCTGACGGCTATGCTGGTCTTATCCACCGGCTGGTTTATGGGGCAACTCGGCAGCGAGTTCTTCCCGCACGATGATGAATCCCGCTTCATGGTGAAGCTCAAAGCGCCGCTGGGCACCTCGATCGAGTACATGGAGAAGAAGCTCGACCAGGTCGAATCCATAGTGCGACAGGTTGCTGAGGTTGACCGGGTGCTCAGCACGGTCGGTGCCGGTGAGGAGAGCGAGGTCAGTGAAGCAACCCTCTCCGTGATGCTGACACCACAGTCAGAACGCGAGCGTTCACAGCAGGAGATCATGGCAGAGGTCCGTCACGCGATGCACCAGGTGGTCGGCGTGGAGGCCTTTGTTATCTCCTTCTCCCTCTTCAGTGGTGCCGGTGAACCCTTCAGCGCCTACATCACTGGCCCGGATTTATACCGTGTTGCGGAACTTGCCGGGGAGATGGAAGAACGCCTGAAGCTGAATCCGGGCATGGGAGACGTTCGCATGGAACTCAAGATGGACAGACCCCAACTGTACTTCGACATCGATCGCGAGCGGGCCCAGGCGCTTGGTATCAGCACCCGGCAGATCGGCGACACCATTCGGGTATTGGCCGGTGGTGCGGATATCGCCAAGTACAACGCCCTGCCCGGTGACGGTGAACGCTATGATGTCAGGGTGTCTGCACGCCGCGACACGATGCAGGAACCCGGTGACCTGGAGAACGTCTACCTGCTGGGACCACAGAGCGAGTTACTGCCCCTCAATGCTGTGGTGACCGTGAAGGAATCCCTCGGACCCGCGGGAGTTGAACGCCGCGACCTGCTGTTCGCTGCTGACTTCAGGTCCACCCCACTGATGACACTGGGCGAGGCAGTCACGGAATTTACCCGCCTGAGCGAGACCTTATTACCGCCGGGCTACGCCGTGGCACTCGCCGGTCAGACCGAGGAACTCGACAAGTCCGTCGACGCCGTCCTGTTCCTGATCGCCACCGGGCTGATCCTGGTTTATATGGTGCTCGCCAGCCAGTTCAACTCGTTCCTGCAGCCGGTACTGGTAATGCTTGCGCAGCCCCTGGCCATCGTGGGCGGCATCGTCGGGCTGTGGGTCGCAAACCAGACACTCAATATCTACTCGATGATCGGCCTGGTACTGCTGGTCGGCCTGGTCTCCAAAAACTCCATACTGCTGGTGGACCTGATCAATCGCTATCGCGACGAGGGGATGGACACCACTACCGCGATCAAACTCGCCTGCCCCCGCCGCATGCGCCCGGTATTGATGACCTCATTGACCATCGTGCTGGCGATGCTTCCGGCGGCGATCGGCGTCGGTGAGGGCGCGGGTCAGTACGGTCCGCTGGCGGTGGCGGTGATAGGCGGCGTCATGAGTTCCACGCTGCTCACGCTGCTGGTGGTTCCGGTGGCCTATTCGCTGCTGGATCGCGCCCTGGCGCGCCAGGCGGTAACCGCTGTTCAGGAAAATTAATTGGGGGATACCTGCTGGTCGCGCCATTGAAACAACACTGCGGGACCGGACAGGTGGTCGGTGCCAAGTGTTGGACCGAGCCCTACCATACAAATGAATGCTCACTGCAAAAGCCACGGCATAGCAATTCGAGAATAATTCTCCTACACTGCCGGACTGCCTCGAACTTCACATCGAATACTGAACAGGAAGCTCCTACGCTGAACATCAAGATCGTTTTTGCGGGAGCCGCCATCCCGCTCGCCATCGCAATGCTCGCATCGCCTGCACAGGGCGACGAAGACTGGTGGCCACTAATACCCAAGGATGAGTTTGAGCTTTGGACACAGCAGGGCGAGAGCAAGGCGCACTTTACGCTCATCGACGAGGTAGTCACAGGCCAGCCGATTGGACATCACCCGAAGAACGCGTTTTTGTGCTCACCCCGCGAGTACGAAGATTTCGAGCTGCGTTTTTTCTTTCGCATCGAACCTACCTCGCTGAACTCCGGCGTACAGTTTCGCAGCAGGATCAATTCCGACGGGATCGTCGCAGGCCCACAATTGGAGATGGACCTGCAATCGCCAGATGAGATGAGCTTTATGATGCGCTGGGTGGCGCCGTGGCTGGTCAAGCTGACCGATGAACCCTGGCGATTGCAGCTGTGGCCTGCAGGTGGTGTCTATGGAGAAGCGCTGTCCACCGGATGGATTTATCCCGGCGTCGCCGGAGGTGACAGTGATTCGTTTCGCGTCGCCGGCGAGCAACTGTCGCGGCCTCAGGACTGGAATGAACTGCGACTACTCGCCGACGGGGACCGTGTAAGCACCTGGCTGAACGGGGAATTACGCGCCGATTACCTGCATCCCGAGACTGCAGGAGCCGGCCTGATATGCCTGCAGGTACATGGCGGAGACTATGAGGATCCATCCGCCGTCCGCGTGCAATGGCGCGATCTACAGATCCGCGAGTTCTAACACCTTTTTGGCACCTATCGAGCCACCCCACAACCCCGGTACCGGGCATGTGTGCAGCGTAGAAGTGTCAGGAATTTTTACACTTGGCGCATCAAAAAAGCTTGGAAGATCAGCGTGAAACTCCTAACCATCTGTATTTACTAGTTTTTTAGAATATGGCATTTGTTTTGCTTGATTTTATTCAAAGCACTTTTGGGTGCTAAAAACCAAGTCTTAACAGCAAATGGAGAATCGCAATGATAAGGAAAACGTTGGGTGCATTAGGTATGGGGCTTGGTTTAATGGCCGCCCCAATGGTCGCATCGGCAGCGGTCATCGTATTGGATTTTGAGGGCATTGGCGATCAAGCCCCCGTGGGCAACTTCTATAATGGCGGCGGCGGCACCAACTATGGTGTGGAATTTTCGCCTGCTACTTTGGCCATTATTGATGCAGATGCAGGTGGTTCAGGGAATTTTGCCAACGAACCATCACCGAACACGATCATGTTCTTTCTGCAGGCAAATAACGCGATTCTTAATTTTGCGGCAGGGTTTGACACGGGGTTCTCGTTCTTTTACTCGTCCTCGACTGCAGCCAGCGTGAATGTCTACGACGGGCTGGGCGGGACTGGTAATTTGCTCGGAACGCTGAACCTTACGGCACAGGGTTTTAATAACTGTGGTGGCGATCCTACTGGTGACTTTTGCAACTGGACCCCAGTTGGCGTGAACTTCGCTGGTATCGCCAAGTCTATCGACTTCGGCGGCACAGCCAACCAAACCGGGTTTGACGATATCACCTTCGGTTCAGCGACACCCGGCCAAACACCGATCCCGGGCACAATCGCCCTCCTCGGTCTCGGGCTCGCTGGCCTGGGCTGGTCAAGCCGCAAGAAAGCCTGAACCGGCACAACTGTAAAGAAGCCCCCTGCCCTGGGGGCTTTTTTATGCCTGGGATTTGGCGCGCTACTGTCTACATTTTTTACATTTCGCACGCCGGATTACGCGAGCGCCCCGGGAGAAAAGAGGTAAGCCTATGTAACATATGGGTTTTCATTTTTTGGCATCTTGTTTGCTTTCCCTCGCCCAAGCCACGCCAGTGTGCCGAAACTATTCGCTCTGCGTAAATGGAGAATCACAATGGCACGGAAAACTTTGGGCATTCTTGGTCTCGGGCTTGGGTTGATGGCCGCGCCAATGGTCGCATCGGCTGCAGTCATCGTTCTGGATTTTGAGGGCGTCGGAAACTTAAATCCCGTAGGTAACTTTTACAACGGTGGCGGTGGCCCGAACTATGGCATAGCGTTCTCGCCTGACACGTTGGCCATAGTGGATTTCGATGCGGGCGGTACTGGAAACATTGCCAACGAACCGTCGCCAGACACGGTCATGTTCTTTCTGGACTCAAGCAACGCAATTCTGAATTTCGCGGCAGGGTTCGATACAGGGTTTTCATTTTTTTACTCCTCCTCAACCACTGCAAGCGTCAATGTCTACGATGGACTCGGTGCCACTGGCAATGTGCTTGGCACCCTGAATCTCAATGCGCAATTTGACACTGGCTGCGTCGGAGACCCCAATGGCAACTTTTGCAACTGGACCCCTGTCGGTGTGAACTTCGCCGGTATCGCGAAATCGATCGACTTCGGCGGTACCGCTAACCAGACAGCATTTGACAATATCACGTTCGGTTCAGCGACACCCGGCGAAACACCGATTCCAGGCACAATCGCCCTCCTCGGTCTCGGGCTCGCTGGCCTGGGCTGGTCAAGCCGCAAGAAAGCCTGAACGGCACAACTGTAAAGAAGCCCCCTGCCCTGGGGGCTTTTTTATGCCTGGGATTTGGCGCGCTAGCGATCAGCTGCCTGATTATCGAGGTTGGTGATATCAAAAGCAGGGACATACAGCTGTGCTGTTTTCCCGCCATCCACCGGTAACACCACAGCGGTAATAAACGACGCCTCGTCAGACGCCAGGAAGCAGATTGCCTGGGCCACCTCCTCGGGCGTGGCAGCACGCTGCATCGGAATCGCGTCGGTAATAACCTTTTTCACCGCGTCATTCTTGAGCGTGGCCGCATTGAGTCCCGGGGTGTCCACCGCGCCCGGCGCGATCACATTCACCCGCACATTGTGCGGCGCTGCCTCCATCGCTGCGCACTGGCTGAACTGGTTGAGTGCAGCTTTCGCAGCCCCATAGGCACCAGCGGCGACCCCGGCGCGCAGGCTGCTGACCGATGAGATATTAATGATCGACCCACTGCGCTGGGGAATCATAATACGCAGGGCTGCCTGCACACCGATAAACACACTGTCGACGCCAATCCCGAAATTGGCACGCCAGTCTTTGAGTGTCTGGTCGACGACCATGCCCCCGATCACCGAGGGTGCATTGTTTACCAGTACATCCAGGCGGCCGTGTTTTTCTGCAGTGTCATTGATCAGCGCGGCAAACGCATCGGTGTCACCGACATCCAGCGCATGGCCAGTAAAGCTGCCGGGCAAGCCCTTTGCCGCCGCTTCCAGTTCGTCGAGTTTCGCCTTACGCCGCGCGCAACTCACCACGTGAGCGCCCTCCGCAACCAGCTGCAGCACTGTGCTCCTGCCTATCCCCATGCTGCCGCCCGTCACGATGGCAACTTTGCCCTTAAACCTTGGATTGCTCATTTCTGCTCCCTAAGAAGTGGTATTCATGTTTGGCAGGGCCAGCGTGGCCGTGCCCGAAGTGTGGTAGCCAAGACCATTTCTACCGTGGAAAGCGACGCTGACACTGGCCTCCCCCTGACCGGCTTCGAGGCCGACGATTTCGCCTCCCATAATCATCACATCACCGGGGAAGTTGGGTGCCATCAGGTTGAACTTGATGTTCCTTAACCGGCTGCCCGCACCGGCCCAGTCGCTCAGGTAGCGCGCAGACAGGCCGGACGTGGTCAGGATATTCATAAAAATATCCTGCATCCCCGCGGCCTGCGCGGCGGGCAGGTTGTGATGCACCGGAATAAAGTCCTGGGTCGCGATGGCGCCACCGACAATGAGCTTATGCGTAACAGGCACACGCAGTGCCGGCAGCGGGTCTCCGATCTGCAACTGGCCGGGATCAATATCGCTGAAATCCGGCTGCCAGCCATCCACACCGGTATCGGGTACTGTGGAACCTTGCACCTCGCGCGCAGTATCCGCAGGGCTATTGGACTCCTGATCTGTCGGCTCCGCCGCTGGCTGGTATTGGAAATAGGTGATCAATGCATCGGCGAAGGCTATCTCATCCGACGTCATGTACTCCACCCGTTCGGTGACAAAATACCCGGTGCCCAGTCGCGTCGATTTTCTGTCGCTGATGTTAACCACGGTGGTGTAGTGCTGCGGCCGCTCCCCCACGCGCAGGTAGCGATGGAAGCGGATATCGTAACTGACCGCGACATTGGCCGGGTAGCCAAGCAGGCGCATATCATCGAATACTTGGTAAGGAGGCGCCGCTGTGGAACCCGGCGCGTACCTGTCGTTAATGTCGCGCATCGTCCACATCTGCATCATCGCCGGCGGTGCAATCTGGTTGTCGCCGGGACGATAGCTCGGATTGTGGTCGCCCATCGCAGAGCACCACTGCCAGATCTGCGTCGCGCTCACAGGATTGTGGCTCAGGTAGGGACCAAGGCGGTGTCCCTTCAGGTTCTCCAGTTGTTGTGTTTCTTCCTGGCTTGCATTCGACATAGACAATACCGGTTCAAATCCCCTGGCCTGGCGTGCGTGCACACAACACGACAGCACTCGATGCGCTGCAATCAGCAACGCCATCCACTATACCCGCAGCGCCCCCAATATCGAATCGACCAAAGGCACCGAATTTGTGAACAAATACTTTCAACGGGTACGATACCTAATGCTAATACATTCGACCTGTTCAGCCCTGTTACAAACAACACTGTAGCGCTACATTGTCTTTTCAATCTCCTAACAAAAACAGGATTAGACCAATGGGCACATATGTCATCACCGGTGGCGCCAGCGGTATCGGCGCAGCGATCGGCACGCAGTTGCAAAGCGAGGGGCACCAGATCATTGTCGTCGACATTCAGCAGGCGGATATCGTTGCCGATTTGTCCAGCGCCGAGGGTCGTGTTGCGGCGATTGCGGCTATCAAGGATGCTACCCAAAACGAATTGACCGGCCTGGTAACCTGCGCCGGTGTTGGCTCCCACGTGCCTGACCGGGGGTTAATCGCATCAGTCAATTATTTCGGCACCGTGGAACTCATCGAGGGACTGCGCCCCGCACTGGCAGAGCACGGGGCTTCGGTACTATTGATCTCCTCCAACTCGGCGCCAATGGCGACCAACCCGGAGTACGTCGATGCATTGCTGGCCAACGACGAGACCAGCGCCATCCGTATCGCCGCAACCATGGCGGGGCAGCCCGTCTACTCGGGCTCGAAACAGGCGGTTACGCGCTGGATGCGGAAAAACACTCAGGCTTATGCGGCACAGGGTATACGGATGAATGCCATCGGGCCGGGGTATACACGGACACCACTGACCTCAGCCGCTGAAAATGACGACACATACGGCCCCGCCATCAAACAGTTCATCGAATCGATACCCATCGGGCGCCCTGGCCTGCCCCAGGATATGGCCGATGCCGCCAGCTTCCTGCTGAGCGACAAGGCGGGGTTTATCTGCGGCGCCATGCTGTTTGTCGACGGTGGGCACGACGCCATGCTAAGGCCCGACGAGTTCTAGCGCCGCGCACTCGTTGCGCTATTGCTAACCCAGATTGGCCTGCCCGCCATCCAGCGCAATGCTCTGGCCATTCACATAGCCTGAGGCGCCAGAGCACAGCATAGCGACAAACCGGCCTATATCTTCCTCACATTCCCCGACACGCCGCTGCGGAATCGTGGCGACAAACGCCGCGGCTTCCTCGGGACGATTCTCCATCCACCACTCCAGTCCGGGTGATTTTGCATGCGGCAGAATCACGTTGGTACGAATCCCTTCCGCACCCCACTCGCAGGCCGCCGCACGGGTCAGTGCGCGAATCGCCTCCTTGGTGGCGGCATAGGCGCCATAGCCCGTCATATCCCAGCGCATACCTGCGGAACTGGCCAAGTTTATAATGCAGCCATCGCCGCTCAGGTGAGGCCTGCAGAGTTTCATCAAACGGAATGTTGCCAGCGGGCCGGACTCCCAGCCAGCGGCAAAGCTCTCGTCCGTGACCTCATCCAGTGTGCCTAGCGGCACTTCCTGCGCGTTGTTGACCAGAATCTGTAAGCCGCCAAAGTGCTCCAACACGGTGGCCAGGCACTGTTCCATCGAAGTCAGCGACTTGACATCGCAAACGATCGGCAGTGCTTCGCCGCCGCGCTGCCGAATCAATTCACAGGTGTTCTCCAGTTTCTCCAGCGTGCGACCCGTCACAGCGACGCGGGCGCCCTCGGCAGCCAACGCCAGGGCTATACCCTGCCCTACGCCCTGTCCGGCGCCGGTTACCAGCGCTGTTTTCCCGGTTAGTAACATACAAACTCTCCCATGATTTTCACACTATCGGTGCAGTGTAGTCCTTGTTTGCGGCTATAGCTGGCAAAAAAAAACCGCACCCTATGAAGGCGCGGCACAAAAGACCCACAAAGGGCTTGGAAACGGGGGACTCATACCTGCGAAGCTTTCGCTGCCGGTATGCTCCCCGCCGTTAGATCAGTACTCGTATGCCACTTCAATGCCGTAGGTACGCGGATCGCCGTAGTTTTGCGTGATGAGGCCCACTTCGTTACCAAAGTTGATCCCGTAGAGGGGATAGTCCTCATCCGTCAGGTTCTTACCCCACAATGTGAAGCGCATCATCCCGTCACCCACTTCCACGTTTTCGAGGCTGAGGCGCGCATCGATCAGGGTGCGACCGTCCATTTCGCGGTTTTCATACAACACCGGCACGGTCGCAGGTGGTGCGCCGCGTGGAGCGGTATTAACTAGTGCCGGGTAGGCCGCTGATGCATACCACTCATCCTGCCAGTTCAGGTTGAGGTAACCGGTTACTTCACCCCAGGAAGTACGTGCGAACACATAATCGGCGTACAAATTGAACTGGTTGTCGGGAGAACCACCGCGCTCCGCGAAATCCTTCCCTTCGAGACAGGTGACCGGTACAGCCGTGCCGCACAAATCGGGGAACTCATCGAAATCGCCGTGGATATAGGCATAGCTGGCACCTATGATCAGGTCATCAATCGGCGCCACCAGGATTTCCAGTTCCCCGCCCCAGCGTTCAGCTTTACCCGCATTGGTTATGAAGGTTGTGGGTCCGGTATCCGAGGTTTCGATCAGGCTGACCTGCAGGTCATCATAGGTGTAGGTATACACCGCCGCATTGATACGCAGACGGCTGTCCCACAACTCGCTTTTAACACCGAGTTCATACTGGTCTATGGTCTCTTCCTCAAACGGCTTGCTGTCAAACGATTCGCCGTTGAAGCCGCCACTGCGGTAACCATTGCCATAGCGGAAGTAGGTATTGATTTCATCCGTCGCCTGGTAGGCCACGGTAAAGCTACCGCTCACGTTATCGAACGATTTGTCGTTACTGGCCTGCATCGCGGGAGTTGTCCCCGACAGTGCTCCGACCGCCTCACCCCAATCCCAGTCGATATCCTTATCTTCTTCCGTGTAGCGCAGACCCGCAGTGAACGACAGGCGATTATCCAGCCAGCCCGGTGTCCAGGTGGTCTGGCCGTAGGCGGCCCAGGCCTCGGTGGTCATCTTATAGCGGGCATCCCCGATAGGCGCCACCGGCACCAGCGAGGTGGACGTCCGATCGTATTTTGCCGTGTCGTCGAAGTAATACAGACCACCGACATACTCAAACTGATCAGTGGAGCCTATGATCTGGAATTCCTGAGAAAACTGGTCATAATCTGATTGGCTGTGCTGCGAGAAATGCAACGCGCCTCCCTGTGCATCAATCTCGTTCCAAAACGCGTCTACCGGGAGAAACGGCAGATTGATGCCCCCTGTTGCCCCGTATATTGAGCCGAGGGTCAGGTGTGCAAAATCATTCCAGGCGGCAATACCGTCGGCGTCATTTCTGCTGTCGATAGAGTCTATGTCACCACGTGCCTTGGTCGTGCTGTCTCGATAGCCGGTAATCGACTTGAACGTGATGTCGTCCTTGTCCCAGGCCAGTGTGAGTCCGTGCCCTTGAACATCAGATTTGGAACGCGGTGTGATATCTATCCCCGCGCTATTGCGTCGGCCCTCACCGGCTCCAATGCTTTCCTGGTAGACATCGATAGTCTTTTCCAGGGACGGGATCCAGCGCGAGGCGATACGCGGGTCAGTACCAGGCGCTGCGGCCCAGCCCTGTGCCCGTGCCAGCGTTCCCTGCAGGGCGGCAATCCTGTTCGCTTGCGTAGCGCCCACCCCGTTGAAGCCAACAACGGCGTCGAGGTTGTTTACCTCGTCCAGTTGGGAGCCGTCATAGGCGTAATCCGCCCGCAGGTTTTCCGTAATATCCCAGGCCAGGGCGACACGCCACGCCTGGCGATCGAGATCGTTAAAATCGTCACCGTTCGTGGTGTTTTCGTAGAAGCCATCCCGATCTCGAGTCTGCACACCGAAGCTGGCCGCGAGCTGTCCCGCCCCGACGCCGACCTGACCTATGGACGGAGTATCAACATTAATCTGTGCGGCGTAATAATCGTGATTGCCTGCCGAGCCGGTTGCCCGCACACCGAATTCTCCGGTGGGCTTGCGGGTAATGTAGTTTACCGCGCCGCCGGTTGAGTTACGTCCGTACAGGGTACCCTGCGGGCCGCGCAGTACTTCGATCCGCTCCAGCTCTGCCACGTCAACGGATACGCCGGTCATTTTCCCGAGATAGACGCCGTCCAGATAGATGCCAACGGCAGGGTCAAGCGACAAATTCGAGGGTGAGCCACCCGAGACACCGCGAATCGACAGGCTGGTATTGCCTCGGCTACCCGGGGCCGTGAAGCCGCCCACACTGGGAATCTGGCCGAGCAGGTCAGCAACGTTCGATATGCCGCGCTGCTCAATATCTTTCTGGCTGAACGCGGTGATGGCGATAGGGACTTCCTGCAGGCTTTCCGTCCGTTTCTCAGCCGTGACCACAACTTCTTCCAGCATTGTGCCCGTCGGCGAGGGTTGTTGCGCCTGTGCGGGCATCACCATGGCTGTGACCAGCGCAGAAACGGCAAGCGCCAATGGGTGTACCGGTGAAACTTTTCGTAATGACATAGCCATCTCTCTCTTTATATATTTATGCGGTTGCGAGGCCATAAACTAACGGCCCCACACAACTGGGTAACAACGAGGAGGAGTATGCTGAGATTGAAATACTCTGGACACAACAAAGCAGACCAGATTTATGAACAAATCGGTTCAGTTCGGGGGCGGTAAGGCGTTGAGGTCGTATCGACAGCGAAGATGCTTGTAGGTACTAGTTTCTTAGTGACATCGATGACAAGCGCAGGTCTATCCTGGCGAATGTATACAACCCGATAAATCAACAGATCTACATCTCGGGTTAGCACCGGAATCGGCAGCCACGCTTTACCCACTGGACAGCACGGACCTGGTGTAGCACTCTCACCCGGCAACCACTGTGCGAAACTAACGCAACACCATCTGCGATCAGCGAGACAACTCTATGACGACATACCTGACACGCCGCACTGCGGTCAAAACCGGCCTGGTGGCCGCCGCTGCACTATCGATCGGATCCGCCGTCCGCGCTGCGGCCAGTAATACCGCGATGAGTTTTGAAGAGTACCGCTCCAAAGATGCGCTGGCTCTGGCGAAGTTGGTACGGGAAGGCGAGATTTCGGCAACAGAAGTACTCGAAATGGCGATAAGCCGGGCCAATGCCGTCAATCCTGAGATCAACTGCATCGTTGAGCAACTGTATGATCGCGCGCGTCACGAGGCCCGAAAAGGCCTTCCCCAGGGGCCTTTCACCGGCGTGCCGTTTCTCCTGAAAGACCTCGGCATGGCGCTGAAGGGCACGGTGACCACCCAGGGTTCGCGCTTCTTCAGCGACTGGGTGGCCGACTATACCAGCACGATTGTCGAGAGATACCAGCAGGCCGGCCTGGTCATCATGGGCAAATCGGCAAGTCCCGAGTTTGGCGGCACGGCAACCACCGAATCCATACTGTTTGGCGATACCCGCAACCCCTGGAACCTGGAGTACAGTGCCGGCGGCTCATCCGGCGGCTCTGCAGCGGCGGTGGCGGCGGGCATCCTGCCGCTGGCAAATGCCACCGATGGCGGTGGTTCGATTCGTATTCCGGCCTCCTGTTGCGGATTGTTCGGCATGAAGACCAGCCGCGGGCGGACACCCCACGGGCCAAAGCAACTGGCGTCGACCCTGTCCGTTATCCACGCAGTCTCACGCAGCGTGCGCGACAGTGCGGCTTTACTGGATGCCACCAGGGGGCCCGAACCCGGACAAACGGTGATCGCACCCCGCCCCCCGGGCAACAACTACCTGGACGCCGTATCGCAGGCACCGGGATCCCTGCGTATTGGCTTGATCAGGACGCCTGTGACCCACAGTCCCGTCGACCCGCAGTGCGAACTGGCAGCGGCTAACGCGGCAAAATTATGCGAAAACCTGGGCCATAAGGTAGAAGAGGTGCAGTTGCCGCTGGACCCGGCAGAATTCTTCGGCGCGACGGGTGTGGTAATGGGCGCCGATACCGTCGTGCGTATACAAAACCGCGAGCGGGAATTGGGCCGCAAGGTGACAGTGAACGACCTGGAGCCACTTATGTGGGATCGCTTCATCAAATATAAGTCACTGACGGGTGAAGAGGTGATCAACGCTCAAACCGCTCTGGGGGGTATCGCACGCAGCATCGCCCTGCTTCAGGATAATTACGATGTGCTGCTGTCGCCTACCCTCGCCTCACCTCCCGTAAAAATTGGCAAGTTGAGCCTCAACCAGGAATACGGCCCCTATGAAAAGGAGGCCATAAGTGCGTCGGCATTTACCATGTTGTCCAACGCGACCGGGCAGCCGGCCATGTCTGTTCCTCTGCACTGGACACCCGGCGGCCTGCCCGTGGGCGTAATGTTCGCCGGACGCTATGGTGATGAATGGACGCTCTACCAACTGGCAGGGCAACTGGAGAAAGCGTCCCCCTGGTTCGATAAAGTGCCCATGCGCCAGGACAGCTAAGGTTTTTCACCTACGACTGCTTGCTGCGACCACCCTGGCTGCGACGTGTGTTCGACCTCGAGGTCGCCGCTTTTCTTGCCCGCTTTTTGGGTGTTATGGCGCGAGCCCGGGTGTCACCCGGTATCGCCGCGAGCGTTTCGGCAAACGACTGCTCCAGGCACTGGCGGTAAAACTCGGGGTCAGGCACCGTCTCGCGATCGGCCAGGACCGTAATCGTCACCAGGCCGTTGCAGCTGTAAATGAGGTGAAAGGCCCCACAGCCGGGCGTCAGCAACCCCATCGCGTGATAGCGAACCATTTTTGCCCCGGCACTATAAAGCGGAACAGTGGGCCCCGGAACGTTCGAGATCACCGTACTGATATTGGCCGGTATGTATTTGCTGAGTTGATGCTTTGACCAGAGCTGCGCCGCACGCTGTGACAGTGCGGGGGAAAATATCCCGGCCACACGCAACACTTCCACCATCGGGTTCTCTGCATTGCTTTCCTTTGCGTCTATCGCGCTCTTGTGTACCGCTGCCAGCCGCGCAACGGGATCGGCAATGTTGGTATGGATTTCACAAAACATGGAGCCGACCTGGTTATTGTCCTCCGTCATTTCCCTGCGCGTACGCATGTTCATCGGAATCCCGGCGGCCAGTGATTCTTCCGGCAACTCGCCGTAGTGTTCCAGATACTTGCGCATCGCACCGCCGACGACCGACAGTGCGACATCATTGATCGTGACGCCAAATGCATTCTTGATGGCTTTAAAATCGTCCAGTGTAAAGACTGCGGCTTCAGCCACGCGGTGTGGTCCCACCGGGTTGTTAAACCGGGTTTTCGGGGCATTCAGGTCGGCCGGTGGAATTTTCTCACTCGACACAGCCCGCTGGTGCTTGATGGTTCTTACCAGTGTACTTGAGGCACCGCGTATCAACCCGATGTTGCTGCGAGCGCGATTGGCGATCGATCGAACCAGCAACTCGCTCGTCCGCGGCTGACGATCTGCTATTACAGGCACATCGGTCAGGACCTGCTTGCGGGGAATCGCGTCACTGTCATGCAGAGCCATCATGAAAGCATCGCCACCGGCGCCATCTACCAGGCTATGGTGCATTTTCGTATAGATCGCAAACGCCCCTTTGGGTACATCGGGAATATTATCCAGACCTTCAATGATGTAGGCCTCCCACAGCGGCCTCGACATATCCAGCGGACGCGCATGCAGTCTGGCGGCCTGAATCCACAATTGGCGCCAGTCGCCGGGAGCGGGCAATGCGATATGCCGCAGATGGAATTCCACATCGAAATTGGCATCCTGAACCCAGTACGGCCTGTCGATTTTCCCCGGCACATTGACGACCCGGGTCCGGAACAGGGGCATGCTGTTAAGCCGTTGTTCGAAGTTCTCAATGACATCCTTGAAACGTACTTTCCCATCAGGGGCCGTAGAAGGATCATAGATTCCCAGGCCACCAATGTGCTGGGGCGTATTGGGGTGCTCCAGATTGATAAATGCGCTATCGAGTACACCGAGCTGTTTCATAATTGGGCTCCCACTGCTTTGTTGCAGGCGGCCACAGCGACGCCGGCGGAGAGAAAGTGGGTCGCAACGGCATCCTGTTCCTCCTCGCGGGGATACATGCCATCATCCCAATACCCGGTGTCAGTATCCTGTCTCCTGAGTCTGGAATCCGCCTTATCCGCGTAGGAAAATATTGCCTCCAGCGTCATCGTCTGTACGGCGTCTGATCTGCTAAACATGTTGGAACTGGTCATGGGTGCACCTGCGCTAGTAACAATCAAAGTCGATGTGATGGTAGAGATGCCAATTCTACGTCCATCGGCAAATCCCACTAGTACCGGGTTCTGCACTCTTTACTGACAGAAATCGTCATCAACGTCGCTTAACTATTGCTTACACGCCCATAGTGTGGCGGGACAACAGCCCGGCCTGAACCCGGGTGATATGGTTTTCCCGCTCCAGCCAGCGGATTGCCTCCACCAGGGATTGCTCAACGGGCCGAAACGAGATGCCCAGGTCTTTCTGTGTCTTGGCGTTGTCCAGCTTGACCCAATTGGTGGCGTACACCATGGCTTCATGGGAAATGGGGGTATGGGAATCCATGAATGGCTTTAACGCATCCAACGTACGGCCAAGCAGGCGCATGGAGAGTCCTGTTACGGGCAACATCACCAGGCTGCGCCCGGTCAGTCGTTCCAGCGTGGCGTACAGATCTTTCCAGGAAACGTAGTGACCACCCAGTGGATACCGCCCGGGCGCCAGGCGTTTGCCCAGCAATGCCACATGGGCGGCCGCGACGTCCCTGACGTCCACATACTGATTGCCGCTGGGCATATCCAACCCCAGGCCGTACAAATTGGCAATCAAGCCTTCATGGGGCTCAGTGAGCCCGGGATCATCCGGCCCAATCACGCTCGCCGGATAGGTGATGTGCAGCGGTGCGCCCTGCTCCTGCAGGCTGCGCGCATATTTTTCGCACTCTACCTTGGAGCGACCGTACGCATTTTTCGCAACACCCGGCGGGGAATCGTGGTTCAGTGTCTTCGCTTTCGGATTGTAAATCGCAGTGACGCTGGAAACGTGGATAATCTTCCTGCACCCGGCGTCCACGGCCTGTCCGAGCACGTTCTCAGCCGCCGCCAGATTGGTCTGGTACACCTTTTTGGCATCGTCCTTGCTCGTCGACACCATAGCCGCCATATGAATCGTCGCGTCACACCCCTTCATGGCTTTCTTCACATCACTGGCGCTGGCGATATCACCAACGGCGATAGAGCGAATGGTGTTGCCAAACAGCTTCTTGGCTTTTTCCCTGTTTCGCACAAACAGTTTCACGGTGTGCCCGGCGTCCAACAATGCGCGACAGGTATGCGTCCCGATAAACCCTGTACCTCCAGTCACAAATACTTTCATCTTCAACCTCCGCCGCCCAATTGATTAATCGATCGATTGCCTGACTCACGTTACAGTGAATCTGTCGTCAGCCTCAACGGTATGCAGTATCTCGTCCAGGGTTCTCCCAATGCGGGTTGTGGCTTCAATCGCGGGCATCCTGGGCCAGGTCGCGCGCTCGCCATCCTTGAACAGCTCAATCATCTCCTCGGGCGACAGTACCTTCAGCAATGAAGCCAGGCTCTCAAACCCGTACTTGGGATAAATGTTTATATCGCCTGAATACCGCTGATCGATCAGAGCATTCAATGTGTTCATGGCGACGCCCGTTTTGGGACCGACTGTAAAATAACGTTGAATGAGATCCAGCGAGCCACGCACCACCTCTTTGGTCGCCGCTACCGAAGCGTCTGAGAGGATCTTGCGAACACCCGGATGTAGCCGCGGTTCGCGCCCCAAACCCGGCATGACCTGGCTTACAATGAAGTGATTCACACCGTGCATACGCGCCAGCCTTCTGGCGGGAAGATCCTGCGAGAACGAACCGTCTATCCAGCGCCTGGAAGGCAGGTACGGCTGCACTTTACCGCGAACATTGCGCGCCTCCAACTGCACAGGGCGGAATACGCCAGGCAGGGCCGAGCTTGCCAACACCGCAGAGCGGATAGTGACACTGGGCGATGACATATGATTGAGCAAGCGAGAGTTTTGGCGAGGTTCTGCGGGCGATACCGTGATATTGATACTACGCCCGGTTTTCTCAAAGGCCTCCAGAAACGTCATGTCGGGAATCAGCCTGGCCAGTTCGCGCTTGATCTTGCCCATATCGATCTTGTCGCCACTGCCAAACCCGATCTTGATGTCCTCGCGGTTCGAGGTCAGCGCCAGTGCCAACGCATCGCCCTCAAACAACTGCAGGTATTCCCCGTCGGTGCGGGTGCCGATAATGGCAGCGACGAAGGCGCCTGCGCTGGCGCCCGAGATCACCCGTGGGCAGAGCTTCTGCTCAACAAGCGCCTTGAGCACCCCGAAATGAAAATATCCCAGAGTCCCTCCCCCACTCAGCATAAGAGCAGAGCGCCCGTAGCAGTGACTGGCTCTATGGAAAAACTCCCGGCGTTCTTCCCAGGGTATAGCGGACGTTTCGCGATGCGAAAGGTGTATCAATGCCATGCAAATCTCAGAAATGAAGTCCTCAATAAGCAGCTTGGTACCACTCTTCGCCTCCTGGTAAAGCCGGGCCTGGCCAATTCCCGCCGTGTTGCCGTGTATACCTTCGTTCAGTGCAAAAAGCAGCGCCTCGTCGTCGCCCTTCTTCCGCAACCTCCGCAGCTTCTCCAGCCGTTTGCGAATGCTCAGGTAATCATATAATTGGGACTCATCTGTCTCTCGCCATTGATGGCCGCTAGTGCGTCTATCGTATTCTTCAGACTCCTCGAGCCAGTCTGTATAGCAATCTCCCTGCGTGTGCGCATGTTCAGGTTTTTTCGCTGTGAATAGCCGTTTCATCTCATTGCACCCTTTAGTAGTGTACACCTTTCATGAGTGCTGCCACAGCAACCTGCTCGGCGGACGGTTCTTTCAGTGTTTTGCTGCTGTCGAGCGCCGCGAGTGCTTTCTTCTCATCGAACATTCTAAACGGCATGTTCATAACGGTGGCCGCCAGCTTGGGCGCCACCAGGTTTAACACCTGGAACGCTCGCCCCATGCCGGTAGTGATACGGCTGGGCCTGTTGATCACCGCATCCACGACCATATCAGCGGCCTCCTCGGGGGTGAGGGTGGGCGCGTAAGCATAAGCCGCCGTTGGCCCGATCATTGGTGTTTTTACCAGCGGCATATTGATATTGGTGAAGTGAACGTCCCGGTCACAAAATTCCGCTTCTGCGCAGCGTGTCCAGCCTTCCAATGCTGACTTGGAGGCAATGTAGGCTGAGAAACGCGCGGGCGGCCCAATCACCCCCATTGAGGAGATATTGATGATGTGACCCGACTTGCGCTCACTCATGCCCGGCAGCACGGCAAGGCTGCAACGCAGTGCACCGAAATAGTTGATCTGCATGGTGCGTTCAAAATCGTGGAAGCGCTCGTAGGAATCCTCGACGGCCCGGCGAATGGACCGGCCGGCATTGTTGATGAGGATGTCCACCTGTCCGTGCTCCTCAAGCACCTGGCCCATGAACTTGTCGCAGGACGCCATATCGGCGAGGTCACAGGCATAGGTATGCACTTCCCCACCCACTTTTTCAATCTGCTTCTTAGCCTGTTCCAGTTTCTCAAGTGTGCGGCCACAGATGATCAGTTTGGCCCCCGCTTCGCCCAAACGCAGCGCACTGGACAGGCCAATACCGCTGCCCGCGCCTGTAATAACAATGACCTTACCTTCGACGTTGCCTCGCAATGTCTTATCGATAAACAGATCCGGATCAAGATTGCGCTCCCAGTAATCCCAGAGTTTCGCGGCATAGGTATGTAGTTTGGGGACGGTTATACCGCTGCCACGCAGCGCGTCAACCGTGTCGCGGTTGTCGTAGCGGGTATTCCAGCTGAAAAACATTGTTGCGTCTGCCGGCATGCCAAACCCTTCGATCGTCGAATCGATCAATTTCCGAACGGCGGGTAATTTCGTCAGCATGGACAGCAGGCTATTGGGAACGAATGAAAATATCTTTGTATCCAGCCTGATCGCAAAACGCGGCGCATGAGCCGCCTCCGCGAAGATATTCAGCATTTCCCCGGATGAATAGTGATCCGGGTTGGTCAGGTGAAAGCACTTCCCGTCATGACCTTTCTGGTGGGAGATGTGGTCGAGCGCATTCACCACATAATCCACCGGCACAATATTGAAGCTGCCCGAATCTACACCGACCATCGGGAACCAGGATGGCAGTGAGTTGCGCATTTTCTGCAGGACCTTGAAGCTGTAATACGGCCCGTCGACCTTATCAATCTCTCCCGTCTGGGAATGCCCTACCACAGAGGCTGGGCGATAGACGCGCCAGGGAATCGTGCATTCGTTGCGCACTATGGCTTCAGAGTCATGCTTGGTACGGAAGTAAGGATGGTTAAGCTCCCCCGCTTCCTGGAACATATCTTCCCGGAATGTGCCCGCAAACTTGCCGGCGGCCGCGATGGAACTGACATGCTGGAAACTTTTGGCCCTGATCAGGGAGGCCAGCTCAATGGCGTTGCGGGTGCCCTGCACGTTAGTCAGCAACTGGCTCTCGGCGGAAGCGCGCAAATCATAGATGGCCGCCAGGTGATAGAAATGCGTGACTTTCCCATCCAGCAGTTCCAGATCCTTCTTGCGCAAACCAAAGTTCTTTTTCGCGAGGTCGCCGTAGACGGGGATCAGGTTCTTTTCACTGGCGCCCAGCGACGCTTTCAGGGCTTCGAACCTGGGTTTGGATTCTTTCCTGACCAGGCAGTAGACGATGCCTCCGCGCTCCAGCAACCGCCCAAGCAAGTACTTGCCAATAAACCCGGTGCCACCTGTCACAAAATACTTCATCTTATTCTCCCGTCGACTCGACCAATGTGAACAACGCTAACGTTCTGTAGATACGCTGACGCAGTCTAGAAGAGTTGGGCGAAATCCCTAGTACCTCAATTGGCAAATTGGGGTGTCCGGTTCTTGCAGGAGAGTTTTAACCGCAGTCAGGCCTTGCGCGACCGAAACTGCTGTGGGGTCAGGCCTGTCCATTTCTTGAAGGCCCGAAAGAAGGCGCTTGGATCGGAAAATCCCAGGTATTCAGATACAGCGGTTCCACTATTTTGCATATCGCGTAACAGTTGGATAGCCGCATCCCGGCGACAATCGTCTTTCAACTTCTGGAAAGAGGTCCCTTCATCACGCAGCCTGCGGTGCAGCGTGGTCGTTGTGGTAATCAGGCGTTCAGCAACCTCTTCGAGGCTGGGCATGGGTCTGGAAAAATCCGTACCTATCAGCCCCCGCACGCGCGCCGACACACTACTGGCCAGTTCATCGGCCTCGATCAACTCCGCGGGGAATGTAGACAGCATCTTGTCCAGCGTTGTTTCCGTTTGCACCAACGGGCTATCGAGGTAGCGTGAATGGAACTCCATTCCGCACCAATCGGCGTTAAAGTACACGGGGGCTGAAAATGTATCGGTGTAGGCATTTGCAGAGCCATATGCCGCACAATCCAGATGCACCCCGATAAGGTCTATATAGTTACCGGTGAGCCAACTGGCCTGCCTGTGCCACAAATAGAGCGCCAACATACGCCCTGGGAGACCCGGCAGCCAACGCAGCTCATCCATACTAAAATCAGCTGCATCTGGTGAAGCTTCGGCATCAATCGCCCCCAGGTTAAACACCCAACGCGTCGTATCACCAGAGGCTTCCAGAGAGAAACTTTTTTTATCCGCTGCAAAGCGCGTGAAATAGCTCGCTGCCCGTGCCAGACACTCACGCAGTGTGCCCGCATGTATCATGTAGGTGAACAACATCCGATAGCTGCTCAGTTCGAGGATCGCATCCAGACTCTCCTCATCGACGCCCGCAGCTACCTGGGAACGGCGCACCATGGCGATAAAGAGCCTGCCAAAATCCTGCGCACTGATCTGTTGGTCCGATTTATCGTCCCAACTGCCCACATCAATACCCAGATGCTGTGCCTCATCCATCAATTTCTGTGCGGGCAAACCAAACAGTTCCAGGCTGGCTCGTAGATTCTGGCTGGACATATAGCGAGGCATTTTTTATTAATATCCCTGATCGCGATTGGCCTACATCAACGAAACTGGCCATACCAATACACCGGCCCCGGCACTGTCACGCCAACCGGGCTACTCGTATTTTTACCTCAATCAGGGGCCATTGTCTGCCCTGTTAACCGTCTCAGGCAAAAGAAAAAGACCAGATTCCCGTCAGGATTCCCGTGGTAGACGAAGAGGAAGCACCAGAGCAGCGGCAACCACCATCAGCCCGGCGAATATCCACAGACTGAGGCTGAAGCTGCCAGTGGCATCGTACAGCCTGCCGGTCAGGGGAAATCCCACCATCACAAACAGGGTTATGATTGGTGCCATCAGCCCGAACGCGCGACCGTAGCTCTGCAGGCCAAAAATATCCGCGATAAACGCGCCCCACACGGGCAGCATTCCCCCCGCCGCCAGTCCTATTGAGACACAGGCCAGCATTATCAACGCGTAAGAAGGCTCTATGGCAAGCAGGACAAAGCCAGTGAATACGAGCAACTGCGCAGTCCAAAGCGCCAGTTTGTGGCCGAGCCTATCCGCGGCCACTCCAAATAACAGTTTGCCCAGCAGGCCACTGATGGCAATTACCATAATAAGCCCGGATGCTGCATCTTCCTGATGGCCAAGCTGTGTCGCATAGGGTGTCAAATTGGAGAGGATCGCTGAGTAGGTGCTGAAAAGCAGGCCAAGCGTAGCACCAAGCCACCAGAAATTCGGGTTGCGCAGGATATCTTTCAGACCAAGCTCAGCCGCAGCGCTGGCAGAACCAACCGCCTGTCCCGCCTGTGATGCCTGGATCCCTACGTCCGATGGCCAACTGCGAATGGCCCAGAGAACAACTGGCAGCACGATGACAACCAGCACGATTGCCAGGTTCTGTAGGGTGCCTCGCCAACCATGATCCGGCAGCCAGTAGGTGATCAACCCCGGGACAAGGATGCCACCCACCGACGTCCCCATTGCCGCGACCCCCAGTGCCTTCCCCCTGTTTGCGGTAAACCATCTGGACACCACCGCCGAGGAAATCATGGAGCCTGCCAGTGCGTTGGCCAGCGCCATGGTAAT
Source organism: Halioglobus sp. (assembly GCA_020443325.1). Classification (GTDB taxonomy): domain Bacteria; phylum Pseudomonadota; class Gammaproteobacteria; order Pseudomonadales; family Halieaceae; genus Marimicrobium. The sequence continues at coordinate 26,662 of JAGRIK010000312.1, forward strand.
GCCGAAGATCACGATATATTGAATAATCGTAGTGCTCTGGCCCAGCAGCCATAAACCGAGCGCAAAGAGCACAATGCCTGCTGCGAAAAGTGTCCGCACTGACAACTTGTCCAACAGGGTCCCTACGATGGGCATGGCGAAAAGGCCGACAAAAGTACCGCAGGTCAGGCTATACATCACCATTTCGACGCCGACATCGAACGTCTCCTGCACTGGCTGCGTGAGGAGACTCACCGCATAGGTAAAGAAGCCGATGACAAAGGCCTGCGAGAGAAAACCACCACCGACGATGCGCCAACCGTAAAACATTATTTTGCTCCGCAAGAACTGTTACAGCGTATGACTGGGATCTTGAAAATTACAAATTCTTATTGCGACTGATTATAGTGATGAATCCAGTAGAGCACATAGTACAGTCGTACGATATGCCCAAAGTTCCTTTCCACTATAGTTTAAGGACAGTGGAACCGCTATCGCTTCCGCTCCCTGCAATGGAAGAGCGATATCCCCGGTGGGGTGCCTGGTCTTCAACACCAGTGAGGCGCGCATAAACGCGCCTGGTGGGTTCGACTCCTACCTCTTCCGCCACTGACAGAAGCACAAACGCTTGTAAAGCAGCGCTGTCCAGCGCGAACGGATTGCCTTGCTACAGCGTATCCCGCTTACTTTCGCACCAGATAATCCGAATTTTTCAGATCCCAGGTGTGCTCGTTAACACCCTGCTCCCGCAACTTGAATTTCTGAACCTTATTGGTCGGGGTATAGGGCAATGATTGGACAAACTCAAGATAACGGGGTACGAAATAATGAGGTGCATTGTCATTGATGAAGCTGCAGATCGCCTCGGCTGATTCACTGCAGCCTTCTCTCAGAATAATATTCAACTTCAGTTCCTGTTCGCTCTCAACTTCCTCTGAAGGAATGCCAAAGGCGGCGACGTCCTCTACCGCCGGATGACGGCGCACAATACTTTCCACTTCGAGGGTGGAGATATTGCGGCCGGCAAATCGCAGGGCGTCTTTTTTGCGGTCTGCATAAAAATAGGCGCCGGTGGATAGATCCTGTCGCGCGAGATCGCCGGTGCGGTAATAGTCACCAAAATAGGCTTCTGCTGTGGCCTCAGGATTGTCGAAATAGCCATTAAAGAGTAAATAGGGTTGCAATGGTTTGATACAGATCTCGCCGACTTCGCCGCTGGCGACCTCTTTGCCATCATCATCGAGTAAACGGATAATCGTGTCGTCTGCGGGGAAACCCAGGGCGTAGACGGGAACATCTTCACGGTTTTCCACTTGAGTCATAACCAGTTGGCATTCACTCTGCCCGAGACCGGTCCGAATCAGTTGCACGCCGAAGCGCTGTTCAAAGATCGGCCATTGGTTAGGTGCCAGTGGTACTATCTGGGCAAGCCTCAAAGGGGTGTCCCTATCATCATCGCGCTCGGGGGCGTTAAGCAGAAAGGCGCCCATGGCGCCCAGCAGGAATGTTTGTGTGGCACCAAAATATTTAATCCGCTCCCAGAAATTGGTAACTGAAAAACGCGGCTCGATAATGCAGGGGATGCCCTCCACCAGGGCGCGATAGACGGAGGTAATCCAGGCGGCGGTATGGAATAACGGCAACACGCAGTAAATACTGTCGCCGGGCTGTGAGTTGTATTGCAGACTGCAGCCGCCAACAATCGGGCGTATCCAGCAATTATAGCTCTGTAACACGCCCTTGGATTTTCCGGTAGTACCCGATGTCCAGAGGATGGCGCAGTTATCACCGTAGTGCTGGGCGCCATAATCGAGCTCCGCAGGCGGGTGATCGAGCAACTGTTGGTAATCAATGGGGTTCCTCAATGCGCTGGCTCCCGTTTCACCCACGAGCACGATAGTGCCAATGCCTAGCTGGTCTTCTATCTCGGCGATACGGTCTTGGTATTGATCATCTGTAACAAGAACTTTGGCACGCGCCATCTGCAGATTGTCCAGCAGCCACTGCCCTTTGTAGTCGCCGTTGATCGGCGTCCAAATCGCTCCCAGTTTGTTGATCGCCAGGCTGAGTAATACCATCTCCGGGCGATTGCCCAGGAACAGGGCAACAATATCACCCGTACCAATACCAAGCGCCTGCAGGCCGGCTGCCAGGCAATCACTTATCGTATCGGCCTGGGCAAAGCTGATACGGGCGGTATCGGTTACCAGGAATTCAGCGTCGCCGTTCTGTTCAGCCTGCTGCCGCAGGATTAGCGGGAATGTCCTGTCGGCGGTATTGGAAAGATCGAGTTTATTCACTGATTGCCTCGAGTACGATTATTATCAGATGGTTATTGTAAGCCCAAAGTCCAGGACAAACTTACCCCGCTTTACTCCGCTTTTATTACACGACCTAAAGTCACATCGCCTTCGATCGTAGTGCGGTTAATGACCCGCTTGATGCCTGGCTTTGTGCCGGTCGTGCAATGCATCGCCCGCCAGTTATCCCACAGCACCATATCGCCCTCGCGCCATTCGTGAAAATAGGTGAACTCGGGCTTTTTGCCATGCGCGACTAATCTCTCCAGTAGTTCGATAGACTCGTCATTTGACAGGCCGAACTGTTGCGGTGTAACAACCCGATCCAGGAACTGCTCCACGATCTCGAGAACTTTACGTCCACTGATGGGGTGAGTGACAACAGCGGGATAAACCGCATCAGGAAAATCCGGAAAATTGACATCACTGGGTTTTTTGGGGCTATAAGGCCCCGGTTGATACCCTTCCAGGTTCACATAGCGCATATGGCGACGCTGCATGCTAAAGCTGTAGGCCACCTCCAGTTTTTCAAGCAAGACTTTGGTGTCGTCATCCAGTGCGTCATAGGCCTTGGCGAGGTCACCAAACCCGGTGAGGCCGTCTTCTGCTGCGACGACCACTGCACGCAGCAGTGCACCATGATTGGGACGGCCCGTGTAATGCAGATCCATATGCCAATCCAGACGTCCGACAATCTCCTTACCCTCGTAGAAGGCGGTAAAAAACTTATCCTTGTCACCCCCGTTCTCCAACACGAATAGCTCTGGATACTCTTCCGATGTGGTTGCCTTCAAGGGGTGCAGTTCCAACGGCCCGAAGATTCGGCTGAATTCAATCTGCTTCTCAGGGCTGATATCCTGACCGCGAAAGACCATAATGGCATGCTCGTACCAGAGTGCTTTCAATTGGGCCTGGATTTCACTGCTGATGGGTGCATTGATATCGAAGCCTGAGACTTCGACGCCGACATTGTTCAATGGGGTAATCTGTAAGCTCATAATCCCTGCCTCCAAAAATTAATCGACAATCGAAGGGTCGGCTCGCAACTCGCGCCTCGCCATGGCTTCCCAGCAGAAGGGAAAACCGTTGGCGTCGGTGATGCCGACTTTTTCAACCTCTTCATCGGTGAGCGGCACGCCGCCACCGGCCAGCTCTACTTCATAGGCGCGTTTACAGCGCCACTCCAGCGTGATGGCGCGCAGGTGGGCCTGGCGTAAATCCTTACCCACTACCAGGGAGCCGTGGTTGGCTAGCAGGGCCCATTTTGAGTCCCCCAGTGCCTCTGCGGCAGACAGCGAGGTAGCTTCATTCTCAAACGTACCCTGATATTCATTATAAAGAGGAAGCGCGGCACCACAGTGAGCACCGGTTTGATCATA
>JAGRIK010000313.1 GCA_020443325.1 Halioglobus sp.
CGCAACCTCTATCCCTCTACCGATTGGCGCAACACTTTGAACTGCATGCTACAAAGTTTTAAACCCTGACTGTCTGCCAAGCGATGTGGTGCGCCGCCGCAAGGAGGGTTCGCTCGGATAACTGTTTTTCACCAAGCGAATTACGTTGGTCCGGCACCCCGGGAGCGACTGAAAAACAGTTATCCGAGCGAACCCGGGCTACGAGGCATCCTCCCGGCCTCAATCGCAAACCAAAACCAAAACTACCACTCGCCTCAACTTGGATACAGGCTAAATAGCCACAAGGTCGCATCTTGATTCGTAGTATGTAGAAGAAAACTACACGATACCGCGCTTGCATCGAAAAAAAGCCACAATGGTTAATCAGCACCCAGTCCCGCCATGCAGAAAGCGCCCAATTTGTGCTCCCGAGAAATTCAGGCAACAATCCGAGTTTCAGCCCAAAAGACATAATGTTATTATAATATAACAATTGCCCGGCCACTCACCGCCAGGCTGCCAGTATGCGGAGGAAAGTACATGAGTAACGTGCCACGGCCTTTAGAGGGCTTGCGGGTAGTGGAGTTGGGTCAGCTTCTGGCGGGGCCGTTCACCGGCACCCTGCTTTCTTATTTTGGGGCGGAAGTGATCAAGGTAGAGCCTCCAGGCGGTGACCCCATTCGCAAGTGGCGTATTGTGCGCGGGGATACCTCGCTGTGGTACTACAGTCTCGGTCGCAACAAGAAAAGTGTCACCCTGGATCTAAGGTCGCAGAAGGGTCGGGATTTGGCGCGGCAGTTACTGGATACTGCCGATGTGGTGGTGGAAAACTTCCGCCCGGGGTTGATGGAGAGCTGGGGTCTCGGCCCCGAGGATATGAAAAAAACCAACCCCGGCCTGATTTACACGCGTATTTCTGGCTACGGTCAGACGGGGCCGTACGCGAACAAACCCGGTTATGCGTCTGTGACAGAGGGCTTTGGGGGTTTCCGCTATATCAACGGTGAGCCCGGCCAGCCCCCAGTGCGCCCTAATATCAGCATGGGTGACACGCTGGCGGCGATACATGCCGCGCTCGGTGTCGCGTTGGCGATCATTCAGCGGGCGCGCCCCAAGGCTGAAGGTGGTGGTGTGGGCCAGGTGGTGGACGTGGCGTTGTATGAATCGGTGTTCAGCCTGATGGAGGGCATGGTTCCCGAGTTCGATGGTGCGGGCGTGATTCGCGAGCCTTCCGGCACGACGGTAACGGGCATCGTGCCGACCAACACGTACGCGTGTAGCGACGGTAAGCACGTCATTATCGGCGGCAACGGCGATTCGATCTTCAAGCGCCTGATGGTGGCTGCCGGTCACCCGAAGATGGCGGAGAACCCGGAAATGGCGGACAACGCAGGACGGGTGAAGCACGAGCCCGAAATCGACAGGGCCCTCGCCGACTGGTGTGCCAAAAACACGTCGAGTTACATCATCGAAACGCTCGAAGAGGTGCGTGTGCCTGTGGGGCCGATCTACAGTGTGGAGGACATGCTGGGCGACGAGCACTACCAGGCGCGCGGTATGTTCGAGTCGGTGGAGATCGATGGGGAGCCTTTGAAGATTCCGGCGATTATGCCGAGACTGTCCGACACCCCGGGGCGCACTGACTTCCCGGGGCAGCCCGTGGGCAGCCACAACGACGAGGTGTTGAAGGGGATTCTCGGGCTCGGTGATGCTGAGATAGCAGCGTTGGCCAGTGAGGGTGTAATCACCGGATAGCGCCTGCCCGCCTGCAGGTCCAGGGGCGCTTCGCTCAGGCCAGCGCCCGGCCCTTCTCCAGTTGCAGCCGCCGCCAGCGATCCGCGCGGCCGCCGGTTGTGGTGCCGGTGAGTTCGCCGGCCAGTTGTCCGGCCAGCATCAATTTCTCC
>JAGRIK010000314.1 GCA_020443325.1 Halioglobus sp.
CGATTGCTGCTGGCCCGAAGATGCCGTGGTGGACGTCGCAACACAAAGGCCCTGTTGCCCCGTTCAAAATACAGCAGAATATTCTGGGTACCGCCGGTCAGCAGGCGTTGGTTTACGAATGGACCCGAGGGCAGTCGCTGCGCTTGCATCCATTCGCCAAGTCGCTCGATATCAACCAGATCCCGATCTACCGATTCTTGTTGATCCATAGTCAATGTGCCTGATTTAGAGAGTCACACCGCCGTCGATCACCAGCTGTTGGCCGGTGATATAGGCCGCAAGCGGCGACGCGAAGAACAGGACGCCGCCGGCGATATCCTGCGGTGAGCCGACGCGGCGCAGAGGAATTGTATTAGTGATCTGCTCGATCTGCTCCGGACTGGACTGATTGGCGGTCAGCTTGGTGGGTACCATGCCGGGCGCCACGGTGTTGACGCGAATGCCCCTGGGTCCCCATTTCATGGCCAGGGTTTTGGTCAGTTGCACCAGGCCCGCCTTGCTGGCGCTGTAGGCCGGGTTGTTAAGGGCAGGGCGGATCGATACCACCGAATCGAGATTGACGATATTGCCGCCGCTGGCTTCCAGCAGGTCGTAGAATTCTGTACACAGTTGCATGGCGCCAGTGAGGTTGATGCTGAGAATTTTTTCGAAGCCCTCGCGCTCGAATTCGGCCTTCTTCCATAGCACCGAGCCGATGCAGTTTACCAGTACATCCAGGCTGTCGAATTTCGTCGCTAGTTCGGTGATCATGGCGGGGTCCTGGATGTCCAGGGTGTGGAACTGCATGCCGCTGAAGTCATTGTCATAGGCATCCGCGGTGCGGGTGCCGGTAATCGAAACATCGGCGCCAGCCTCCAGGAAGGCTTTCGCCACGCCGTAGCCGATGCCGTCGGATGCACCACATACCAGCACTTTCTTGCCGTCGAAATCTAAAGCGTTAATTAAGCTCATTGTTGTATGATCCTCTCTCATGGGGTGAGTAGCACTTTCATGACGCCATCCTCGCGAGTGTCGAACATGCGGTAGGCCTCTTCGCCTTCCGAAAGATCGAAGCTGTGTGTAAATACACCTTCGCCCCTGATCCGGCCACTTTGTAGCAGGGGTATCAACTCCGGCCACGAGTCCACGATACCGGCAATCCCCATGTGCACAACCAGGCTTTTGGCCTGGACGATATGCAGGGGCATGTCGGTGTCTGCCTGGAGAATTCCGAGAATTGACAAGCGGCCGCCAATACGGGCCAGCTTGACTGCCTGGGTCAAAGTTGGACCGACACCCACCGCTTCGATGACCGAGTCGACACCCAGTCCCCGGGTATCTTCATATATCCTTTGTATAGCCTCGTCCGGATGGGTAGCAATTGCGCCGAAGCCAGCAGCCATATTGCGACGCGATTCCTGGGGGTCGATTGCATAGACCCTGGAAGCGCCAATGGCCACCGCCGCTTCTGCAGCCAGGCGACCGATTGGCCCCTGGCCGATCACGGCGACGGTATCGCCAGGAGAAACTCCAGACATCTTTACGCCGTAGTAACCGGTAGCAAGGGCATCGGTCAGCAGCAAGGCCTGTTCATCGCTGACCCCATCGGGGATAGCCGTGGCGCCGATATCGGCGTTGACGACTTCCAGGTACTCTGCATGCCCGCCATTGAGTGCGGGCTTGATACCGTAGGCGATGCTGCTGTGGCCCCCCGAGCGATAGCTTTCACACAGGTTGACTTGCCCCGCCAGGCAGCGGCGGCACATACCACAGCCGGCGCCACCGGCGACCAGTACCTTGTCTCCTACCTTGTGCCTGCGTACCGCGGTGCCCACCGCCACGACTTCACCGATGGTTTCATGGCCGGTACAAAACCGCTCTATGGGCTGCGAGTAGTCTGTAGTGGCGATGCGATCACCGTGGTACATATGCAGGTCAGACCCGCAGATACTGCAGCGCTTTACCTCGATAATCAGGTTGCGTTCATCGCGAATCGTCGGGTCATCGAAAGATTCGTAGTGAATGTTTTTGGGGCCGTTGAATACCAATCCTTTCACTGTCAGGCACCTTCGACCGCGGCTTTGATGGTCATTTTGCCCAGCTGCGCCATATGAACTTCATCCGGGCCATCCGCAATGCGAACAAAGCGTGCATAGGCGAACAGATTGGGTATCGGCGTATCCTGGCACAGGCCCATGCCGCCGTGGGCCTGGATGGCTCGGTCCGCCACTTCCTGGCACATGCGCGGGGCCACGATCTTGATCATGGCAATAATGTCACGGGCCTCCTTGTTGCCGACCTTGTCGAGTCTGTCAGCGGCACACAGGGTGAGCAGACGGGCCTGCTCGATTTCACAGCGGGACTTGGCGACCTCCTGGCGAATGACGCCCTGATCTGCCAGTTTCTTGCCGAAGGCCACCCGCGAGTCGACCCGCTTGCACATCAGGTCGAGGCAGCGCTGGGCGGCGCCGATCAAGCGCATGCAGTGGTGGATGCGGCCCGGTCCCAGGCGGCCCTGGGCAATCTCAAAGCCACGGCCCTCACCGAGAATGATGTTATCGACGGGAACGCGCACGTTTTCCAGAAGTACTTCGCCGTGGCCGGCGGGGGAGTGGAGGTGGTTAAATACCTTCAGAGGGCGCAATACCTTCACTCCGGGGGTATTCCGGGGGACGATAATGGTGGATTGCTGAATATGCCGGGGGGCCTCTGGGTCGGTCTTGCCCATTACCAGCAGCAATTCGCAGCGCGGGTCGTAGACGCTGGAGGACCACCACTTGCGGCCATTGATCACGTACTCGTCGCCATCGCGCACGATGGAGCACTCAACGTTGGTGGCGTCGGAACTCGCCACCTGTGGTTCCGTCATGAGGTAGGCAGAGCGGATCTCGCCCTCCATCAGGGGTTTCAGCCAGCGTTCCTGTTGCTCCACCGTGCCGTAGCGGGCCAGCACTTCCATATTGCCGGTATCCGGCGCGCTGCAATTGAATATCTCTGAAGCCATTTCTGAGCGGCCCATCAATTCCGCCAGGGGGGCGTACTCCAGGTTGGTCAGGCCGGGGCTGAACTCGCCGTACTCTTCAGGCAGGAACAGGTTCCACAGCCCCAGGGCCTTGGCTTTCTGTTTCAACTCTTCAACGATAGGTGGTACCTGCCACAGGTTGGCGGGGTCGTTGACGAACTCTTCATAGGCTTCTTCTGCCGGGAAGATGTGCTCCTGCATAAAGGCGTCCACCTGCGCCATCAGGGCTTTTACCTTGTCACTGTGCTCAAAATTCATACAAATATCCCCTCTTTGGGACCGCTTATGGTCGGATAGTCGGACAATGCGACTGAAATTGCATGGTAGGCCGTCCCTGTGCTAGGGTCAAGCCTATGCCGAATACAGCCCTGCAGCGCGACCCACTCTACCGCCAGATCTACAAGATTCTGGAGGTCCAGATACTGAACAACGAACTCAAGGTGGGGGACACTATGCCTGCCGAGCAGGCCCTTGCAGACAGCCTGCAGGTTCATCGCTCATCAGTTCGTGAGGCCCTGCGCCTGCTGGAGGAAAACGGCCTCGTAGAGCGCAAGCCGGGGGGCAAGAAGCTCTTTGTGCGCTCACCGGATCGCGACAAGATCAGCAGTCGTATCTCCAATACCCTCTTTCTGGAGGAAGTGACCGTAAGCGA
>JAGRIK010000315.1 GCA_020443325.1 Halioglobus sp.
AGTCAGGGATCGTGTTGTCGAGTACGCCGCGAGAAAAATTCGTGTACCCCGGGATATTGCCGGCCTCACGGATATCGGTGTTGAATCTCCTGCGGCAGGCGTTGAAGCGATCTGGGATCGAGCCATTGATGTGTATAAGAGCGGCGTGCATCCGGGGCTTCAGTTTTGTATCTATCACCAGAGCAAAGTCGTGCTGGATCGCGCCCTTGGACACGCGCGCGGTGTGTCGCCGGGGCGAGCGCCGGGCAGCGATGCTGTGCCGATGCGCGTGAACACGCCGGTCAACCTGTTCTCAGCTGCCAAAGCCATTACCTCCATAGTGATGCACAAACTGGAAGGGGACGGACTACTTGACCTGGATGCGCCTGTTGCCACCTATCTCCCCGGATTTGAGCGACACGGTAAAGGTGGGATCACCCTGGCCCAGATATTGAATCACCGCGCAGGTATTCCTGTCCTGCCGCATGCGGCACTCAATCTTGATGTGCTCGATGACATGGAGGCCCTCAGGGAATTTGTGCTGGATTTGCAGCTGACCCAGGAAGTAGGCGGAGCACCCGCATACCATACCATCAGTGGTGGCTTCATCATGGATCTTGTTGCACGAGAGGTGACGGGTAAGGGGTTGCGCGATATCCTCATCCGCGATTTCAAGAAGCCATTGGGGCTGGACTGGTTTGATTACGGCGTGCGGCCAGAAGATACTAAACTCGTTGCCCACAATGTAATGACCGGGTTTCGATTGGGCCCGATGTTGTCCAGGCTGTTCCAACGGCTGTTAGGTATGCCCTGGGATGAGGTTGTGGCGCTTTCAAACGATCCGCGATTTCTCGCAGGTGTCATCCCCTCCGGCAATTTGATCACCACCGCACGTGGCGTCGCCACTTTATACCAGTGCATGTTGGACGATGGCGCGCACGGACGTGCAAAAGTGCTATCGCCGTCAACTGTCGCCAAACTTACCCATGTCCCCAATACCCGGCTTGAAGTGGATCGCATGATAGGAATGCCGATGCGCTATGGTAATGGATTCATGATGGGCACCAGTTCCTTCAGCCTGTACGGTTGGAATCATCCGCGCGCGTTCGGGCATGTGGGTATGTCGAATACGTTTACCTGGGCAGACCCGGACCGCAATCTGGTCGTTGCCTTTCTCACCACGGGCAAGCCGATTCTGGGCACCCATCTGGTTGCCCTGCCGAAGCTGATTACAGAGATTCACAATACCTTTCCGGCGCATCACGGTATACGCTAGGTATTGTAACGACACCTTACACTCTCGAAGCGTGTCCACATGAGCGAGATGCGTTCCTGTGCGGAAACCCTGCGCGTATTGCCGGGCAGGGCGCTGTCTACATCAGCCAGTTTTACCCGTTGCGTGCGAAATGTCGTTGCGTGATCGCTCAGCAGGTTGCGGTAGGTGATGTTGCCGCGTACCAATCCCTGGGTGTCCAGCCAGTTGTGGAAACCCGGGTCCCGGTGAGACAGAATCAAGCGGATCATCCCGTCGCTGTCGACTACAGTGCGCGCCGGGGTGTAACTCACCGGGTGGTACAGGTAATCGAGGCTGTTGAAGAACACACCCGCATTGGAGAGCATCCAGAAGCTGTCGTGCGCAGCGAATTCGATAATCAGTGCTTCATCGGCGTCCAGTTGCCAGCACATATGGGCGATGGCGCGGCCGCGGCGTTGATCGTCCCGATCAATACCGCTGGCGGCTTCCGGCGGGAACTGGTTGACGTTGACCGGGTCGACGAACGGGCTGTAATGATAGGGGTGGTCTGGCCAGTCTTCCATTAGCGCCACGACAAACTCGCCCGCCCAGTTCATGGCGTCTATTAATGTATCGGGGGTCGGCAGTGGTTTTGGTTCTGTCATGCCAATCCGTTCAATATGCAGTTGCGCCGGGCGTTCCTCCCAGCGATCAAAACCCTGGCGCAAGAACAGCTTGCGCGTTTCGGGGGTGGTGGGCAGCCAGTTGCTGCCGCGCTTCGGTCCGCCGATATACAGTTCAAAGCTGCCATCGGGATTGGCGTCGAGCTGGTGCCCAAACAGGTTCGCCTCGGGAATGTCCCCGAAAGGGTCGTGCAGGCTGGGTATGTCTGTGCCGGGCTGATATTGCGGGCGGGAGCCCTGCACGGTGAAGTTGATGAATCGGGCCGTGCCGCGATGGCCTGAAACGCGGTAGACCGATTGGCCATCAATCCAGGCCTGGAGGTAGACAAAGTCTGCGGCGTCACCACCCAGTTTGCGAGTGGGCGTGCAAAACGGATGCAATGTCGGGTATTGCGGGTCGCGCGTTTCCAGTGCCAGGTCGAACGCCTGTCCGAGGTTCTGCGTTAGAAAACGGAACGCGTCGGCGCGGTGCAGGGGTGTCGCCGGGTTGTAGTCTTTAAACGCCCGGTCTCCCGCGGCTTCCAGCTGGCGGCAGAATGATTGCCACGCTTCACGCAACGGTTTATCACTGGGGTTGTCGCCAAAGGCCAATATCATCTCTCCCTGTTCATAGAGAACTCCTGGTGTATACAATACCTGCGGTGTTCACTGCGGGACGCCAATTTCATGCAGCATTTCACTCAGGTTCCGCACCGCCCGGCGCATTGCTGCCACACGACCCTCAGTTTCAATTCTTGGCCCCAGTAACTCCAGATCAAAAGCTCCCTCATAGCCGGCATCCACTAGCCACTCCAGTAGTTGCTTCAGGGGCAGGGCACCATCGCCTGGCACTGCGCGGGAAGGCAGGGAGCGATCCCCAAGACAGTAATCGCTAACCTGCACGAGGTGACATCGCGGCAGGGTCTTTTCTATCAGGTTCTGAAGTCCAGCCTCGGTCCAGCAGCCTACCAGGTCAATACACACGCCGATGTCGGCGATTTTTGCTAGCGTGAGGGCATCCTGCAGGGAGTGGGCGATATGCAGGTCGGCGTACTGCGGCGGCGCATTTTCAATCATCAGCGCGATGCCGGCCGACCGGGCTTCGACGACACACGGTGCGATGGCCATGGCAAAAGCCTCTGCAGCCTGCTCCCAACTGAGGCTTCCGCGACCGCCGGTCGTCATATAGATCGACTTTGCCCCCAGTCGTTTCGCCACCCCGATCTGTGCTGACAAGCCAGCACGCGCCTGCGCCAGAATGCTGTCATCGGAATCCAGTGGATTCACCGACGAGAAAGGGTGAACGATGGTTTCCAGTGCATAGTTGCCCTCCGCCAGTGCCTGTTGCACCAGGTGTTCACCAGTCTTGTCGAGTTGCGGGCCAATTACGCTGAAGCGACGGGAGTCGAGCTCGGGCCAGTGCGCAACCTGTTGCGCGACGGCCTCGTCCATAAAGCAGATAGTGTTTACCGAGATCCTAGCGTGCATGAACGGGTTTCCTCAAATGGGTTTGGCGTTGGCTTTAGGGTTTACGCTGTTCAATCTCTATGCCGAATCGATTCCGGTAGGGGGCGAACTCGCGGTGCAGTGCCTCTATATCGACGCCGATCATATCGGTGGAATAGACAAACCTACCGTAGCGGTTTCCCCTGTTGTTGTTGAGATAGCCACGCATGGCTTGCTCTGCCTGCGGCGTCATCGGTATGTCACAGAACTGATAAAACTTGCCGATTGTGCCGACCGGATCGGCGACAAAATCGGTATAACGTACATGGAAAATACGCGGATCATCCACCAGCGGATTAGCCAGAGTATCCGTGATACCGGCACGGGTTGCAGCGAGGTGAATGGCGGCCTGTTCGCGTGGGTCGACGTGGCCGGAAAAAGCTTGTGTCAGCGTTGTGGCCATAGCAATGCGCGAAGCCGTGACCTGGACGGGATCGCGGTGTGTCCAGATCAGCCGGGCATCGGGATAGGTGTCGAAGAATGCCTGCAGGCGCGGCCCATGAAAGCCTTTCAGTGCCCAGCGCTTTTTCGGTCGGCCGTGCTGGCAGTGCTGTAGCATGGCTTTATGAATGCGGTATTGCGCCGGGGGATCCACCGGCAGGCCGCCGACGTACATACCGATAGGAGCTCGCCACCATGCGGTTGGTGTCAGCACGCGAAAGTCGAAGGCCCAGGTGCGTTCGCACTCCGGCAGGCCCGCTCCCAGCATGTCGTTGTAGGGGTGGATTTTCAGCCATTCGGGCGCCATCGCATTGATCTCCCGCCAATCGGCATCAGACTGCGCACGGCGCGGGTCGGTTGCCGTTGCCAGGCCGGGTGGGGGAGAGGGGTACATCACTTCCCAGAAGCGCAGTGCTCTGGCCTCAGGGTCTACGGATAACAGTGCGTGGAGCAGTGTCGTGCCTGAGCGCGGTTCTCCGGTGACAAATAACGGGTTTTCTATGACTTCTTCAGCCAGGCCGGAGATGCGCTTGTGGTCAGCGAAGAACTGCAAACGGGATGTCAGCAATCCCAGACACACGTTCATCGCGGCCCGTTGGCCGGCTTCATCCATATTGAGTTTAACCAACGCCTCAACGGCCAGTGCAAAGCGCGCACCGAACGTATCATCGCCGTAATCATCAAGGCCTGTCTCACTCTGCGCGGCACAAAGCAGGCTCTCGGCATCCAGTATTTGAGGTGCCGGCACGCTTTACTGCCCGCAGAGCTTCATCAGTTCGTCTTCCGTCTCCCGGGCTTTGGCCGCGGAACTGGCGCCAAACCTTAGCCCTGCCATACCACCGTAATCCAGGATTTTCGGGACCTTCAGCCCTGCATCGACAAACGCCTTGATCTTGCGTGCGACCTGTATTGGCGTGCCGTGCGGAATCACCGCGAGGATGGATTCGGGCTCCACCTTGTCGAGCATATCCAGTACGCGGTCACGTGTAAGTACGCCGGGATCGATATCCTGAAACCCCCCCCAGTCCTCGCCCATCGGATGTTTGAAGCCGAATTTTTTCAGTGCGGGCGCCGAAATTTGCAGTACCCAGGATTTGATCAATGGGGCCTTCAGGATCTCCTCCAGTTCCTTCTCGTCGCCTATCAGGCAGGTCATGATGAAGGCGGGCACGATTGCCATCGGATCCCGTCCGGCCTCGTCAGCGGCTTCCCGGATAACCTTCAGTTTCTCCGCATACTCCTCCGGTGACCACGCCCCGGCCGGCCACCAGCCATCGGCGTAACGGCCGGTGATTTTCAACATGCGCGGGCCACTGGCACCTATCCAGATTTTCGGATAGCGACCCTCATACGGTTCTGTATCCATCCGCGCGTGCTGTAACTGGTAAAAGTCACCGTTGAAATCGACAGGCCCCTCTGTCTCCCACAGCAGGCGTATCACTTTCAGCGACTCCTCAAAGCGGCTGACCGGCCTGGCATAGTCGAAACCGTACGGGACGGTGTTCTCGCTCTCGCCGCTGCCGACACCGAGAATAAATCGCCCGCCGGAGAGATGATCGATGGTCAGCGCGGTTTGCGCCAGTGAGGAGGGATGCCGGCGAACGGTGTCTACCACACTTGATGCTATAGGTACGTTCCTGGTGAGCACTGCGGCGGCGGCGGCCACGGCGAGCCCGTCCAGGTGGCGGTGTGGCGAGGGTGATACTGTGGCCAGTTCCGTAAACTCCGGCGTCCAGATAGAGTCGGGCCAGAAACTGACCATATGGTCGGGTAGCCAGATGGAGTGGTATCGGCCGCTGTCGAGCAGATCGAGCTGGCTCAGGTCCAATGGAAGAGTGGTGCGTAGAAAGGCTGCGGGCTGGACCTTCATGGTTTGGGGCTCACGGTAAATGGACAAGATATATCGGGGCTTGGATTATTTTTCATCGGGATTGGTCATATCCGTTCGCAGACGGGTTAACTTCAGCGTCTTGATGCGCCAATTGCCATCGTGTTTCTTATACGTTTCCTGATAGTGGCCATAGCCGTGTAGCTCACTGCCATTGGGCCAGCGCAGCATGTCTTCCATCGCCCAGATACCGTTTGCGGTCGTCGCTGAGGTCAACTCGATTTCCGGCATATGGCCGTGGTGTACCGTGATGACATCGCCAATGACCTCCTGCAGGAAGTCCACACAAGTGTCGGCGCCGGTGATCACGCTGCCACCGGATTCCGTTGAATCCATTACGACATCATCGCAGAAGACCTGCCGCATCGCAGCCCAGTCTTTGGTGTCCATGGTGCGGAAGTAGCGTGCTTTAAGCTGTTTGATAGCCTCAATATCGTCCATTGGCTCTCTCCTGTTACGTGAATACAGCCCTACCTCGGGTGTAGCAGACGA
This sequence comes from Halioglobus sp., assembly GCA_020443325.1. Classification (GTDB taxonomy): domain Bacteria; phylum Pseudomonadota; class Gammaproteobacteria; order Pseudomonadales; family Halieaceae; genus Marimicrobium. Next base: position 6,203 of record JAGRIK010000315.1, read on the forward strand.
TGCCTGAACTGTTTTGGTGTCTCTGCCGTTGCGCGGCGAAAGGCAAAACAGAAGCTGGAAGGGGATGCGAATCCCAGCGAATAGGCGATGGCCTTGACGCTCTGGTCAGTTGCCAGCAGCTGCTTGGCCTGGCTTATTCTGTTATCGGCCACGTAGTCACCGATGGAGCAACCGCGACTCTTGCGAAATCCGCGTGTGAGTTGACGTACGGAAATCTGGCACAGTCCTGCCAGTTCGTTCAGCGTCGGGGGGGTGCGAAGTTCCTGTAGCCGTTCCTCAATAATCCGCAAGCGCCAGGGCGCGAGTCCATTCACCGCAGATGCCTCGTTGTTCCCCGTGCAGTAACGAGCCAGCTCGATAGCCATTTGCGCGGCGATCAATTCCACCAGCATGTCGCTGGCAAAGCCGGGGTTTCTCGCTTCATCTGCCAGTCGTAGCAGCAGGGATTGAATGCTGCGGTCACGAATATCGAGGCTGGCTAACAATCCTCGCTCTGTCCAGGCGAGATTGCCATCAAACCACTCACTCATCGCCTGGACGTTCAGTTGACAGACAATCGATGCCTGCTGACAGTTGCCATCGCTCATTGCGAGCATGTTTTCACCCGGTGGCACCAGGAACACATTGCCGATGCGCTCAAACCTGTGCGAGTTCCAGTGATCCGGGTAGCAGGCCCTCGCATTTCGCGGGCGCGGTGTAAGACAGAGGTCGACACGGTAGGCACTGTTATCGTGCAGAACACTTTCTATCGGCTCTGGAAAATCGAAGCGGACGAGTTGTGCCGTCGCAATAGAACCGCGCAGTTCCCCATCTACCGTCATTAAGTTTGCTGGTGAGTGCTCCATAATATCCAAGCCCTCTGTCGTTTTATTGTTCAACAGGCGTGTGCACCACTATAGACCAAATGCACCTATAATTTGAACCAAATTTGCCATCGTCAAGTTGCCGCCAGTCCCCTGGTCAGTAGTGGAGGACGCAGCAGTCGCGACAGGATGTTTTAGTTGTAGCCACGGCACAGCCATGGATAGGATTAATCGGCGAATACCTGATCCGCAATCATTGGCGCATCGTGTGTCGCGTATCAACAGGAACAGACTTGTCTGCTTGGGGATAGCTGGGAAGGGTGATGCAATACATCTTGACAGCAATTCGAATTGGTGACAGTGTACTGCCATCAATATATAGCGCGAGAGATTGACAATGTCTTCCAGTTCGAATGCTGTCGAAAGCCCCGTGGATTTTGATCCCTATCAGGTAGAGCTCGCTAAAAATCCGTACCCGATGTACAAGCGTATGCGCGATGAAGCGCCCCTGTACTACAACAAGGAATACGATTTCTACGCAGTGAGCCGCTACGACGACGTCAGGGCGGGGCACGCTAACCATGAGACGTTCAGCTCTGCCAGGGGAGGTATCCTGGAGTTGATCAAGATGAATATGGAATTGCCTCCCGGGATTTTCATCTTCGAAGATCCACCGCTGCACACAGCGCACCGCAACATCGTCGCCCGTATGTTCTCGCCGCGCAGGATGCGAGACCTCGAACCCATGGTGAGGGAATTTACGGTAAGCACGTTGGACAAACTCGTCGGCAGGTCGGAGTTCGACATTATTGCTGATATCGGGGCCCAGATTCCGATGCGTGTTATCGGCGCGTTGCTGGGGATTCCCGAGGCCGACCTGGAGACTATCCGGGAGTCGACAGACTCAAGGCTGGTCACAGAAGAGGGTAAGCCCATCGATTATGAGACGTCAGCCATAGGCGGCATGCCGGAGTTCGAAGAGTATATCGACTGGCGCATAAAGAACCCCTCCGATGATGTGATGACGGAATTTCTCAACGTCGAATTTGTCGATGATAAAGGCGTGACGCGAAAGCTGAGCCGGGAGGAAATTCTAAGCTTCTGCAACGTCCTCGCCGGAGCGGGCAACGAAACCACTAATCGCCTGATGGGATGGAGTGCAAAGATCCTTGCGGATCATCCCGATCAGCGCCGCGAGCTTGCAGAGAACCCGTCACTGATACCAGAGGCAGTGGAGGAAATCCTCCGCTACGAGCCGATGGGTCCATTTACTGCCCGCTATGTCACCCGAGACGTCGAATACTACGGGCAGACTGTGCCTGCCGGCAGTACGATGATGTTTATGTTGGCCGCAGCGAACCGCGATGAACGGCGCTTTGCCGATCCTGACCGTTTTGATATACACCGCGACAGGGCGCCCCATAATACGTTTGGCTACGGTATTCACACCTGCCCCGGAAACGTGCTGGCGCGTCAGGAAGGTCGCATTTTTATTGAGGAAATGCTCAAGCGTTTCCCGGAATGGGATATCGATATGGAACAGGCTAAACTGACCTGCACATCGACGGTGCGCGGCTGGGACACGCTGCCTGCCCGGGTCACCGCTAAGGCCGGCTGAGATATACAGTAACGGTTTCGCAGTCGTGTGCAGGTGATCCTGCTGCGTCAGTCAGGGTCTCCTGTCCCGCGCCAGCGCTTCCTGAATCAATGTGGTAAACCAGCCCACTGCCCGCGTGAAGTCATCATTGTCGAACCCCCAGGCCAGTTTCAGTCGGTCCTGGGTGGCGGGCTGCCACAGCATATCCAGTACTGCGGCCACGAGTACCCGCTCGTGTTCCGGCCATTGGGGAGTGACTTCCGCCACAGCCTCTACCAGGGCCTGTGTTCGTATGGCATCCACTTCTGTCTGTGAGGGGTCGAGTGTTATGTCTGGCGCGACCGCGAACGAGGTCAAATACTTGAACATCGCGACAACGACATCGGCAAAACCCCCGAGATTCAGGTGTTCCAGGTCCACTCCAGATTCAGCTACAAGCGCCTGCAGAACCGCATCGCGCAGTTCGCGTTCCGACTGAAAATGACGATGAACGGTGCGCTCGCTGACCCCGGCTCGCTCACTCACCGCCTTTGCCGTCAAGTTCTTCCAATCCCATGATGGAAAGCTGTGTACGAGTTCTGTGCCCGCTGCGAGGATACGTTCCCTGGTTTTTGCAGCCTGTTCCTCCCGCAGGGGGCTGTGGTACTTGCGCTTCATTGAATCTGCCATGGAAAATCCTGAAGTGACATCTTGTCACGCCCGGGTGTCGACTGGCAACGACAGGGGAACTCCGTATCAGTGTGGCCCTTCATCGCCAGAAAGGCTGCCTGTCGACACTGTTGACGGTTGTGGGCTTATCTCTGGTCTCCTAAACTGAGAGATGATCGCGCTGTTCTGCCGCGACATACCGTTCGAATAATAAGTGGAGTGACGTATGAGTAAGGGCTTGTTTGACCTGGCTGGCAAAGTGGCACTGGTGACGGGCGGCAATGGCGGCATCGGCCTCGGTTTTGCTATGGGGATCGCCAAACAGGGTGGCAGTGTGGCTGTTTGGGCGCGCAATGAAGAAAAGAACAGTGCCGCCAAAAAACAATTGGAAGCTGCAGGCGCGGCGCGGGTTGAAACCTACCAGGTCGATGTTTCGTCTGAGGAGCAGATTATCGGCGGTTATGACCGATTGATGGCGGACTTCGGTCGTATAGACTGCGTATTCGCCAACTCCGGTGGTGCGCCGCGGTTTAACTCCGTGTTTGATATGCCCACCGACGAGTGGCACAAGTTCCTGGATGTTGCCCTGCACGGCGCCTTCTTCACGCTGCGCGAGGGTGCACGTCATATGGTTGCGCGTGCCGACGCGGGAGAGCCTGGTGGAAGTCTGGTGGCCTGTGGCAGTCTGTCGCTGTTCCAGGGACTGCCCGGTAAGCAGAATTATGCCGCCTCGAAGGCTGGCGTGGCAGCGATTATTCGCTGCATGGCAGTGGAATTCGGTAAGTACAAAATCCGCGCGAATGTGGTGGCGCCGGGGTTGATCATGACGCCGATGATGGGTGGCGAGGCCAATGAAAAAGCCCTGGCGGAGATGATGGGCCCACGGGTGCCGTTGGAGCGAGTGGGCTATCCGGAGGACTTCGAGGGTATTGGGGCTTATCTTTGCAGTGATGCATCCTCTTTCCTGACTGGCGAGACCATCACGATTGACGGTGGCTATATGGTGCGTCCCTGAGTCTGACATAGGAGAACAGAAATGCGTTTGCTGAAAATTCACGGTGCAGGCGATGCTCGCCTCGACGCCTATGATCGACCTGCCGTCGGTCCCAAAGATGTTGTGGTGAAGATGAAGGCCTGCGGTATTTGTGGCAGCGACCTCTCCTATATCAAGATTGGCGGCATTCCAACACCCGGTACCATTACCGCACTCGGCCACGAGGGAGCAGGGGATATTCTCGAGGTGGGTGCAGAGGTGCAGGGTATCAAGGTGGGTGACCAGGTTGTCGTCAATCCGATGATGACCCCGAGCAATATCGGTAGCGGCGGCCCGGAGGGTGCCTTTACCGAGGAGTTGCTGGTGCGCGAGGCTCGCCTGGGTGATTCGATCCTGCCAATTCCAGCTGGCATTTCCTATGAAATCGCTGCAATGGCAGAACCGCTGGCGGTGGCTATGCACGGCGTTAACCGCGCCGAGGTAAAGCCGGGCGATAAAGTGGTGGTTTTCGGTTGCGGCCCGATTGGCCTGGGTATGGTGTTGTGGCTGGTCGATCGTGGCGTGACGGATCTGGTGGCCCTGGATCTCTCAGCGGAACGTCGTGAGCGTGCAATGGCACTCGGTGCGCGCGCGGCTCTGGACCCGTCCAAAGTGGATTTGCGTGCTGAACTGGTAAAACTGCACGGGGAAGTTCCCTCCTATGGTCGGGTGGGTGTCGGCACCGATGCCTATATCGATGCGGCGGGAGCGCCCGGCATACTGACCGATGTGATTATGTTGGCAAAGCTCCACTCACGCCTCGTGATTACCGCCGCGTACATGATGCCTGTCGAATTCCCGGTGGGTCGTATGCTCACCAGCGAGATGTCTATAACAACAGCGATGGGATATCCCACTGAAATGCCGGAGGTGATCGCTGCAATGCCGAGGCTGAAAGACAAGATCGCCAGTATGATCAGCCATCGCTTGTCGCTGAGTAATGTCCTTGAAGGCCTGAAAATTGCCGCGACACCCGAATCCTGCAAGGTGATGATTAACTGCGACGAGGGCGGTGTATGACCACGGATACGGGGGAAAGCAAACCCATGCTGGCGTCACTCGTGCAGGCGGGCGAGCAGCAGACGGAAGTTGTGTCCATTACCGGGTTCGTGCACATGGTGAGGGATATTTCCAACGCCTATCTGGTGAATACCGCCGATGGCGATGTGATGGTCAATACAGGTTTTATGACCAGCACCGAACGCAACAAGGGGCTGTTTGCATCGGTGCGCAGCGGCGCGTTGCAGGCGATTGTCCTGACCCAGGCCCATCCCGACCACTACGGGGGGGTGCCCACATTTCTCGAGCCCGGAACCAAGGTGATCGCGGAGCGCAGGTTTACCAGCACCTGCGCATTCTTTGACCTGCTCGATCCCTATATCCGCAGGCGCTCCGGCAAGCTCTGGTCCGGTACAATCAAAAACCGTGATGCGCTGGTGATTCCCAAGGTAGTCCCTGACATCGCGGTGGATGGGCTGTACAGTTTTACCGCTGGCGAACGGCAGTTCGAGGTAATATCCACGCCGGGTGGAGAAGCGCCGGACTCGGTAGTGGTATGGATGCCCGCTGAACGTATTGTGTTCACAGGTAACCTGTTCGGCCCGGTGTTCATGTCGATGCCGAATCTTTGCACGCTGCGCGGCGATAAACCGCGTTCAGCGCAGCGTTTCCTTGAATCCCTCGATACTGTTCGCAAACTGGGGGCCGAGTTGTTAATCACCGGTCACGGTGAGCCGATACATGGCGCGGAACATATCCGCGCTGAACTCGACAAACTGCATGCCGCTGTCAGCTATGTGCACCAGGCGACGGTGGACGGTATGAATGCAGGCGTGGATGTGCATACGCTGATGCGGGAGGTCAAATTGCCAGAGCCGCTCTCACTGGGGGAATTTCATGGCAAGGTCAGCTGGGCTGTACGCACGATATGGGAGGAGTATTCCGGTTGGTTCCATTTCGATTCGACAACCTCGTTGTACGGCGTTCCCCGTACCAGTATTGATACCGATCTAGTGGAGTTAGCCGGTGGCGCAGGGCCCCTGGCCGCCAGGGCACGCAAGAAGCTAGATGCAGGATCGACTTTGGAAGCAGTGCATTTGCTGGATGTTGCGCTGGGCGCCGAGCCGCACAATAGCGATGCGCTCAGTGTAAAGAAGGATGCGCTGACGGTGTTGCTGTCTGAATCCGGCGGCGCCAATCTCAGCGAAGTGATGTGGTTGAAATCTGAAATCGCCGCCGTGGAAGCGGCGATTGGGGCTGCGCAGTAACGACAGCGCTCACTTTATTTTAGCGCGGTTGCATACGTATTGCGCCATCGAGGCGCACAGTCTCGCCGTTGATATATCCGTTGCGGATCATTTCCAGCGCCATGCTGGCGTATTCATCGGGTGAACCCAGCCGTTTCGGGTTGGGCACCATGGCACCCAGTGCCTGCAGCATTTCAGGCGTGGCGCGCGCCATCGCGGGTGTGTCAAAAATGCCTGGCTGGATAGTGTTGACGCGTATACCCTCGCGCGCAAGGTCGCGGGCGATCGTCAGTGTCATGCCGACAATCGCTGCCTTGGCGGCCGAATACGCTGCCTGGCCTATCTGTCCTTCGGTAGCAGCAGCTGAGGCGGTGTTCACCAGTATGCCGCGCTCCCCGTCGATCAGTTCCTCCTCCATCATGCCGGCAGCGGAGCGAGTGATGCAGCGGAAGGTGCCCACTGTGTTCAGTCTCAGCACCCATTCGAACTGGTCGCTCGGGAAGATTTTAATTTCGCCGGTTTTCTTGTCGCGCTTGACGGTGGGGATTGCGTTTCCGCCGCCAGCGCAGCAGACCAGGGCTCTCTCCTGGCCCTGGGCAGAGCGGGCCTTGGCAAAGGCCTCATCCACACTCTCATCGCTCAGTACGTCGCAGCGACAGAAGATAGCGCCGGTTTCCGCCGCCATCGCCTCACCCGTCTCCTCGTTCATGTCAAAAATCGCAACTTTGGCACCCTGTGCGCGCAGTGCCCGCACGGTCGCCAGTCCGAGGCCAGACGCGCCGCCCGTGACGACCGCTGCGAGTGAAGAGTCGATTTTCATTTCTCTGCTCCTTTTTCGATTAACGCGCGCTGTGTAACAGCGACGTTGGGAAGGCGTTTTTATACCTGAACCCCCAGCACTATGCAACAGTGTTGTTGATCTGTATAATGCCTCGGCACAGGGCAATCAGGAGTATCTATGGCACAGGTAATGAAAGGGGTCCGGGTCCTCGAGCTGGCTCAATTTACTTTCGTCCCGGCAGCGGGGGCAATTCTCGCGGACTGGGGTGCTGACGTTATCAAGATCGAACACCCGGTGCGTGGTGATACGCAACGCGGTTTTATCAATATCGGCGGTATGAAGCTTGACCCGGTGCGCAATGCGATGATGGAGCACCCGAATCGTGGCAAGCGCAGTGTCGGTGTCGATGTATCCACGCCTGAAGGTATTGAACTGATCTACGAGATCGCTAAAACGGCCGATGTCTTCCTGACCAACTACCTTCCGCTGCAGCGACAAAAATTGAAGTTCGATATCGAACACATTCGGGCGGTCAACCCCAATATTATCTATGCCCGCGGCAGTGCCTATGGCGACAAGGGCCCCGAGCGCGATATTGGTGGTTTTGACAGCACCGCGTTCTGGTCGCGCAGTGGCGTCGGACACTCGATGTCACCTGAAGAATTGGACGGCCCGCTCTCACAAGGCATCCCGGCATTTGGCGATTCGATTGGCGGGATGAATATTGCGGGGGGTATTTCGGCAGCGCTGTTTCATCGCGAGCGCACCGGTGAAGCGGTGGAGCTTGACGTCTCCCTGCTGAGCACCGGCTGGTGGTCTGCAGGGACATCGGTCGATATCGGCCTTGAGCAGGGCGCTATTATGCGCAACCGGATGCCCTCTTCCGGTGGCAATCCCGGCAACCCCTTCACGGGTAATTATCGTACATCGGACGGCGGTACCATCAACCTGTGCATCCTGACGCCCGGTAAATACCTTCGCGACACCTTTACTCACCTCGGCATACCCGAGGCGGCGGACGACCCGCGTTTTGCTGATGCCCATGCATTGATGACCAACTGGCAGGATGCCAGTGACCTGATCGTTGCGGCGATTGGAGCACAACCCTTTGAATACTGGCGCCAACACCTGAAAACCATGCAGGGACAGTGGGCACCCGTGCAGAGCCTGATTGACCTGGGCACTGATGAACAGGCGCTTGCCAACGACATGGTGTTTGAAGTGGAGTCCGTTGACGGAGGGCCGCCTATGAAGCTGGTGCGTGGTCCTGTACAGTTCAATCACCAGCCGGTGACCAACACCCGTGCACCCCAGGCCTCAGAACATACCGAAACCTTCCTGATGGAACTGGGCCTTGAGTGGGAGCGTATCGAAAGCCTGAAGGCAGCGGGTGCCATCGCCTGACAGTGATCCGGGATCGATCCATAGTGACCTGACAAGAGAAGAGTGAGCAATGAAACCTGGAACGAAACTCAAGAGCGCAGTTTGCGATACCGAAGTGATGGTCATACGCGGCAGCGACGTCGAAGTCATGTGCGGCGGTGCGCTCATGTCTGAAGACACCCCAGCTGAAAAATCTGCTATCGATACGGCCTTTGCTGAAGGCACGCTTATCGGGAAACGCTATGTTGACAGCGATGGAAGCGTTGAGTTGTTGTGTGTGAAGCCGGGAAAGGGTTCGCTTTCGATTGGCGGTGCCAGCCTGCAACTCAAGGAAGCCAAACCACTTCCGTCTTCTGACTGACGCGCACGATGAACATCTCGCTTATTCTGCAGATGGCGGCGGATGCCGATCCGGAGCGCATCGGCCTGGTTTGCGATGGAGAGCGCTGGTCTTATCGCGCGATACAGCGAGCAGCGCACGGCGCGGCAGCCAATATTGCGGACATTGGATGCAGCCATATCGCCCTGCTTGATGAGAGTAGTGAGGCTGCACCTATCGCGCTTTTTGGTGCCGCTCTGGCAGGTATTCCCTACGTACCGTTAAACTATCGCCTGGCCGATACTGATCTCGCTGCGCTGCTCCAGCGGATTGCGCCGGCGTACATTGTTGGCGATGTCGAGAGAGCCAAACGGCTCGCCCCTGAGGGCGGCCATACCTTTTGCAGTCGCAAGGATTTCGTCGCTGCCGCTGAGGCCGCCGCCGATACTGCTTCTGGTGAGGAGCGCGAAGGAGAGGGGATTGCCGCGCAGATATTCACCAGCGGTACCACGGCCGCGCCCAAAGCCGCTTTGCTGCGGCATTCAAACCTGCTGGGCTATATTCTTGGCACCGTCGAGTTTTGTTCGGCGACGGAAGACGATGCACAGCTTGTCTGCGTGCCCCCGTATCATATTGCCGGTATCTCGGCGTTGCTGAGTTCCTTCTATGCACTGCGCCGGATCGTTTTGCTGCCGGCCTTTGATCCCGATGACTGGCTGCAACTCGCCAGCGCGGAGCGGGTCACCAATGCATTCGTGGTACCTACCATGCTGGCGCGTATCATCGAGCGCATAGACGAAGGCGTGCAGGCAGATCTTTCTGCATTGCGTGCAATTGCCTACGGTGGTGGTCGCATGCCGCCTGAGCTGATCGATCGCGCGCTCGATCTATTTCCTGAAACCAATTTTACCAATGCCTATGGCCTGACAGAGACCAGCTCCACTATTGCGCTGCTGGGTCCTGAAGAACACCGTAGCGCGCACAACTCCAGCGATCCGGCCGTGCGTGCGCGGCTGGGCTCGGTGGGTCGGCCGCTGCCGACGGTTGAACTCGAAATTCGCGATGAAGAGGGCAAGTCGCTGCCGGCAGGAGAGTGTGGCGAAGTCTATGTGCGCGGTGAACAGGTATCGGGAGAGTACCGCGGGAAATCGGCGCTCGACGCCGAGGGCTGGTTCCCCACTCGCGATGCTGGCTGGCTGGATTCGGAGGGCTACCTGTTTCTGGCAGGCCGCGCAGATGATGTCATTGTGCGCGGCGGCGAAAATATTTCTCCGGGTGAGATAGAAGAGGTGCTCATGTCCCACCCGGCTATTGCCGAGGCTGTGGCAGTCGGAGTGCCCTCGACGGAGTGGGGTGAGGCTGTTGCTATAGCTATTGTCATCAGGCCCGGTTGCGACAGGCCAGACGACACGACATTGCGTACTTTAATCAAGGATCGGTTGCGTTCATCCCGTGTGCCCGAACGGATAGCGGTGCTCGATGAAATGCCCTATAACGAAATGGGTAAGCTGCTACGACGCCAGGTGCGAGCGCATTTCCAGGACAACTAAAACACCATTTGCCGGTCAGGTTCTGTAGGCCGATTCCTTCCCGGTTATCTACTCAAACGTGAACGCTGCAAGCGCTTCGCTTATCGCGCGTGTAAATCGCGCGGCATCCGCGCCGTTGATTACGCGGTGATCGTAACTCAGTGACAGGGGCAGGGCTTGTTGCACGATGGGGTTGCCTTGCGCATCCGGAACAAACTGGCGCCGGGTACGACAAATGCCAAGTATTGCGACTTCCGGTGCGTTGATAATAGGCGTGAATCCGGTGCCGCCGATGTGACCCAGCGATGACAGCGTGAAACAGCCGCCGGTCATCTCGCTCATGCTCAGGCCCGTGGTTTTGGCTTTCTCGGAAATTGCGGTAATTTCAGCGGTGATTTCCTCTACGCTCTTTTTGTCGCAATCGCGCACCACGGGTACCAGCAGTCCACCAGGGACATCCACGGCAAATCCGATATGGTAGTACTGCTTGCTGAAGAGTGTGGAGCCGTCGGCGCTCAGTGAGCTGTTAAACTGGGGAAATTCCTGCAGGGCTGCGACTGACGCCTTGACCAGGGCCGGCAGGAGCGAACGTTTCTTGTCCGGGTGAGCGGTATTCCATTCGAGGCGACGAGATTCGAAGTCGGTTATATCGGCGTCATCGTGATGTGTAACGTGTGGAATGCTCGACCAGTTGCGCTCCATAACCCGACCCACATGGTGCTGGACACGCCCCACTTTTTGCTCCTCGACCGGTCCATACGCAGACAGGTCGTCGGCAGGCCAGGGCAGCATGGCGGGTTTGTCACTCATAGGGTCTTCCCTCTCAGTCAGGTGAGCGCGTGGCGGCTATCAGACACGTTCGATAATAATGGCCGGAGCCATGCCGCCTGCAGCACACATAGTGACGAGCGCGCGCTTGAGGTCCTGCCGTTCCAGCTCGTCGAGTACGGTGCCAATCAATACCGCGCCGGTGGCGCCGATGGGGTGGCCCAACGCGATCGCTCCGCCGTTGACATTGATTTTGTCGCGGTCGATGCCCAGGTCACGGATAAACTTTTCCACCACCACAGCGAAGGCTTCATTGACTTCCCACAGGTCGATGTCCTCTATCGAGAGGCCAGCTTTTGCCAACACCTTGCGGGCAGCCGGGCCGGGTGCATTTAACATCAGCGTGGGATCGTCGCCAATATTGGCCGCGGCAACGACGCGCGCTCGCGGCTTGAGGCCATGTTTCTTTGCATAGCTGTCAGATGCCATCAGCAATGCGGCTGCGCCATCCACTACACCTGAGGAATTTCCCGCGTGGTGGAAGTGCTCGATCGTAAGGTCGGGATAACGCAGGCTGATAAGCTGGCGGAAAGTCCGTCCGCTGGCATCCGCTGGCATATCCGCAATTTTCCCGAAACTCGGTTGCAGGGCTGCCAGGTCGGCCGCCGTGGTCTGTGGGCGAGGATACTCATCTTTTGCCAGAATCACCTTGCCATCGTCACCCACGACCGGAATGAGAGACTTGTCGAATCGGCCTTCAGTAATCGCACGGGCAGCGCGTTGCTGGCTTTCAAGTGCAAACGCATCAAGTGCCTCACGGCTGATGCCCTCCATCGATGCAATCGCATCACCGCACAAACCCTGGTGTGATTGCGGGTGGAGTTCCTGTAAGCGGGTGTTTCCTGAACCCATGCCCAGGCGCGGCAACCCGGCCTGCATCTCCTCCATGCCCATTGCGGTAATCAACGACATCATTTCGGTGCCGCCGGCAATGATCAAGTCCTCCAGCCCGGACATCAGTTGCCCCGCGGCCAGGCTGGTAGCGGTGATACCGCTGCCACAGAAACGATCCAGCGTGACGCCGCTGGCGTGGATGTCGAACCCGGCGTCCAGTGCTGCCATGCGGCCCATATCACCACCCTGTTTACCCTTCTGTGCGCTGGTACCCCAGATGACATCGTCGACCTGGGCTGTATCGATATTGTTGCGGTCGCGCAATGCGCGCAGCACTGTCGCGGCCAGATGTTGGGGGTGCAGGTGTGCCAGGGCACCCTTGCCGGGTTTCCCGATGCCGCGCGGTGTGCGGACCGCATCTATGATGTACGCTTCTGGCATGTTCTACTCCTCGAAATTATTGACGGGCATGACCGGGTAATTTTAAGCAGGATAAACTATACAGATGTGGCGAGTACCATTCAACAGTGGTGTTTATTTGGCAGTGGCTCAGATTGAAATTTGGCGGCACGAGCCTGAGGGGCAGGATGGTGGTCAGGACACGCCAAAAAGCGCACATCCATGTGCAGGCTCGGGTGGCGACGTCCTGTCGCCACACGGTCCTGACCACCACCCTGCCCCTCAGGCTCTCAACTCATGCCAAATTTCAAACTGAGCCACTACCGTTTATTTGGGGGAGGTCGCTCTGGGGCGGGTTTCGCGATCACTGGAGACAGGGGCTAAGGCGCTCGCTGCCCCGAGACCTTCATCGACCCCATGATACCCATCTTGCACTTACCGGCTATCCTGTCGCCATTTACCTCCAGGTTGTACTTCAGGGTGATCTTCATCGGCTTTACCACCCTCAGATCAAATTGCAGTTTGTTGCCTGTCACGGTACCCGTGAATGCCATCTGGCCCTCTGGGCTGCTGAGGTAGCCGGAGAGGGCTTCCCCGCTGGTTTCGAAATGCCCGGTCATTTCCTGCGCGCCCATTGGTGTGGACAGCGCCATATTCCAATCGCCGTCGATCCTGGCTGCGGTACTTTCATCGGTGGTTATCACCGCGGGCGTTACCTCGACCCTGACAGGTTGGCTGGCGGCAATCACTGGTTGCTCACCTGCCGGTTTTTCGCCCAGGTCGCGACCTTCGATGACACTCAGAAGTTTGGTCGGTGTCAGTGGTAACTCCACGGGGACTTCCCCGAACGGCACCAGTGCATCGGCTATTGCATTGACCAGAGTGGGCACACCGATGATGGCGCCGCCTTCGCCGACGCCGCGCATCCCACCAACGGACTGGGAGGGCGTGCTGGCGTGCAGGAATTCGAAGTCAGGAATATCGGAAATGGCCGGCAGGTGGTAATCCTTGTAAGTGGCAGCGGTGGGATTGCCGCGCTCATCAAAGCCTACTTTCTCCATCAGCACCATGCCGATTGCCTGCGCGAGCCCGCCGGAGATCTGGCCCTCTACTACAGACGGATTGATCGCTGTCCCGCAGTCTTCCGATGAAATCCATCGCAGTATTTTTACGAATCCCGTGCCTGCATCGACTTCGACGATGCAGGCGTTGGCGGCGCTACTGAATGTCATGGGCGGTGGCTGGTAGCGGTATTGGGCTTCCAGTCCCGATTCGAAACCGGCAGGCAGGCGGTCCGGCTCGCCATAGGCGATATTGGCAATTTCGGCGAGTGAGCGCGATTTCTCCGCGTTGCCTTCCACGCGCAGCATGCCGTCATCCATGGTGATGAGTTCGGGCGTCACGTCCATTACATGAGCAGCGAGTTGCTTGACCCTAGCTGCCAGCAGGTCAGCGGCCATGATCGCGGCGCCGCCGGCAATGACCCCCTGGCGGCTGCCTGCAGCACCCGGCGAAAAACCACCGCGCGAACTGTCGCCCTCAAAGACTGTCACATCCTCGTAGGAGACTCCGAGGCGATCGGCAAAAATCTGTGCCATGGTTGTGGCGGTGCCGTGGCCCTGTGAATGTGTGCTCATCGTCGCTGTAACCTTGCCGGTCGGCTCGATACGCACCTGGGCCAGTTCGCCCGTCATGGTGGGGATGCTGCCGGCACCCCCGGTGGGCTCGATATAGGTTGCGATGCCGAGGCCGAGATAGCGTTTTTCTTTTCGCTGTGCTTCCTGCTCTGTGCGGAATTCAGCAACATCGAAGTTGGCCAGTAACTTATCAAGACACTCCGCCGGTGTGATGTCCTCAAGTTGAACTTGCATGCAGGACTCTGTGGGTTGATCTTCCAGCCGCAGCAGGTTGCGGCGACGTATCTCGATGGGGTCGATACCGATACGCCGGGCAGCGACATCCAGCGCTGTTTCACGAATCAGTGTTTCCATCCCCCAGGGGCCGCGATACGCGGCGTAACCTGGTGTATTGCTGTACCAGCCGCGGGTGAGGAAGCCGTAGGCGGGCATTTTGTGCGCCGCCCACAGGAACATATGCACTGCGATATTGGATTCCGAGAGCTGTGGAAAGGCACCATTGTTTACACTGTAGTCGCCGTGCGAGGCGAGCAACCGGCCGTCGTTGTCGAACGCCACCTGCAACACCATTTCCTGCTCGCGCGCCTGGCAGGACGCGGTCAGGTTTTCATAGCGATCCTCAATCCATTTCAGGGGACGGTCGAAGAGCAGCGCGGCGAGAATGACAGCCGTCTCCTCCTTCCAGGGGTGGTTTTTCAGGCCAAAGCCGCCGCCCACATCTTTTGCGATGACGCGGATCGCGGTCTGCGGCAGACCGAGTGCGAGTGATACCCAGCGTGCTACCAGATGGGGACTCTGGCAGGTGATATACAGCGTTAACTCCTGCGCACCCTCGCGCGTGACGACAACCCCGCGCGTCTCCATCGGCGACTGTGAAATTCGCTGGTGCACAACTTTATGCGTGATGAGATGGGGTGCTGACTTCAGGGCGGCTGCCAGTTCTTCCTCAATTTCTTCCTCGCCCATTTGCGACGCGATATTGTCCTCGGTTCCCGGGTGCACGATGGGCCCGGTTCGGGCGTCGCCGATGGAGACTACCGGGTCTTCTTCGGCGTACTCGACTTCGACCAGTGAGGCAGCATCCTCCGCAATATAACGGTTATCGGCAATGACCATTGCCACAGGTTCGCCAACGTAAGCCACCCGGCCGTCAGCGAGTGGTGTGGTTTTTATATCGGGTGAGACAAGGAAAAAGCTGATCATATCGACCTTGAAACTGGCGAGGTCTTCCTGCGTATAGATGGCATGCACGCCGGGTACGTCGCGAGCGACTTCGATGTTGATCGAAACAATGGCGCCGCGAGCAATCGGGCTGCGTGCAAATGCAATATGCAGCATGCCCGGAAGCGAAATATCGTCCACGAACTGGCCGCGCCCGGTCAGGAGGCGCGGGTCTTCCTTGCGGGGTGTGCGTTGGCCGATGTAGCGGCCCGCAGTGATGCCTGCTGCCTTTGTTGCGCCGTTTTGCTGCTCGCTGTCAGTTGTGGCACTCGTGCGCTGGGCCGGGGGGTTTCCGGGAGCACTCATCATTCTTCTCCACCGCGTATCTCTCGCGAATCGGTAGCTGTGAGCCTTTGCGCAGCACGACGAATACCCTGGTAACCTGTGCAGCGGCACAGGTGGCCGGACAGCGCGCCAAGGAGTTGCGCCTCTGTAGGCTTTTTACCCCCTGCGGTCAGTGCCGCCATCGTCATTACGATGCCCGGGGTACAGAATCCGCACTGTAGTCCGTGCTCATCCATCATCGTCTGCTGCACAGTATGCAGCGTGCCGTCAGGTGCAGCGAGTCCTTCGACTGTGGTAATCGTTGAGCTGTCCGCCTGGACTGCAAGCATCAGGCAACTGCGCACGGCCCTGCCGTCAACGATCACAGTGCATGCGCCGCAGACGCCGTGTTCGCAACCCAGATGCACGCCGGTGTATCCGGCCCCGTCGCGCAAAAAATCGGCCAGCGACACACGGGCCTCGACGGCTCCGGTGTGCCGGCGCCCGTTGATTGTCATTTCTATGTTGTGCGTGCTCACGCGGCCTCCCTGATGCTGATCGCATCGCGCAGGGTGTTCGCAAAGAGGCGTGTGCCGACGGTGAGGCGGTAATCTGCGCTGGCCTGCGGGTCATCGAACGGCGCCGTGTCGGTAATAGCGATTTCCGCAATCGCCTGTGGGTCAATGTCATTCAGCGAGCACCCCAGCAGCTTCTGCTCCGCCGCGCTGGCTCGCATTGGCGTAGGTCCCATGCCGAACCAGGCGAGCCCGGCCCGGGTTATCTTGCCGGACTCAATGGACATTGCGCCGACCATGCCGGCCAGCGCGAAGTCGCCAGGCCGTTGTGCCAATTCCCGGAACAGGGCGATGTGATTCAGGGACCAGTCTGGAAACCGGATGCCGGTTACCAGTTCGTCTTCCTCCAGCACTGTCATATAAGGGCCCAGGTAGAATTCCGCCGCAGGAATATTGCGGGTGCCTCTTATAGAGCGCACTTCGATTGTGGCCTTAAGTGCCACCGCCGCGGCAGGTAGTTCCGCCGCCGGTTCACCGAGTGCGATGGAGCCACCGATGGTGCCGAGATTACGGGTCTGGTGGTGGCCCACATGGCGCACCGCCTCCACCAGAACCGGCAGATGTTGCTGCAGCGCGCTACTTTCGATTACCTCGCATTGCCTCGTCATCGGCCCGATCCGGGCGCCCCCGTCGATCCGCATAATGCCCTTGAGTTCGGCAATGTGACTGATGTCTACCAGGATGAAAGGCTGGCTCATACGCAGGTTTAACAGGGGCATCAGCGTCTGTCCGCCGGCGAGCACAGTCGCGCCGCCATGTGCCTCTGCGAGGATGGCGCAGGCCTCCTCGACAGATGTGGGTGCAACATAGTCAAAGGGTGCTGGTTTCATGGTTTTTCTCCCTCGATCAATCGCCGCAGTAATGCACTATCCAGTGTGACCACTGGCGCCGCCGAGCGCCTGCCATATTCAAAAGCGGTAAATGCCACCAGAAGTAGCAGCAGGCCGATGGCGAGTCCGGCCCAGGCTGAGTCGGTCATGTTCGCCCCGTGACCGAAAAGGAAGCCAACCGCAGCCGCAATAAAAGTTGCCAGGGCCCAGGCTGTAGGGAAGCCACCTGCAGCCATTGGCGCGCCAATTGCCGCCGGTGCGGCGACCTCTGCGGGGGACGGTGCCGCAACAGGGATTTTCTTGCCGCTGACGATTTCACCAAAACTGTCAAAGAACTTACCCGCAAAATGTTTGGCCGTAGTATCGATGATCGGGCCGCCCAGTTGCGCCATGCGCCCACCGACCTGGGCATCAACGGCATAATTGACCAGTGTGCCGCCATCGGTCTCTGTCAGTTTTACTTTTGCATGGCCCTTAACCGATCCGGCAATTCCAGCGTTACCTTCCAACAGGAGTGTGTAGCTGTTCGGCGGATTGAGGTCAGTCAGTACTACTGAGCCCTTGAGGCGCGCGCCTATCGGGCCAACCTTGACTTCCACTGTCGCGAGGAAGCGATCGTCCGCTTCCTTCTCCAGGTGCTGGTGGCCCGGGAGGCTGGCGGCGAGAATATCGGGATCATTGAGAGCCTCCCACACGCGCTGACAAGGTGCTGCGATCAGTTGTTCGCCTATCATTTGCATTGGGTCTGGTTCTCCATGTGAGTATTCATCGTTTGATTATTCTGGCGACGCAGGTCCAGCGGCGTATCGACGTCGTGGTGAATCCCCGCGTCGTCCACGTGTAGTTCGCGCACTGCGTCGGGATGTCGGGTAAGCAGGGAGCGGGCGCCGGAACCACCAGCCAGTGC
>JAGRIK010000316.1 GCA_020443325.1 Halioglobus sp.
AAATAGCACGGGGCCTGTTTTTCGAGGTCAAGGTCTTCTCGTGAACAGCGTCCAGCGATATCTTGTCAAAACAGGCAAGCACACCGCCCGGCCTGAGTAAACGGTAAGCTTCGCGAAGCAGCTTTTCCCTGGGGCAAAGTTGATCCTGACCCGCTATCCAGACAACGGCATCGGCCGATTCGGTCGGCTGCTTCAACTTCGCAAGATCGGCTTTTTTGAATGTGATATCCGACTCAATCTGCGAGCAGGCCAGAAACTTCTCCCCATCCGCTGTATAGCCTTGAACAGACGCGTCCGGATGGCGGGATTTCAGGTAGCGCGTCGTGGCGCCAGAACCACAACCCAACTCCACGATAGCACCGGGCGCTTCCGGCAAGAACGCTGTTACTTCCGCCAGAAGATTCTCACTCGATTCCCGGGCACTTTGCCGACTGCCGCCCCAATAACCCAGATGCTGGCACCCCGTATCGCCAAAGAACGTTTCTATCGTGCTCAAGGCCGCGATGTCCACACCGCGCTCAAAATCGATCTCTGGATCAGACACCAAGCGTTTCGGGCCGAGGCAATCCTGCTTCTTGTCATCGCCAATCGAGCCCAGCCAGATTTCGATACCACCACGCGCGTTGTGTTCGTATCGCCACCCCGCTTTGCGCTTTACCGCGACTTCGGGACCAAACGGGTTTGCCATACCGACGAACAGGCCATGGGGCGTCGATACCATTGTCCGAGCGCCATAGTTGAACTGGTTGTCAAAGCCATTGTGGGTAACCGACAACCAGCGCACGCCATCACGTGTCCGCCAGATATCGCATCCTCCGTAGTCACGCACCAAGTCATCCAGGTCCAGATGCTCGGCTGTCCGGCGCATAACATCCGTCCAATTATCCTTGTGTATAAAGGGGAGCGACACCATCCAGTCGAAGGTGCCGGCATAAAGCCATCCGTCGTGGACGCGCATGGACCAGAGATAACCGGCGGCGAACTTGCCGAAACCTGCGGCAAGGCCACTCAACGGTACCTTCAGTCCCTCCGGCGTCACGCGAGGATCACCCACAACCAGATCCCAGGAATTGTCGGGATGAATTCTGATAATTTCACAGGGTACGGGCCCCACGTTAAGCTCAGGATCACGCCCCCCACCCTGAATTGCCGTGCCGACATACAAATGCCCCGCAAAGGCAGTCAGGGTCATGGCAATCTGGTTGAGTTGGCCGCGGTAGCCACCCTTATCCATTACCAGTTCCCAGTGATAAGGAGGTGCGCCCTCAGCGGTAGTCTTCCATATCTGGAAACCCTCATTGGGATTCATAGTTCCTGCGTAAAGGTGGTTGTCGAACACCTCCATATCAAACACTGTCGCGTTATTGGGCGTTCCAAATCCAGGCTCGCACGCCAACTGCCAGCGATCATTCGACGGATCGGCGTTTACCGCTATCACCATAAAGCCGGCCTTGTTGGGTTCACGGGCCGTCGCACCTACGGCTGGCGCTGTAAACATCAAATCCCTGAATTGAATAAGTGCACGAACGCCTCGCGGCTTATATTCTTCCGGGAACCGCAGGCCGGGCTCCGAAACTTCCACGAATTCTTCACCATCAATCGAGCGCAAAAGCAGCGCCTCCGGATTCTGGTGACTTCCCATAGTCGGCACATACAGGGCGGGCTCGGGATCACTACTCCCCTGGAATACCAACATCGCCCTGAAGGCGATGCTTCGCGGCACTTCAAACCCCTCGGCGCCGATAACCATCGGCGCGTGGTAGACACGTTTCCACTGCGCGTCAGTTGGGGAATAACGCCATATTTCTGCTCGCAGATCGATATCGAAAGGCCCTTCCGGCGTTTTGACAGGCCAGATGTCCGAATTCCACGTGACACCGCCGGCCATCTTCCGCCAGCGCCCGCGATGCGCTAACACGGCGCGGGTAGTACCAACATACAGGTGCCCCTTGAACCAGGCCATCGAGTGCGGATAGGAGTTATAGCCATCGCCGAAGCCCCCGACTGCTACGGGACGAAAATTGCCGGCGGCAAGGCCACGGGCAACCGGCAGGTTTTGGTCGTCTTGTTGGTAATTATTCAAATGCTATCTGGAAGACGCTGTTAGTCTGGATTCATGCGAACTTGCTGCAGGCTTGCAACCAGATCATCAAGTTCGGGGTGTAGCACCGATAGCCTTGCATTTATTGCCAGAGCGGCATCCACTTCGCTGGAGGCCTGCTCAGGTTGCCCCATTCGGGCGTAGAGGCGAGCCAGGCCATAATGTGTTTCTGCAGACTTCGGGTTGACCAAAAGCGCCTGCCGGAAGTTCGTCAGCGCCAACCCGTCTTCCTCCAGTTCCAGATAGGCCATGCCAACCTTGTGGTAGCCTTCATAGAGCTGGGGATTAAGTTGCACGGACCTCTGGAATGCCTGTACGGCGCTGGAATACTCCTGCCTGGCAAAGTATATGTCACCCAGGAGTTGATGCGCACGCGCCGCCCCCGGATTCAGCAATAGGGCTTGCCTGACTTCATCCAGGGCGTCCGACTCCCTTCCCTGTTCGAGCAGGATTCCAGCGAGTTTAAAGTGCACGAGTGGCAGTTGCGTATTGTACTTCACAGCGAGCCTATAGGCCCTGGTTGCCCGCTCAGGGTCTTCTGCCCTGGCATACAGGTCTCCCAACATCAGGTAACCAAAGCTGTCCTCAGGCGCGTACTCCAGCGAAAGCTCACATAGCTCAATCGCCGACCTGGCGTCGCCCGCCTCCCATTTCATATGGGAGAGGATCAGGTAGCCCTTTGCCAGGGTGGGGTCCAGTTCCAGTGACTTCTCACACGCGGTCGTCGCCTCATCGAGCCGACCCTGGATCAGGTAAATCCAACCGAGTACAAGATGTCCCATCGGGTGTTGCGGATCGTGCTTAACAATATCCAGGCACTCTGCTAGCGCCTGGTCGACATTACCCTTCTGAACATACGCCTGAACGACCTGTAAGCGTGACAGGTTCCCCGTTCCCAGATCTTTCAGTGTTGGAATATATTCATTCAAAGTAAATACCGACACATGGTGTAACAAAATCCCAAGTGGATAACCGCTGACTTCAAATTCAACTAAAAAAAATGCTCCGGGCAATATAATATGCTAATAATGCATCGTTTACTATTTGAAAGCGGCGTCCCGGGGTTCCGTAAAATAAAGTGATCTGTGACATGAATAACACTTCAATAAAGAATGCGTCCGAAAGACGCGAACCCGCCCACTGCTTCTGCCGATCGTAGGGCAAAATCACATGCATCCAGCGCTTTCCCCGGAAGCTGAAATCCTCAAGATCAAGTCCAATAGCTATATTGTTATTAACAGGGCCGACGACCGGCGTATGCAATGCAGCCAGAAGGAGATCGATCTGCTTGCCCTCATCGACGGCTCGCGGTCCCTGCAGCAGATTTGTGAAGAATATTCGCAACAGACAGGTCACAGCCTGGCACACCGCCATCTACAGGAATTCCTGAACCACCTTGCCGAAGTAGGCTTACTCCTCGACTCGGGTTCCATCGCGAAAGAGGGGCAGCTTAACCGAAGGAGAAAGTACCAGAGCCAGTCCTGGATAAATCGTCGGGTCGATCGGCTGGAGAATGTTATCGGCTGGGTACTGCATCCCGCAGCACTAATCCCGGTCTTTCTACTGGTCGTGCTCGCCACCACGATAGTGATCAAGTCTGCGGGCGCCATGCTGGAGCAATTCCAGGTGGCCGCCGAGAACTACGGCCTTTTTCTGGTACTTTCAATTTTCGTCGCGAATGTTGTTGTAGTGACCTTGCCGCGAGAAATCCTGATAGGCGTCGCCTGCCGAAAATTTTCCGGGCACATCGCCAGTATAAAGCTGCACTTTTTCCGCCATATCGTTCCCTATTTTTTCTGCGACATCCAGGATTCGCTGGCCAGAATAAGCAGGCGCGGCCAACTAACATTGCTGACCCTCCGGCCACTGGCAAATATTATTATCATTTCAATAACGGCTATCCTGTGGCGCCTCGCCCCCGCCGGCTCTGTCATTTCCCTGCTGCTTCTACTCGTGATGCTGGCCGCCATTGTATCGGTGCTGGTAATGCTGAACCCCTTCGGCCAGGGCGATGGCTATACCCTGATTTCCTATCGTACGGGCATCCAGAACCTCAGGGAGTGGGCCATGTCGGAAGCCCGAAATATGGTGTTGTTCAGGCCGGGAACAAGAGCGTGCAGTGAGCATCGTCGCTTCTGGTTGCGATTGTACGGAACGGGCATTTATGTCTTTCAGTTAATATGGTTTTCTTTCATAATCGGGCTAATTGGATGGCTCCTTATATCCCGGTTTGATGGATTTGGCGTTCTTCTCTTTGTCACTTTGCTTATCTGGTGGTACAGGGATTCAATAGAGAATACATTTGTGAAAATTGGCTGGTATCAAAAACTTGTAAGGTCGCTAGGCAAAGAGAGAACCGATTGGCTACTCAGGCTGTCCTTCATCGGTATCATTTTTCTGGTCGGTTTTATTCCCTATGATTACGAAGTCTCGGGCCAGGTCAGGCTCCTGCCTATCGCGCAGCAGGGCATTCGCGCACAGATAGACGATGAGATTCAGTCTGTGCACGTCAAGCAGGGCGACTACGTACAGGCCGGTGACCTTGTAGCAACCCTGGCCGGCCGTGAAGAGCGCGCTGCGGTGCAGACTACCCAGGCGGAACTGGATGCTGCCAAAGCCGAACTGGCGCTACTGGAGGCGGGCACCCGGGATGAAGAAATTACAATCGCCCGCCAGAAGGTGGAAGAGTATCGGATTCAACAGGAGTTCCAGCGCTCCGAAGTGGCCCGCCTGAAGGTACTCGACAAAAGCAGCTATACCAGCGAAAAGAATCTCGACCAGGCCGTCATGCGACTCAACGATGCAACCAACAGTATCGCTCTGGCCCAGGCTAACCTTGAAAAGGCAATAAACGGCCCTCGTTCGTTTGAAATCAGCGCGGCGAGAGCAGAAGTCAATCGACTGAAAGCACTGCTGGAGCACAATAAAACAATGCTTTCGCTTTGCGAAATTCGCACCACCCTGTCGGGCCAGGTCATCACCGTAAACACAGCGGATCGCGTTGGTAATACAGTCGCTCCAGGCGACCTGATCCTTGTCGTCCAGGACGCCTCATCGCTGGAGGCTGAAATCGCTGCAGAGGAATCTGCTGCCGGGCGTATAGAACCGGGGATGCCCGTTGAAATCAGGCTGCGCGGGCTGGACGGACAACTGCTCTCTGCGGAAGTGAACCGCGTGTCGATGAATGCGGTCAAGGAATCCGACTTCCAGCTCGATTTGTTCCGCACAGACCGGGAAGCCCAGTTCGAATTACAGCGACAGACGAAATCCGATAAGAAAATCCGTATCTACGCAACGCTTGAGGATGAGAGCCAAGGACTGGTGCCGGGCATGACGGGCACCGCGCGAATCTACATCAGCACTGGAACGTTGTGGGGTGCAATTGCCAAGCCGATTCTGCGCTTCTTCCGGGTCGATGTCTGGTCCTGGCTGCCCTGACAGCACTAGTAATCATAAGCAGTACCAATACTGGCCTCGTCGAGCACAGGTATATTATCGCTCGCGAGGCCTGTCAGTGACGCCCCCACCACCAGGTTGTGCTCACCTAGGTGCGGGCCACGCAGGACCGACGTCCTCAGGCCGTCCAGTTTAAACGGCACACCCATGAATTGCGCTTGAGTGGCAGGTTCGCCATCGCCGCTCGAAAGCGCGCTGTGAAAGTACCGGCGGGCATGCAGGTGTGGATCATCTGCAAGCTCGGCGACATTCAGGACGGCAGCCGCAGGCACTCCCGCCTTCTGCAATTCGGCCATCAGCGCGATGTGTTGCTTCTTCGCTGTCCACTGGCCAATCAATGCATCCAAAACGTCCTGGTGCTGCAGGCGACTCGCATTGGACTGGAATCGCGAATCATTCTGCAGGGCTTCCCTCGCCGGATTATGCTCCCCTGCCGCATCCTGATCCGCCAGTAACAGCTGGCAGAACGCCTGCCATTCCTGTTCAGTCCTCACGGACAGTGTAATCCAGCGGTTGTCGCCAGCGCAGGGGTAGCATCCCTGTGGTGCAAAATAGGGGCTTGCGTTACCGACGGGCCCGCTGTACTCGCCGTCCATCGCCAACTGCAATAATTGTTCACCGATAAGGGCGTGAGTCGCCAACTCCATTTGCGATAGGTCGATAAACTGACCGCGACCCGTGCGGCTGCGATGGTTCAGTGCAGTGGCTACCGCAGCGGCACCGCCTATACCGTTGATCACATCCAGTTCCCGGATACGCTGGGGTACGGCATCGTCTTTGTAGCGTGTCAGGCCCTGGATGCCACCCAGGCCTTCCATCACGGCACCGTAGGCACAGTAATCCGCATAGGGCCCCGTCTCGCCGAATGCCGTCATCGAGAGCATGATGATACGGGGGTTCAATGCCGACAATGTTGCGTAGTCGCAGCCGAGTTTCTGCATCACGCCGTGTCGCGAGTTGGAAACACAGATATCTGCCGTTTCGATAAGCGCATACAACATATCGCGATCCTGCGACCGCCCCAGGTCCAGTGCCACGGACTGCTTGTTGCGGTTTATCTGGTCCCAGGGTGCCTGCTTGTTGTAAGCCTGATTCTCCGTCCGTCCGCCCCGAAAGAAGCACATACGACCGGGATACTCGATCTTGATGACCTCCGCGCCATAGTCGGCGAGAAGCCGGGTACAGTGAGGCCCCGCCCAACTGTGCGTGAAATCGATAACCCGGATACCTTCCAGCGGTTGTCGCGCCCCGGTTCCGGCTGTTGCCTGCCCACTCGCGCCGGAACTCCCCTGCGCATCGGCCGAAAACTCGTCGGCACCGGGAAGACCTGGCACAGAGGATTCGTGCTCGCCCAGCGCGGGACTCGGCTCGGTACGCCAGGGCGTTGAGTGCATCTTGAACGGGGCATCGCTATAGCGGATGTCGCCCAGTGCTTCGTGCCTGACCTCCCGGAAAAAATCTCGGGCAGCATGCTGGCTCGACGCAAACGCCTCACCGAGACCCGCAACGTGGCCGAAACTCATGCCGTTGCTTTGCCCGATTTCAAATATTTCGTGCCTGGACTTTTTTCCTGTCCATGCCTGGACATGCCGATTGATAAGTT
Organism: Halioglobus sp.; assembly: GCA_020443325.1. Taxonomy (GTDB): domain Bacteria; phylum Pseudomonadota; class Gammaproteobacteria; order Pseudomonadales; family Halieaceae; genus Marimicrobium. Next base: position 7,161 of record JAGRIK010000316.1, read on the forward strand.
CCCGGTTTTCAATCCGGTCGCGCAAGTGAAAGTATTCCTTGCGGGCCAGTTCGGCATCGCCGAACAACTTCACCCCAGTGGGCCAATGCCGGAACGGTGCGCCGATAACGGTGACATACCCGTCCTTACAGGAAAAATTGCCCCACGGTACAAAAGGATGCGGACCTCTCGTCGCCACCGTGCCTTTCGCGAGATAACCATGAACCCGGTTTTCGATCTGCTCAATACTGCTTTCCATGATGGACAGGTCGATATACTGGCCTGCGTGAGTCAACCGTTTTTGCTCCAGGGCGAACAGAATGGCCAGGTAGGCATGCAGGCCTGCAGTGTACTGGTTCAGCCTGGGAGCGGCAGAGAGAGGCTCGCGCTGCGGAGACCCTGTGCTGTCCATGATGCCGCTCAGTGCATTGAGTTGGATCTCCT
>JAGRIK010000027.1 GCA_020443325.1 Halioglobus sp.
GTTCTGGCCGCCGCGGCAGCGCCGTTTCCCGCTGCAATCATGGCGCATCAAGTTGGCGACGTGACCGTGTATGAAGTCGTTCCGCAGACGCTGGCGCCGGCGTACGCGGACTGCGCAATCCTGTACTGCCACGGCGGCGCCTATATTCACGGCGCGGGTATGGCCGGCGCGTACATGGGGCAGCCGCTGGCGGGTAGCGCCGGAATGCGTATGTTTTGCGTCGACTACCGCATGCCGCCGGATCATCCGTTTCCGGTCGGGCTCGATGACGCCGTTGCGGCCTACCGCTGGCTGCTGGAACGTTACCCTGCGCACCGGCTTGCGGTGGGTGGCGGTTCCGCCGGCGGCGGCCTGGCCGCGGCGCTGGTGCTGAAGGTGCGCGACCTCGGCCTGCCGCTGCCCGGCGCCTGCCTGCTGGTTTCCCCGGAGGCCGACCTCACGGAATCGGGCGATACCTTCGAAACCAATATCTACAACGATGTGGTGCTCACCAAACGGCTTACCGAGAGTATTGCCCTGTATGCCGACGGTCACGACCTGAAGGACCCTTACCTTTCACCCCTGTTCGGCGATTTCAGCCGGGGCTATGCGCCCACGTTACTGGTGTCGGGTACCCGGGATGCGTTCCTTTCCAATACCGTCATCTTTCACCGCGCATTGCTGAAGGCGGGTATCGAGGCCGAACTCCACGTGTGGGAAGCCATGCTGCACGGAGGGTTCTTTGGCGCGCCAGAGGATCGGGAAGTGCTCGAGCAACAGGCGGCGTTCCTGCACAGGAAATTTGGTTGAGGAAGACGCGGCAAGCAGCAGTTTCGCTTGCAGCCAAGGGCTTACGGCCATTACCGGGCCGGCATTATCGGGACACAGCATGAATCAGACAGCGATACGAATTGCCTTGACTGCTCTCACCCTGCTGGGCAGTTGTGGCGTTGTCCAGCGCACATTGGCCGCCCCGGTGCCAGCGACTCCGGGGTCCCTGTCCTGCGATGAATCGCTCCGGCAATCCTTCAAGCCCGATGACCAGACCCGGGTCGTCCTGGTCAAACATTTCAAGCAGGGCGATGTGCTTGCGCTGCCTGGCGACGATCCGCCGCCGTATGCGCCGCGGGCGCGGCACGACCTGTGCATGGTTAAGCTGAACGTTGGCCCCGGCAATCCCGGGCCCGCGGATGCGCCGTCAACGTCCGCGGGGATCGGTATCGAAATCTGGCTGCCGGACCCCGCAAACTGGAACGGCCGTATTCACGCCCGGGGCGGCGGTGGCTTCCAGGGTGGGGTAGCGGGCTCACCCGACCACGTCAGCAGCCCGTATATGGCCGCCGCAGTGGCCGATGGTGAAGGCGCTGTTTCATCCGTGACGGATGCCGGCCATGCCAGCATCCCTAAAAATTACGGTATCCCGGATGCCAGTGGCGATTTTTTAATGAACCCGGACGGCTCCATCAATGAGACCCTCTGGCGGGACTTTTCGGCGCGAGCCATTCACGAGCAGGCAGTGAAGACCAGGGCCCTGACCAAAGCCTACTACGGCCGTACAGCTGATTATGTCTACTGGGAAGGCACCTCCACCGGCGGTCGTCAGGGCTATAAACTGGCGCAGGAATATCCGGACGACTTCGACGGCATTATTGCCAATTTACCCGCGATAAACTGGACACGTTTTGTCCCGGGCATGTTGTACCCGCAACTGGTGTTTCAGCGTGATCTGGACGGTACGCCTCTGACGCTCGAACAGCAGGACCTGGTCTCCATCGCTGCCATCAATCACTGCGACCTGGTGGGGGGGCAGCATCTGGGCTATATCATGGATCCAGCGCAGTGTGACTACGATCCCACACAGGATGCCAGTGTGCTTTGCACCCGTGAGGGTGGCAATAACGACACCCCCGCCTGTGTCAGCAAAGCACAGGCCCAGGCTTTCAATAAAATCTGGTACGGCATTACGGAGGATGGCTCGGTGCCATCCCCGGAAGTAGACAATGGCTGGAGTGTGCCGCTGGAAGGCGAGCATGTGTGGTATGGGCCAACGCGTGGAACCTCGCTCTGGAACGCCTATTTTACCCGTATGCTGGGCAGGCCTGCCGGGATCGCCCACCCGGAGCAGCCGCAGTCTCTGGGTACCGACCAGCTGGCGCTGCAACTGCAGAACCCAAGTCTGGCCGGCCCAGAATTCCGCAATGCGTCGGCGAGTCGGCGAGAGGGCTGGAAGCAGTTGAGCTACCCACAACTGGCCGATGCCATACATCGCGGCGAAGCACTGGATGCATCGTTCGGTAAGATCAACACAGACAACCCGGACCTGTCCGCGTTTGCAGCCCGCGGCGGTAAGCTCCTTTCCTGGCACGGCACCAACGACGAGGTGATTCCGGTGCAGGGCTCAATGCAATACTATGACAGCGTGGTTGCTGAGATGGGCAACCTGCAACGGGTGCAGAGTTTCTACCGCTTGTATATCGTGCCGGGTGCGGGGCATGAATCGCCCAACGGTACCGCGAACCCGTTGGCAAACCCACCGATCTTTGCGGGCAATCAGCTCTATGACATGTTAGTCAATTGGGTTGAGAATGGCGTGGTTCCCGATCGGGTGGAACTGCATTCACCTGCGGATCAGCCAATCAATCGCAGCCAGCCAGTATGTCCCTATCCGCAGAAAGCATCCTATGTGGAGGGCGATCCCAACGTTGCCAGTAGCTATATCTGTCGATGACTGGCTGGCTGTAAGCTGGGAAGAGAAGTGGGTATGCAGTGCATCCTTCAACGATGAAAGGCGTGGCGTAAACCCTATTTGAAGACCATCATTGCATCCGAACAACGGTGACTGACCGGGGTGGCAAGTGCAGGATCAACTTACCGCTTTCAGCAGGCACGGTAACCGCGACTGGGACAACAGCGTCCGGGTTTTCAAACGTATTCACTGTATCGACGCCCGGAGCCGTCAGAACATGACCTGTCGCAAGGGAGGGTTTGAAACCATCAATGTTGGTGGACACAGCGGCTACTCGGTGAGCATCTATGTTCGTCAGGGCAAGATAGAGATGACCATCTTTGCTTTTGGCTGCAATGCCATCCACTTGCGGTAACATGATATTTTCAAACTGGTATTGGCCTTGTTCAAGCGTAACAGGAAGCGCTTGAGCATTCTGGAACGGCACATACATTTCGAAAATATGGTACGTGGGTGTGAGCAACATCTTTTCATCTTCGGTGAGGATCATGGCCTGCAACACGTTGGCAAGTTGTGCAATGTTGGCCAGCCGAATTCGGTTGGCCTTGCGAACAAACATATTCAGGTGGATCGCAGCGACAACCGCATCTCGCAGTGAGTTTTGCTGCTTAAGGAATAACATGTTGGTGTCTGCCATGGGCTGTAACCATGTACCCCATTCGTCCACAGCCAGTAACACTTCGTTCTGTGGATCGTATTTATCCATGATGGCGATATGTTTATCGATAAATGCTTCCATGGCATACGTATTTTCGATAAACGCTGCATAATCAGCCTCTCCAAAATCAGTACCTGGATCGCGCATGGCGCCACGTGGCCCCATGGTGTAGCGGTGCAAACTCAAGCCTTCGATATTCCAGCGGTTATCGTGGGTTTTCCAGGCCTTCATCACCTCCTCTGTGTAATCTTCAAAGCCTTCACCAGGCCCCACTGCAATACGTATCATCGGGCTTTTGCTGGATACGAATCGGTTGGGTGCCATTTGTTCAGGGTGGAGATTGCGCACAAACATGGCATAGCGCTTCATCAGCGCAATGTATGTTTCTGCACTCATCGCGCCACCGCAGGCCCAGGATTCGTTACCGATTCCCAAAAACTGAACTTTCCAGGGTTCAGCGTGGCCATTGGCCTTACGCTCCCTGGCCAGCGTGGTGGAGCCAGAGCCGGTTATGTATTCCAGCCATTCCGTGGCTTCCTGGACGGTGCCAGAACCCACGTTGATGTTCAAAAAGGCTTCGGAACCAATCTGATCAATGAAATCAAAAAATTCATGGGTTCCGAACGCATTGGTCTCAACCACATTACCCCAGGCAATATTGATCGTTTCAGGACGCTGATCGGTAGCACCAATACCTTTGCGCCAGTGATATTCTTCGGCGTAACAGCCACCGGGCCAGCGCACATTGGGGACTTTAATGTGTTTTAAGGCCGCAACCACATCGCTACGAATACCGCGAACATTTGGAATAGGGGAGTCCGGCCCAACCCAGATGCCACCGTAAACATTAGCGCCCAGATGCTCAACGAACTGACCAAAGATGTTGCTGTTAATCGTTGGGCCGGACGCTTGAGAGTCGATGTGAAGTTTTATCTCGGAAGCGTCAATTCCCGAACCAGCCCAACAGTCTATTGGTAATAAAAAACCAATGAGGGCGGTAATCGGTAGTATTTTCCTGATACGAGTAAATCGACCTCTACGCATTATTTTTCCCGCCGATGGCTAAGAGTACTTTTGCTTGAATTGGTTATATTGCCAGCATGAACGAATGCCAGCCTCTCGCCACAAGCCAGCCACACCGTAGTATTCACTGTCGGACACTAATGTTCAATAATAACTCCACAGAGCCATTACAGCTCGATCCGGGGAAAGTTGGCGACCAGGCTGAGTTTCCTCCGGGTATGTCACGCAAGCTGCGGTGAGTGGGATGTATGTGCCATTTCAGGATGCTAGGTTAATTCCTGCCATGTGGTGAAGACTATGTTCTGATGTTCGAATAGGCGTTTCGGCAAACTTCCCTCCAGTCATTTTTAAAAAATACACTCTACCGCTCCAATTAGGTCACTGGATTGTGGCGGTAACTGACGCGGATGATTCCAGGCCAGGGTAGGGTAGCGGGTAAGTGGGAGAGCGGGCCCCTGTCCTGTTGTGTATTGAATTTCCCTTAAAGCATATGTCAGCAATATCCGTGACACTATCGGACCGTATCCGGTCCGGAATTTCCCATCGAACACTGGACGTTTATCGGACACTAATGTACATTAAATGTGACCGGTAAAAGTAAAGGTGCGTGGTAAACGCCATGTGGGGGAGAGCCACGGGAATGACGAATAGAACACACCCCTGCGGCAGGCCTCGCCCATTTTACTGGCGCATGGCTGATCGTCTGGTCACACTGTTGCAGCAGTTACCGCCCGCCGAATGCGGCTACACCATCGCGCGCAATTTGCGTATACCGGCGCGCGATGGCATCGACCTGCTGGCAGATGTTTACACTCCAACCGGATTAATCAAAGGCACATTGCTGCTCCGGTCTCCCTATGGCTGGCGCATGCTGATGGGCGTACTGACCGGTGGTGTGTACGCCAGTCGCGGCTACCGTGTCATTCTTGCGCGCTGTCGAGGCACGTTCGGATCCGGCGGTACTTTTGAACCCATGCAGCACGAGGTGGAGGACGCCGCGGATACCGTCGCGTGGATGCGCGAGCAACCCTGGTTCGACGGTTCTTTCGCCACCTTCGGTGGATCTTACCTGGGGTTCACCCAATGGGCATTGCTGATGGACCCGCCGCCCGAGCTGCGGGCAGCGGTAATATCCATTGCGCCCCATGATTTCCACGAGTCCGTTTACGGGGGAGGGGCGTTCAACCTGGCCGATTTCCTCGGCTGGTCGCATCAGATGGCGCATCAGGAGGATACGTTCTGGCGCCGCATGTGGGGCCTTGTGACAGCGAGACGCCATGCGCTGTCTGCGATGCAGGAGTTGCCGCTGGCCGACGCGGGCGAAAAGCTGTTGGCGGGGCGCGCCCCCTGGTACCGGGATTGGATCAGCCGCCGCGATCCCGACGACCCGTTCTGGTCCGCAATGCGGCTCGGCGAAGCGCTTGACCGGGTGCAGGTGCCGGTCCTGTTGCAGGTGGGCTGGCAGGATATTTTTCTGGAGCGCACGATTGAGCAGTATGATCGCTTGAAGGAACGGGGAGTCAATGTCGCCCTTACCATAGGACCATGGACGCACGTTGAACTCGTCACCCGCGGCGGTTCTATCGCAGTTGGGGAAACACTCGACTGGCTCGGCGAACACCTGGCTGGCAATGGCCTGCATACCCGGGCAAAGCCGGTGAAGATCTTTGTCACCGGTGCGCAGCAGTGGCGAGATCTGCCGCATTGGCCGCCGTCCACACGGGAGCACTGCCTGTATCCCACCGCGGGGGGCGGACTGGCTGATAGTCCCGCCGATACGGACGCGCAGGCCGTGTTCACCTATGATCCCACCAACCCGACGCCGACCATTGGCGGGCGCGTGCTCGTGGGCGGCGGGTATACTGATGACAGCGCACTGGCGTCTCGCGGTGACGTGCTCTGTTTTACCGGTCAGGTGCTGAGTTCACCGGTGGAGATATTCGGCAGTCCTGTCCTTGAACTGGTTCATGTCACCGATAATCCGCATGCCGACCTGTTTGCCCGCCTGTCGGAAGTAACTCCGGACGGGCGCTCCCGCAATGTCAGCGAGGGCTTTCTGCGCCTCGCCCCCGATGCTGCCAGCGGCACCCTGCGGCTGGAGTTGGATGCTGTCGCACACCGTTTCAAGGCGGGTAACCGGATTCGCCTGGTACTTTCCGGTGGTTCACATCCGCGCTGGGAACGCAATCTTGGCTCCGGCGAGGACCCGGCCACATCCCGGACCGCCGTACCCTCGCGGCGTACGATCAAACTCCCCGCATCGCGTCTGTTATTAGCCGTGGGTGACTAAGCAATGGCCCAACAGTTTTCAAGCGAAATCAGGGCGGTGGCAGCCATTGTCCCGCGATTCTTCACGCTGTAAATCGCCTACAGAGGTAATACGATGATAATTAGTGAACTGTCCCGCTTGTGCAAGACGTTAGATACTGTTCCTGTCGGTTTCCTTACGGTGATGTGGAAACGGTTCGTCAAGGTGTTGTCAATCGGAATCCTCGGCCTGTCCTGTCAGGTTGCAGCTGCAGAAGAATCACCGCTGCTGGACTGTCCTCTGCGCGATGCGCCTTTTTCAGTTGATCTGCCATTGATCGACGTATTTTTGAGCCCGGCAGCCGTCGCGGTGATGCAACACGAAACCCCGCAATTGCTGCAGGGCATGCCGGATTCAATGGTAACCAATACCGCGCCGACAATGGGCGCAATTATGTCCGTGCGCAATGCGGCGGCGATACGCCAGATACCTGCCGAGGATATCGTGCGCCTGAACAATGCATTGAATGCTGTCCCGTTGTCCGATGACGACCGTCGTGCCCGTTGTCTGCGCTACGACAACGACCAAC